>CAYMQN010000071.1:0-16212 GCA_964392545.1 uncultured Desulfobacteraceae bacterium
CTTTCGTGCAAATTGCGACACAGCCTCTTCCACCGGGATGACGGTGAAATGTTGGTTCAACTCCCGGATGACGTCCCGGCAATCACCTCGCAGGCCTTGTCGATGGCCGCATCCAGCTTCTCGGGCTGGGTGCCGCCGGCCTGGGCCAGGTCGGGTTTGCCGCCGCCGCCGCCGCCCACCATGGCGGCCAGGGCCTTGACGATCCGGCCGGCGTGGTAGCGTTCGGTCAGGTCCGGCGTTATGCCCACGATCAGCAGGGCCTTGCCGCGGCTCGGCGCGCCCAGCACCACGATGCCCGATCCCAGTTTGTCGCGAAAGCGGTCGACCATGTCCCGCAGGGCGGCCGGGCTGTCCACGTCGACCTTGCGCGCCAGCACCTTGATCCCGTTCACTTCCTGGATATCCCGGTCCGCTTCGGCCACCGAACGCGAGGCCACCGCCGCCTTGAGGCGCACGATCTCCTTTTCCAGGACCCGCTGCTCGCCGAGCAGTTTGTCGATGCGCGCGGTGACGTTCTGGGGGGCGTCCTTCAAGCGGTGGGCGGCCTCCTGCAGGGCGGCGTCCACCTGCTGCACATGGCGCAGGGCGGCCAGGCCCGTCAGGGCTTCGATCCGGCGCACACCGGCCGCCACGCTCGACTCGGCGGTGATTTTGAAACAGCCGATGTCCCCCGTGCGGGATACATGGGTCCCGCCGCAAAGCTCCTTGCTGAAATCCGACAGGGAAACCACCCGCACCCGATCGCCGTACTTTTCTTCGAAAAGCGCCGTAGCACCGGACTGAAAGGCTTTCTCAGCCTCCATCTCTTCGGTCTGGGCGGGGACGTTTTCCAGGATCCGCAGGTTCACCCGGGTCTCGATCTCGGCCAGGGTTTCGGCGGCGATGGGCGAAAAATGGGTGAAGTCGAAGCGCAGCCGCTCCGGTGCCACCAGGGAGCCGGCCTGCTTGACGTGATCGCCCAAAATTTCCTTGAGCACGGCGTGCAGAATGTGGGTTGCGGTATGGTTGCGGGCGGTGGCCCGGCGGGCTTCCCCATCCACCGCCAGGCGGATCGGATCGCCTTGGGCGATGCGCCCGGCGACCACCCGGCCCTTGTGGATGATCAGTCCCGTGGGGTCCTTGACGGTGTCCAGGACGTCCACCTTCAAATCCCCGCCCTGGGGGGAGGTGATCACCCCCCTGTCGCCGGCCTGTCCGCCGGCCTCCCCGTAAAAGGGGGTCGCTTCGGCGACGATCTCCACCGCCTCGCCGGCCGCAGCCGCATCCGCGGCCTGGCCGTCCTGGACCAGCAGGAGCACCCGACTGTCGGCCGTGAGGGCGTCGTAGCCCCGGAATTCGGGCTTGAACCCCTCGGCCGTAAGGGTCCGGTAGGCTTCGCTGGTGGCGCTGAAGGCCGCCACGGAGCGCGACTGTTCCCGCTGGTGGGCCATGGCCGCATCGAAGCCGTCCATGTCCAGGTGCAGGCCCTCGTCGCGCACCACGTCGCGGACGATATCCACCGGGAAGCCGAAGGTGTCGTAGAGCTTGAAAATCACATCCCCCGGCACTTCCTTCCGGCCCCGGGCCCGCAGCTCCCCCAGGGCGTCGTTCAAGACCCGCAGGCCGTGATCGAGGGTTTCCGAAAAGCGCACTTCCTCGTTTTCGATGACGCTCGTGATGTAGGTTTCGGCCTCGGCCAGTTCCGGGTAGGCCGGCTGCATGAGGGTCATCACTTCCCGGGCCGTGTCGTACAGAAAGGGCTTGGTCAGGCCGATGTTGCGGCCGTAGCGGATGGCCCGCCGCATGATCCGGCGCAGGACGTACCCGCGGCCGTCGTTGGAGGGCAGGACGCCGTCGCCGATCAGAAAGGCGGCGGCGCGGCTGTGGTCGGCGATCACTTTCATGGCCACCGCCGTGGCCTCGGATTCGCTCATCGGCCGCCCGGCCAGTTCTTCGGTGCGGCGGATGATGGGCAGGATCAGGTCCGTATCGAAATTGGAGGCCACGTCCTGCAGGACGGACGCCAGCCGCTCCAGCCCCAGCCCGGTGTCGATGCTGGGCTTGGGCAGGGGCTCCATGTTGCCGGAGGCATCGCGGTTGAACTGCATGAAGACCAGGTTCCAGATCTCGAGGAAGCGGTCGCAGTCGCAGTCGACGCCGCAATCGGGGTTGCCGAGGTCGCAGGGGCCGCCCCGGTCCAGGTGGATTTCAGAGCAGGGCCCGCAGGGGCCGGTGTCGCCCATGGCCCAGAAGTTGTCCTTCTCCCCCAGGCGCACGATGCGCTCCTCGGGCACGCCCACCAGGCCGCGCCACAGGTCGTGGGCCTCGTCGTCGTCCAGATAGATCGAAACCCACAGTTTGTCGGCGGGCAGCCCGTAGCCGTTGGTCAGCAGGTCCCAGGCGAATTCGATGGCCTTTTCCTTGAAATAGTCGCCGAAGGAGAAGTTGCCCAGCATCTCGAAAAAGGTGTGATGGCGGGCGGTGTAGCCCACGTTCTCCAGATCGTTGTGCTTGCCCCCGGCCCGCACGCATTTCTGCGAGGTCACGGCGCGCTTGTAGCCGCGCTTTTCTTCGCCGAGAAAGGTGCGTTTGAACTGCACCATGCCGGCATTGGTGAACAGCAGGGTCGGATCGTCGGCCGGCACCAGGGAAGAACTTCTGACTTTTCGATGGTCGTGTTTGGCAAAATAGTCCAGAAACGTCTGCCGCGCTTCGTTTCCCGTCATGGTGATGTCTCCTCGGCGGCCGACCGACCGGCGTCGGGCGGCCCCTGGCAAAGCATAATCCGCGATTGGGCTAGCGCTTCTTCTCACCCGCGGCCGCTTCGGTCTCGGCTTCGGGGGCCTTTTCGAAGCCCAGCTTCTGGCGGACGCTGTGCAGCACTTCCTGGTAAATATCGTCGTTATTGTCGAAGAAGTTCTTTACATTGGCGCGTCCCTGCCCGATGCGCTCGCCCTTGTAGGAATACCAGGAACCGCTCTTGTCGATGATCCCGCATTCCACCCCGACGTCGAGAATTTCACCCGTCTTGGAAATCCCTTCGCCGTAGATGATATCGAATTCCGCCTCCTGGAAGGGGGGCGCCAGCTTGTTCTTGACCACCCGCACCCGGGTGCGGCTGCCGGTCACCTCCTGGCCTTCCTTGATGGCCCCGATGCGCCGGATATCCAGCCGCAGGGAGGCGTAGAACTTCAGCGCGTTGCCGCCTGTGGTGGTTTCCGGATTGCCGAAGACGATGCCGATCTTCATGCGGATCTGGTTGATGAAAATGATCGAGGTCTTGGTCTTGCCGATGGTGCCGGTCAGCTTGCGCAGGGCCTGGGACATGAGACGGGCCTGCAAGCCCATGTGGGAATCGCCCATCTCCCCCTCGATTTCGGCGCGCGGCACCAGGGCGGCCACCGAGTCGATGACGATGATGTCCACCGCGCCGCTGCGCACGAGCATGTCGGCGATTTCGAGAGCCTGCTCCCCCGTGTCGGGCTGGGACACGAGCAGTTCGTCGCAGTTGACCCCCAGGTTGCGGGCGTAGGTCGTATCCAGGGCGTGCTCCGCATCGATGAAAGCGGCGATGCCGCCCAACTTCTGAAACTCGGCCACGGCGTGCAGGGCCAGAGTGGTCTTGCCGCTGGACTCCGGGCCGTAGATTTCGAGCACCCGCCCCCGGGGCAAGCCGCCGATCCCCAGGGCCTTGTCCAAAGCCAGGGATCCGCTGGAGACCGCCGGCACGTTGACCACTTCCTGGGACCCCAGGCGCATGATGGCCCCTTTGCCGAACTGGCGCTCGATCTGGATCATGGCCGAATTAACCGCTTTTTCCTTATCCGGTGCAATGGGCATGGATTTCCTCCTCGTAGGCTGAAAAAAACAACCCTTCGTATCAATTTTCGGTATCGCATCGCAACAGCGAACTGCAGCGGCAGGCATTGCGGCCCGCGATACCGTTCCGCCGCGCCCGGTCACAACCGCCATTGGTGAAGCACCTCGTAGACCGCGCCCCCGGGGCGCAGCCGGCTGCGGTAGAGGGTCAATCGATCGGCCGTGAAGGCAACCCCCGTCACGGGTTCGCACTGGGTGAGACCGTGGGCGGCATCCCCGCCGAACAGGCCCCGGCCTTTGGCGCGGGCCAGGGTCAGGTGCCCCTGGAAGGGGCGCCTCTCCGGCGGCCAGTCCAACGGCGCCAGGGCGGCATCGATGGCCTGCTGCAGCGCGGCCAGGCGATCGCATTCACCACCGATACCCAGCCACAAGACCCGCGCCCGACCAAGGCGCGGGAAACCGCCCAACCCCAGGGTGGACAGTGCCAGAGGGGGGCAGGCGGTGGCCACCGGCGCCAGGGCCGATACCAGCCCGGGAAGCGCCTCCGGCAACAGGGACCCCAGGAATTTGAGGGTCAGGTGCATGCTTTCGGGCCGCACCCACCGGCCACGAACCCCCTGGCCGGCCAGGCAGTTCTGGACCTCGGCCAGGTGGGCGCGCACCGGCGGCGGCAAGGTCAGCGCAATGAAAGCGCGGTAGGTTTCAGGCATGGTCGGCGTGCTCAAGCAGGCGCCCGGACCGCTGCCGACGGGGCGGACGCCGGTCGTCAACCGGACGGCAAGGTGGCCTGGGGCTCTCCGATGAAAAATTTGCCTTTGGCAATCCAATCCTTCAACATGCCGGCAATCTCGCGTGCCCGCACCATGCTGGACAGCGGCACGCTCTGAACGCTTTGGCCGTTCAACTCGATGCTGCCCCCGCGCAGCTCGGCATAACTGATCTGGCCCAGGGTCTTGCCCGTCCCGTTGGGATAGTCATGGCTGTAGTCGACAATCGGCGTAAAGAGATCCGCGTCGGAGACGGCCGTGTAGCGGGCCATTTCTTCGTTCAAGATCGGTATGGGAATGCCCAGGCCCACCGAAAGCGAGCAGCCGTAGCCCTGGATACTGGCCCCCACGAGCCATTTGGCGCTCATCCGTTTCAGGTCGCCCGTGACACTGAGGGTTCCCGCGGGGGTCAGCGGCACCCCCATGGGGCTGCGGGAGGCGGTGGGTTTGTGCTGGGTCCCGGCCCCGATCACGTAGCCGATGCCGCCGCCCAGAAAAATCCGCGTGCCGATGCCGATGGTCTTGTAGTAAGGGTCGTTGAACAGCGGGCTCAACTGGCCGGCCGAGCAGAAATTGGCGTTGGCGGCACGCGGCTTCAAGGTCCCCATGTACGTGTAGACCGTCTTCTTGGACAGGTTCACCGCGCAATTGTAGTTCTGGTAGCCGTTGCGCGGGTTCACCAGGGTCGCATGGGGCAAATCCTTCAGGGTGACCTCTTTTTCCAGATGGGTGCGGGGGTAGCAGTCGGTGCCGTAGCCCATGGCTTTCAGGTGCACGGATTTTCCGGCCACCAGATCCTGAAGGACGTGGCCGCCGCCGTAGCGGAATTCCCCCGGGTAGACCCGGTTCAAGGGATCGTCGTCGCAGGGTTCCGTGGCGCCGAGGTAACAGTCCACCGCGGCCAGGCCGCCATAGGCCGGCACGTTGTTGAACCAGACCTTGGAGGCCTTGATGGTCGGCGTCACCGGCCCGAAATTGATGAACGCACCGGAGGAGCACATGGGGGCGAAAGTGCCGGTGGTCACCACGTCCACGTGGCGCGCCGCCTCCTCGGCCCCCTCGTCGCGCACGATATCGATCATCTCCTCGGCCGTTACCACCACCACGTCGCCGGATTTGATGCGCTGGTTGATCTCCGCGTAAGTCTTGACCACCTTGTGTTTTCGCATGACCGGATCCCATCCCTCGTTAAATGCTCTGGCGCTCGGCCACCTGGGGCGTGTCCGTCCAGAGGGGCCATTTGGATGTTCCTTATGGGGTTGATCATCCAGCCCCGCCGTCCTGCGGCGGGGCTGGATCGGCACTAGTTCTGCTTCGGGGTGTTCTGGGGCACCAAGGCCAGCTTGTTCACGATATTGTCGTCGATCCAGTGGGCGTCCCACCACTCGATCGGGTTGACGAACGTGTCGTGAACCATCATGCCGTAATGCAAATGGTCCCCGACGGCCAGTCCGGTGGTGCCGGTGTGGCCGAGGACATCCCCTTTCGTGACACGGGTGCCGGCTGCCGCGGCGATCGAACTCAAGTGGGAGTACAGGCTGAACAGGCCCAGGCCATGGTCGATGACCACGGTGTTGCCGTAGATCCCGACATTGTCGGCAAACACCACCCGGCCGCTGTTGGCGGCCGGTACGGGCGCCTGCTGGATCGAGGCCAGATCGATTCCCAGGTGCACCTGGCGGTCGATCACGGCCCCCTGATAGCGGTAGGTGCGATAATCGGCGAATTGGGCCCGGTTGGCCGCATTGGGCAGCCTCAGGAAAGCGCCTTCCCACAGTTTTTCGCCGGCGGACCGCCGCCCCAGGGCCGTAAGGGTTTCATAGTTGGCCTGGCGCATTTCGCGGTTGACCGCCAGAAAAACCGCTTGGAGATCCCCCCCGTCGGCCTGCGCCCCGCCCTGTGCGGCCAGCAGCGGGACCATGCTGTTGCGGATGAAGGTATCCGAAATTTCAAGCACATCCTTGCGGAAAGCCTTCGAACGGATGCGGCAATGAAACCCCATCGCGGTCTGGTTGCCGGCAAAGTCCGTGGCCGATGCCAGCACCGGGGTATCGCCCCCCTGATCATAGGCCACCGCAAAGAGGGCCGTCATCAGCTTGGGGTCCGCGTCCCCGGCCGGAAACCCCGGGAAAAAGCGATCGCCGACCCGGATCCCGTGGGTGGGACAGGTTTCCGAAAGCCGGTAGACCACGGCACCGCTGCCGCCCTGGTGGACATAGTGCAGGCGGCTGAGAACCTCGATCTGGGGCGCGCGGGTGTCCACCACCAGGGGGACCTCTTCCACCGTCTGATTGCCGTGCCACCAGTTGCGCCAGGAATAGTCCCGCACTTCGATGCGCATCCGGGCATCGCCGTCTTTGAGGGCCAGGGCGCGGGCATCCAGGGGCACTGTAAGACGGTGGCTCATCACGCCGCTGCCGCCCCACAGCATCGATCCCTCGAACCGGGTTTCCTCCAGAAGGATCTCCTTTCCCTCCTGGGACACCACCACCTGCACGCTTTGCAGCCCGCGGCCGTCTTCGAGGATGTCCAGCACGATGTCCCGCGGTGCGCCGACAAACGGCGCGTCGAGGTCATGCGTGACCACCGGGGCGCTGCCCTCCAGGCGCGTCAGCAGCAGACCCCCCAGGAACAACAGCGGCAGCACCGCAATGACCAACAGTATCCATCGGAATGACATTTTCTGTTTCGATTTCACGCCGTTCCCACCTTTGCAAGGTTAAAATTAACGCGCTACGCTAACAGGTAACGTATCGATAATCAAGGCAAAGTTTCGTTTGTTGACTTTTCCCGGACCCCGCGCTAAAGGAAAGCTCGATCGCAATCGCAGGCCGCCGATAAACAGGCATCGGATTGTCACAGGCCCCACCGCCCGCAGGCCGTGGCAACCACTCCCCCGCGGAAAACCGGGATGTCGTGTTCACCTTGCACGACCGCACGCGCGGCGCAACAGGAGGCTGCTATCCAATCGTGTCGCCTGGCAGATGAAGCGCCATGCTGAGCTCGAAACGCACATTGACCCGCGTGCTGTTGATCGGCATCGCGCTGTTGTTCGGGGTGCTGGTGGTGGTCTTCATCCAATATCGGAAGTTTGCCGACAACCCGGCGGCGCTGGTGGAAGCGCTCCCCGAAGGCGCCGATATCGCCATCGACGAGATCCAGCACACGGCAACCGAGGACGGCCGCAAGACCTGGAGCCTGGAGGCGGCTTCCGCCAATTACAGCGACAGCGCGCAATCGGTCACGTTGGAAGAGGTGCGGGTCGTGTTCTTCCGGGAAGACGGCAGCGAGGTCACGGTGCAGGGCCGCCGTGGTCGGCTGAACACCGTGACCAACGATATCGAGATCGCCGGGGATGTGGTCGTCCAGGACGCCGACTATACCCTGAACACCGAGGAATTGGCCTACGATCAGGCCCGGCGCCGGATCCGCATTCCGGTGCCGGTCACCATTACCGGACGGTCCCTGGAATTGCAGGCCGACGCCATGCGCGTCGATCTGGAAAGCGAAACCGCCCATCTGGAAGGATCCGTAAAGGGGGTTTTCCGTGGAAACCAAGCATTACCCTTTTAAGTGGGGCCGGCGCATGGCGCTGGCAACGGGGATGCTGTTGGTGCTGGCAGGGCTGCCCGCCGCCCTTCAGGCCCAGCAGCGACCGCTGGCATCCCCTCTGAACAGCCGGGAACCGATTCAGATCACGGCCGATACGATGGAGGCCGACAACCGCGACCGCACCTTCGCCTTCCGGGGGAATGTCAAGGTGGTTCAGGGGCAGACGGTGATCACCTCGGAGCGGCTCAAGGTCTGGTATCGGGGGGGGGAGGAAGCCCCCGCGACCGCCGCGGGCGAAACCGGCCGCATCCAGGATATCGAGGCGGAAGGCAATGTCGAAATTCTTTTCGACGGGCGGACCGCCACGTCGGACAAGGCGCGCTATTCAGCCGAAGATGAAACCCTGACCCTGCTGGGCGATCAGGCCACCATCATCGACGGCCCCAATACCATCAGCGGCGCCAAGATCACGCTTTACAGGGCCCAGGACCGCATTACTGTTGAAGGTGGCAGCAAGAAGCGCGTGGAAGCGTTTTTTTTCCCCGACGATGCGGACCCGTCCGAATGATGAGGACGCCGGCCTCAGCCGCCGGCGGCGATGCCATGGCCTTACTGGCGATCCAGAACCTGAAAAAAAACTACAGTGGACGAAAAGTCGTTAACGATGTAAGTATGTCTGTGGAAAGCGGGGCGGTTGTCGGCCTGCTGGGCCCCAACGGGGCGGGCAAGACCACCACGTTCTACCTCACGGTGGGCATGGTCACCCCGGATGCGGGCACCGTGCGGATCGACGAGGCGGACGTGACCCACGATCCCATGTATATCCGGGCCCGCAAGGGGATTGGTTATCTTCCCCAGGAAACATCGGTTTTTCGCAAACTGACGGTCAGGGACAATCTCATGGTCATTCTCGAAACCCTGCCCCTCACACGGGATGCAATGAACGAGCGGGCGGATATGCTGCTGGAGGAACTGGGCATTGCCCATCTCGCCGACCAGAAGGCCGTCGTGCTCTCGGGCGGGGAAAAACGTCGATTGGAGATTTCGCGCACCCTGGCCACCAATCCGGCCTTCATTCTGCTGGACGAGCCCTTTGCAGGCATCGATCCATTGGCGGTAATCGATATCAAAAATATTATCAGACACTTACGCAGCCGTAAAATCGGCGTCCTGATTTCGGACCACAATGTAAGGGAAACGTTGGAAGTTTGCGACCGGGCCTATATCCTGAACGAAGGCCAGGTCATCGAATCCGGACCGCCGGAAAAGATCATCGCCAGCAAGATGGCGCGCCAAATTTACTTGGGGGACGAATTCCGCTTATAGCATGGCACTCGAACTCAGACAGCAGCTGAAACTCACTCAGCAACTCATCATGACGCCGCAGCTCCAGATGGCGATCAAACTATTGCAGTTGTCGCGGCTGGAACTGCTGGAAACCATCAATCAGGAGCTGGAAGAAAATCCGGCTCTCGAAGAGGTCCAGGAATCCCTTCCCGAAGAACGCAACGAAGACCCCGCCTCGGACAAGACCTATGAAGGGGAGCTGACCGCCAAAGAAGTCACCGTCGAAGAAAAACTTCCCGACGACATCGACTGGAGCAACTACCTGGACGAGTACAATTCGGTGGGCCGCACCAGCTACGAATCCGAAAACCGCGATGCCCCGCGTTACGAGGCCTTCGTATCCAAAAAAGAATCGCTGTTCGACCATTTGATCTGGCAGCTGGCCATGAGCCTGCCCGATGACCAAGATCGGGAAATCGGCAGCCTGATTATCGGCAACCTGAACAAGGACGGCTATCTCGACCTTTCCGCGGAAAACCTCGCCGAGACGGCGCAGGTGCCGGTGGACCGCGTCGAAAACGTGCTGACCATCATTCAGACCTTCGATCCCATTGGCGTCGCGGCCCGCAATCTGGCCGAGTGCCTGCTGATTCAGGCCCGCCACCTGGGCATCGACAGCCCGCTCGTGGTGGCCATCGTCAACCACCACCTCAATCATCTCGAAAACAAGAACTACAAGGCCATCGGCCGGGCCCTCAAAGTGAAATACGAAGACGTCCTGGCCGCCGTCAACATCATCCGCGGACTGGAACCCCGTCCCGGACGGCAATTCAGCGACGAAACGCCCCAGTACATCGTTCCCGACATCTATGTCTACAAGGTGGACAACGAATTCGTGATCGTCCTCAACGACGACGGCATGCCCAAGTTGAGGGTCAATTCCCTTTACAAGAAATCCCTCTCGCGGGGCGAAAAGCTGCCCGGCGAGGCGGAAAGCTTCATCCAGGACAAAATGCGCTCCGCGGCCTGGCTCATCAAGAGCATCCACCAACGGCAAAAAACCATCTACAAGGTCATGGAAAGCATTCTCCGCTACCAGAGGCCCTTCTTCGACCAGGGCATCGCCCACCTCAAACCGATGGTGCTTCGCGACGTGGCCCAGGATATCGAGATGCACGAATCCACCATCTCACGGGTCACCACCAACAAATACGCCTACACGCCCCAGGGCCTGTTCGAGCTCAAGTACTTCTTCAACAGTTCGATCCGACGCAGCCACGGCGGGGACATCGCTTCGGCCAGCGTGCAGCAGAAGATCAAAGACATCATTGCCAATGAAAACCCGCGCAAGCCTTACAGTGACGACAAGATCGCCCAACTGTTAAAGGAGGCCAATATCGACATCGCGCGCCGCACGGTCGCCAAATACCGTGAAATTCTGGGTGTCCTGCCTTCCAACAAACGCAAACAGATCTAAGGAGGACATATATGCAGACTTCCGTTACGTTCAAAAACATCGACTCCTCCGATCATCTCCGCAGTTATGTCACGGAAAAACTCGACCGCTTCGACCGCCTGCTGGACAATCCGGCCGAGGCCAACGTCGTGCTCAAGGTCGAAAAGTTCCGCCATATCGCTGAAATCAGCCTTTCCGGGGACCGCATGAAAATCAATGGCAAGGAAGAAACCGAAGACATGTACTCCGCCATCGACATGGTCCTCGACAAGCTCGAAAAACAGATCAAGAAGGGCAAGGAAAAGGTCCGCGAGCGCCGGGCCAAGGTGCGCTCGAAAGCCAGGATGGCCGATATGGGGGGGGCGGTCGAGGACGAGAGCGCCCCCCAGGTCAAGATCACCCACATCGAATACAAACCCATGGATGTCGATGAAGCCGTCCTCCAAATGGGATTGACAACCGAGAACTTCCTTGTCTTCACCAATGCCCGTACGGAACAGATCAATGTGCTCTACCGGCGCAACGATGGAGATCTGGGATTGATTCAACCCCAAACGTAACCGGCCCGAGGCCCATCGATACCAAGTGGCGCTGCAGCGCCCGGAGCGCGGCCGCCGGACGGCGGCCCCTCCCGTGCAGCGGCGCCGGGACCGTGACCACCCGATATTATCATGAAAATACTTGACGTTCTGAACCGCAAAACGATTATTGCCGATCTGAAAGCATCCGACAAAAAGGGTATCCTGGAAGAGTTGGCGACGCCGGTGGCCGAGGAGGCCGGCATTGGCCGCGACGACATCATCCGGGTCCTGATGGAGCGGGAACGGCTGGGCAGTACCGGGATCGGTGGCGGCATCGGCATCCCCCACGGCAAACTCAAGGAATTGGACACCCTGCTGCTCGGCTTCGGCCTGAGCCGCACCGGGGTCGATTTCGAGTCCATGGACGGTAAACCGACCCACATTTTCTTCCTACTGCTGACCCCCGAGAATTCCACCGGGCTGCACTTGAAGGTGCTGGCCCGCATTTCCCGTGTTCTCAAAAACGAGCCTTTCAAGGAAAGACTGTTGGCCGCCGACAACCCCGACGACATTCATGCCATCATCCGGGAAGAGGACGAAGATTTCTAAAACGGTGCCGGGCAAAAAAATCCTCATCGTTACCGGCCTTTCAGGCTCGGGCAAAAGCACGGCCATCGATGTGATGGAAGATGCCGGCTTTTACTGTGTCGACAACATGCCGGTCTCCCTGCTGCCCAAGTTTCTGGAACTCCCCCTCCAGCACAACACCGATATCGCCGGCCTGGCGTTTGTCATGGACGCCCGGCAAAAGGGGTTCGCGGACCAGTATGCCGGTGTCTTCGAAGGCCTCCGGCACGCCGGCCATGACCTCGAAATCGTCTTTCTGGAAGCCGCGCAAAGCGAGCTGCTGAAACGCTACAGTCAGACCCGCCGCTATCATCCCCTAGGACGCGGGAACACCCTGCTGGACGGGATTCAAAAAGAAAAACAGGCTCTGGCCCCCCTGCGCCAGTCGGCCGACCATATCATCGACACCACCAACCTCACCGTGCATGAACTGAAGACCGCCCTGCGGGACTTGATCGACCGGCGGGATCTGACCCGCCTGCAGATCCAGGTGCTGTCCTTCGGCTTCAAATACGGCCCTCCGACCAATGCCGATATCGTGATGGACGTTCGTTTCCTGGCCAACCCCTATTTTCAGCCGGATCTAAACCCCATGGACGGGGAATCCACCAAGGTGCGGGATTTCGTGATGGCCGATCCGCACTACGCCCGTTTCATGGACAAATTCCTCGACCTGCTGGATTTTCTGATTCCGCGCTACGAAAAGGAAGGCAAAGCCTATTTGACCATTGCCATCGGCTGCACCGGTGGCCATCACCGGTCGGTCGCCATCGCCCGCGCCGTCTTCGACCATATTCACCGCCGCGGCAGCGAGGTCGAAATCACGCACCGCGATATCCAACGCCAAACCGAAAAGGCACCGCCTTCATCCACGCCATCCTCCTGAACCCTTGCACCGCGCCGCCGCGTTGCTTTGCATCGAAGGGACTCCGCCATGGCTGCCGCAACAAATCGCCGTCGGATTTCGAAACCGAGGTTGTCACCGCTTTGATGGGTATTATAGTATGGGATCATATGAACGATCGGGGACAGACGCGACCGCGGCATGAGAGGATCACACCACGCAGTTTTTCTGAATCAGGGGCTCTATGATAGGAATTGTCATCGTTACACACAGTCAATTGGGAGAAGCGCTCATCGAAGCCGCGGAGTTCATTCTGGGCGGCAAACCCGAAGCCACCTTGGCCGTCTCCATCGATCTCAATGAAAATGCGGAAAAGCTTCGAGACAAAATCGATGCTGCCATCAAGAAGGTGCGCCAGCCCGAGGGCGTGCTGATCCTGACCGACATGTTCGGCGGGACGCCGTCCAACTTGAGTTATTCCTTTCTGGAAGAAGGCAAAGTCGAAGTCATTTCCGGCGTCAACCTTCCGATTCTGATCAAAGCCACCAGCGCCCGCAAGGAAAAGGAACTCGGTGATCTGGCGGTTGCCCTCGAGACTTTCGGGAAGCGCAGCATTACCCTGGCCAGCGGCATTCTCAAGGGAAACAAGCGCAGCCATTGAACGGTGCCGTCCTGCTCACCCCGGTCGGCTTGGCGGATATCGACGAGATCCTGCGCATCGAAACCGCCTCCTTTGCCCAGCCATGGGGGCGACAGAGCATCCTCGACGAGTTGGCGGTGGCGGATGCCGTTCAATTCGCCGCACGGCCGCCGCAAGCCAAGGCGCTGATGGTCGGCTTTCTTTTGGCCCGTGTGCTGTATGACGAAATGCACCTGATGAAGGTTGCCGTGGATCCCCCCTGGCGCCTGCGGGGGGCCGCCGCCGCGCTGCTTCGCGCCGCCCAGGCGGAAGCACACCGCCGCGGGGCCGTTTCGATCCTGCTCGAGGTCCGCTCCACCAACCGGAGCGCCATCGCTTTCTACCGCAACCAAGGCTTCGAAACCATCGGTATCCGGCCCAACTACTATCCGCAAACCGGGGAAAACGCCCTGGTCATGAACAAATCCCTCAAGGAGGTACCATGAGCATCAAACTGGCAATCAACGGTTTCGGCCGCATCGGCCGCGTCGTGTTTCGCGCGGCGCTCCAGCATCCCGAGGTCGAGGTCGTCGCCATCAACGACCTGACCGATCCGGCCACCATGGCCCACTTGCTGGCCTATGACTCCGTGCACGGACGCCTGGCGGCCGACGTCGATCATACCGACAATGAAATTGTCGTGGACGGACGCGCGATTCCCTTTACCGCCATCAAGGATCCGGCCGAGCTGCCCTGGAAGCGCCTGGGCGTGGATATCGCCGCCGAATGCACCGGACTGTTCCGGGACCGCGACAGCGCCGCCAAGCACCTTACGGCCGGGGCCCGCAAGGTGATCATCTCGGCCCCCGCCAAGGACCCCGATACCACGATTGTCATGGGCGTCAATTCGAGCCACTACGACCCCAAACAACACGACATCATCTCCAACGCATCCTGCACCACCAATTGTTTGGCACCGGTGGCCAAGGTGCTCATGGAGAAATTCGGCATCCGCTGCGGTCTGATGACCACGATCCATTCCTACACCGGGGATCAGCGCCTGCTGGACTTCCCCCACAAGGATCTGCGCCGGGCCCGGGCGGCCGCGCTTTCGATGATTCCCACCACCACCGGCGCGGCACGGGCCGTGGCCCTGGTGATCCCCGAACTGGACGGCAAGCTCAACGGACTTGCCATCCGCGTGCCGACCCCCAATGTATCCATCGTCGACCTCGTGGTCTCGGTGGAAAAGGACGGCATCACCGTCTCGGACGTCAACGAGGCCCTCAAGACCGCTTCGGAATCCACCCTGTCCGGCATCATGGGGTACAGCGAGCTGCCGCTGGTTTCATCGGACTACAACGGCTCGCCGCTCTCCTCCGTGGTCGATGCGCCCACGACCTACGTCACCCACAATATGGTCAAGGTTCTGGCCTGGTACGACAACGAAAGCGGCTACTCGCATCGCATGGTCGATCTGGCTGCCATGGTGGGGGCCCAGCTCTAGCAATCCACAATCCTGAAGGGAGGTTCGCATCATGCCGCAGCGCAAACCCCTTATCGCGGGTAACTGGAAAATGTACAAAACCGGTCCCGAGGCCCAGGCCGCCGCCCGCCGCCTGGTGGAACTGGTGGGCGCCGATACGGCGGTGGACGTCATGATCGCCCCGCCCTATACGGCCCTGCCCCTGCTGGCCCCGATCCTGCAAGGCACACCCATCGGCCTGGGAGCCCAGAACGTCCACTGGGAAAGTGAAGGCGCCTTCACCGGGGAGATCTCCCCGGACATGCTCACGGCCGCCGGCTGCACCTACGCCATCATCGGCCATTCCGAACGGCGCCAATACTTCGGCGAGACCGACGAAGGCGTCAACCGCAAGGCCAGGGCCGTCCTTCCCAAGGGCTTGACGCCCGTGATCTGCATCGGTGAAAGCGAGGCCGAGCGGGAAGCCGGAGAGACCTTTTCCGTGCTTGACAAACAGGTTCGATTGGGGTTAGAAGGATTACCTTTGCGCGCAGCGGCAGACGCCGTAGTAGCCTATGAGCCCGTCTGGGCCATCGGCACCGGCAAAACCGCCACCAAGGAGCAGGCCCAGGAAGCCCACGCCTTCATTCGCGAGCAATTGGCTAAGGCCTTCGGCAAGGATCTGGCCGCAGGCCTGCGCATTCTTTACGGCGGCAGCGTCAAGCCGGGCAATGCGCAGGAACTCATGGCCATGCCGGATATCGACGGTGCGCTGGTCGGCGGGGCCAGCCTGAAACCTGAAACCTTTGCCGAAATCATCCATTTCGGCGCATAGAATCGAAATTATGTCCACATTCGTTATTGCCATCCATATCATTGTCTGCCTCGCGCTGATCATGATCGTTCTGCTGCAGACCGGAAAGGGCGCCGACATGGGCGCCGCTTTCGGCGGCGGCTCCAGCCAGACCCTGTTCGGCAGCACGGGCGCCAGCACCTTCCTCGGCAAGGCCACCACGGCGGTCGCGGTGGTGTTCATGCTGACCTCCCTCACGCTGGCCTACATGTCCGGCAGCCACAGCGGCAGCACGATCATGGAAGATACACCGGTGCCGGTCGAACAGCCGGCCGCACCGGCCGATGCCGACAGCCAGGGCGCGGCGCAACCCGCCCCGGCGGACGGCAACTAGCCGGCCATCCGATTTCGTGCCGAAGTGGTGGAATATGGTAGACACGCTATCTTGAGGGGGTAGTGGGCTACGCCCGTGCCGGTTCAAGT
>CAYMQN010000072.1:0-16021 GCA_964392545.1 uncultured Desulfobacteraceae bacterium
CGGATCAGCTGGATATGCCGGTCAAACGTCTGTCCGGCGGAGAAAAGGCCAGGATAATTCTGGCCAATTTGATGCTGCAGCCTGCTGATGTCCTTTTGCTGGACGAGCCCATGAGCGCCCTCGACGCCCGTTTGCGGGCCCAGGTCCAGGAGGATCTCCGGCGCCTGCAGCGCAAGCTGGGCCGCACCTTTATCCTGGTCACCCACGACCAGGCCGAGGCCCTGGTCTGCAGCGACCGGCTGGCGGTGATGCGACACGGCCGGGTGGAGCAGATCGGCACCCCCGAGCAGGTCTACGACAACCCCCGCAACAGCTTCGTGGCCAAGTTCCTGGGAGCCGCCAACCTGATCCAGGCCAGGCGCGCCCCGGGCGGGGCCGAAACCGATTTCGGCTTCCTGGCGCTGGAAAAGGAGCCGCCCTGGGAGGCGGGCTGGCTCGCGATCCGGCCCGAGTGGATCGGCATCGGCGAAACCCGACCCGAATTAAACGGCATCCGCGCGCGGGTTTCCGAGAGCATCTACCGCGGCACCAATTTCGACCTCTGGCTGGAGCCCGGACGCCTGCGCGTGCGCACCAGCTCCTACAAGCGCATCGAACCCGGCCGGGAGGTCTGGCTCGAGCTGGCCCCCAGCGAACTCGTGATCCTGGAAGACAACCATGTCTGATGTGCTGCTCTCCTGGTATGGCGAACTGACCACCCGGCGCACCCTGCTCAAGCGCGGGTCGCTGCTGCTTCTGCCGGGCATGCTGTGGCTGATGTTCTTTCTGGTGCTGCCGGGCCTGGTGCTGGTGGCGGTCAGCTTTGCCACCCGCGGGGCCTACGGGCAGCTGGAATGGACCCTGACCTTCGAGAACTACCACCGCCTGGCCGGTTTCTCGCTCTTCGGCTGGACCTCGGACTACCTGATGATCCTGTGGCGGTCGGTGGTGGTGGCAGCCGTCACCACGCTGATCTCGGTGGTGCTCTCCTACCCCCTGTGCTTCTTCATCGCGGCCCGCTCCGAGCGCAGCCGCTACATGTGGTTGATCCTGGTGATCATCCCCTTTTGGACCAACATGGTGATCCGGGCCTACGCCTGGTTCCTGATCCTGGCCCCCGAGCTGCCCTTTGCCCGAATCGCGGCCTTTTTCGGCTTCATCCCGGATGGGGCGCCGCTCTATCCCAATGCCTTCGCCGTCTATCTCGGGATGGTGTCCATGTTTCTGCCTTTCGTCACCCTGCCGCTGTACGCCAGCGTCGAGCGGCTGGACTGGGCCCTGGTGGAGGCCGCCCAGGACCTCTACGCCTCGCCGGTGCGGGTGTTCACCCAGGCGATCGTGCCCCAGACCATGCCGGGCCTTTCGGTGGGGATCATCCTGACCTTCGTCCCCGCCATGGGCATGTTCGTGGTGCCCGATCTCCTCGGCGGCGCCAAGTACATGCTGGTGGGCAATCTCATCCAGCAGCAGTTCGGCGCCAGCCGCGACTGGCCCTTCGGGGCGGCCATCAGCATGGGGCTGATGATTTTGACCATGATCGGTCTGCAAATCTACCGGCGCAAGGGCAAGGAGCTCGAATACGCATGAGGCGCAACCACTTGCTGACCGTCGCCGTCTCGCTCGCGACCATGGCGTTCCTCTACCTGCCCCTGATCGGCGTGGCCGTCTTTTCCGTCAACGAGGCCCGGCGGGGGCTGGTCTGGAAGGGTTTCTCCCTGAAATGGTACCTCAAGCTTTTTGAAAACGAATGGATCCTGGAGGCGGCCTGGAACACCCTGGTGCTGGCCGTGGTGTCCACCGTCATCGCCACGGTGCTGGGCACCGTGCTGGCCATCGGCATGGACCGCTTTCCCTGGCGACGGCGGACCAACAGCTTCCTCGACATCGTCTTGCACATTCCGGTGGTGATCCCGGACATCATCCTGGCCGCGGCCCTTGTGGTGGCCTTCGGCCTGCTGCGCCTGGTGTCCTCGATCTTCGAACCCGGCCTGGTCAACATGATCATCGGGCACATCACCTTTCAGCTGGCCTTCGTGGCCCTGGTGGTGCGCAGCCGCATGGTGGCCATCGGCCGGGAGGTGGAGGAGGCCGCCCGGGATCTTTTCGCCGACAACTGGTACCTCCTGCGCAAGGTGATGCTGCCCCTGCTCATGCCCGGCATCATCGCCGGCGGCATGCTGGCCTTCACCCTCTCGCTGGACGACTTCGTGATCAGCTTTTTTACGGCCGGCCCCGAATCCCAGACCCTGCCGTTGTTCATTTTCGCGGCGGTGCGGCGCGGCGTGACCCCCCAGATCCATGCCCTCTCGACCTTGATCATGCTGATCACGGTGATCCTGGTGGTGCTCACCGAACGCTTTACACGCGGCAAGGAGGCGGGGTGAAGAAAGGGTTCGAGGGCCCGAGGGGCCAAGGGTTCAAGGGGAAAGAAGACATTCTCCCAGGCCCTGACCTCTGGCAGTCTTGGACCCTGCCATTTTGGCAACGGGGAGCGGCAATCACAGGCAACCTGAAAGGAAGGAGACGGAAGATGCGCAAATTGACTTTGTGGGTGGTGGCTCTGGCGCTGCTGGCGGTTCCCATGGCCGCTGCAGCGGCGGAAGAACTCAGGATTTACACCTGGTCGGAGTACATGGACGAGGAGAAGATGCCGGCCGATTTCGAGGCCAAGACCGGCATCAAGGTGCGGCTCGACATTTACGAGAACAACGAGGAGATGGTGGCCAAGCTCCAGGCCGGCGGCGTGAGCCAGTACGACATCATCGTGCCCTCGGACTACATCATGCCGGTGCTGATCAACCAAAATCTCATCCAGCCTCTGGACCACGCCAAGATTCCCAACCTGGACAACCTCAAGCCGATATTCAAGAATACGACCTACGACCCGGGCAACAAGTATTCCGTGGCCTACCAGTGGGGGACCGTGGGCCTGATGTACCGGCGGGACCAGGTTTCGGACGAGGCGGTCAAGTCCTGGGCCGTGCTGTTCGAGCCCGATCAGCAACCCGGCCCCTTCTGGCTGATCGATTCGGTGCGCGAGATGATGGGCATCGCCCTGCTGTATAAGGGCTACGCGTTCAACAGCACCGTGCCCCAGGAGCTCAAGGCGGCTGCCGACCTGCTCGTGGCCACCAAAAAATCCAAACACTGCATGGGCTTCAAGCCCGGCGTGGGCGGCAAGAACGACGTGGTGGCCGGCACCGCTGCAGCGGCCATCGTCTACAACGGGGACGCCATCCAGTCCGTGACCGAGGAACCGGACGTGCTGGGCTTCACGATTCCCAAGGAGGGCAGCGAGATCTGGTATGATTCCATGTGCATTCCGGCCCAGGCCCCCAACCCGGATGCGGCCCATCAATGGATCAACTGGATCCTGGAGCCGGAGGTCGGCGCCGAACTGTCCAACTACAACCAGTACGCCACGCCCAACGCGGCCGCCGAGCCTTTCATCACGCCCGAAGACCTGAAAAACCCGGGCATCTACCCGACCCCGGAGGTCATGGAGAAGCTCTACTTCACCAAGGATCTCGGCAAGGAAAACCGCATCATGGACGAAGCCTGGACGCGGGCCAAGTCCCACTGATGAGAAACGGGGGTCCGGCCAAAGGCCGGACGCCTGCGGATGATCGCGACGGGCCTGATGCATTGGGAGTGGATCAGGCCCGTTTTTGCCTGTCATGCCGGCGGAAGCCGGCATCGGGTTGGGGCAACGGCATAAAGACACAGAAGATCCCGGCTTTCGAGGCTGTGTCGCAATATGCACGAAAGGCATTTGTCTTAGGCCGTCATCCCGGCGGAAGCCGGGATCTCTCACAATTTCATGCCGAAAGCCCAATGAGATGCCGGCCTCCGCCGGCATGACGGCGAAAATGGAATACGGTATCGGTTGCGACACAGTCTCTTTCGCCGGGATGACGGTATTCCTATCCGAAGGGATTCGGTGCGGAAAAACCTGAGACACGCTATCGGGAATGCCGGGGAAGTCATTATGGCGAAGACAAGGGAAAACAGCACTCCCCGTGAGGACGGGTTCCGCATGCCGGGGGAATTCGAACCCCACGCCGGCTGCTGGATGCTGTGGCCCGAGCGCGGCGACACCTGGCGTCTGGGGGCCGTGCCGGCCAAGCAGTGCTTCGCGGCGATTGCCGCGGCCATCGCCCGTTTCGAGCCGGTGACCGTGGGGGTTTCCCGCGCGCACTGGGAGGACGCGCGGCATCGCCTGCCGCCTGAAGTGCGGGTGGTGGAGATGGCCCACGACGACGCCTGGATGCGGGACGTGGGGCCGACCTTCGTGGTCAACGACGACCACGGCGAGGTGCGCGGCGTGGACTGGCCCTTCAACGCCTGGGGCGGGCTGGCCGGAGGGCTCTACTTCCCCTGGCAGGCGGACGACCTGGTGGCCGGCAAAGTCCTCGACATCGAGGGGCTCGACCGCTATCGGGCGCCCCTGGTGCTGGAGGGCGGCGCTGTCCACGTGGATGGGGAGGGGACCCTGCTGACCACCGAGGAATGTCTGCTGAACCCCAACCGGAACCCAACCCTGTCGCGTGCGCAGATCAAGGCCCACCTCAGGGACTACCTGAATGTCGCGAAGATCGTCTGGCTGCCCCGGGGGGTCTACGCGGACGAAACCGACGGCCACGTGGACAACCTGTGCTGTTTCGCCCGGCCCGGGGTGGTGCTGCTGACCTGGACCGACGACCCCGCCGACCCGGTCTACGCCATCTGCCGCGAGGCCCATGCCGTCCTCGCCCGGGAGCGCGATGCCAAGGGCCGGTCCTTCGCGATCCACCCAATCCACCAGCCCGGCCCGCTATTCATGCAGGACGAAGAAAGCCGCGGGCTGGCCTTTTCAAGCGCTGCCAAGCCGCGCCGGCCGGGGGACCGCCTGGCCGCCTCCTACATCAATTTCTATATCGCCGACGGGGGCGTGGTGATGCCCCTCTTCGACGACCCCCACGACCAGGCCGCCCGGGAAACCCTGCAAGAATGCTTCCCGGACCGGGAGGTGGTGGGCATCCCGGCCCGCGAGGTGCTTCTGGGCGGGGGCAACATCCACTGCATCACCCAGCATCAGCCGACACCATCCCCGCGCCCCTGAAATGGCAGCCACCCCAGGCCTCAGGTTTCCAGCAAAACTGGTTCTCTCAATACCTTGGCTGCGCGAGATTACGGCAGGATCGGCGGATATAAACGCGTCAATCTGAAGCCAAACAATGGGATCCCTATTGATCAGCAGCTCTGGTTGACATCTTTACGTGCCGCTCTAATTTTATATCTGATATTGGCCCTCCTTTGTCCTCCTTTCGCAGTAGATTCTCCCAGAACGTGTGGACACCACAAGAGATAGGGTGATAGGCACTAGGGTGGAACCAGAACAACCGATCCATAAGCTTGGGCATTCGGCATCGGCTCAATACTGGCCCAGTAATCAAGTTGGCAGGTCGTGAGGTTTGCGTGAATGAAAAAAGCCTTTCTAGAACTATTGGACAGCATCTTGGATTCGGTTCGAGAGCCATTGGTCATACTCGATTCCGATCTGATGGTTGTAAAGGCCAACCGGTCGTTTTACCGCACCTTCAATGTGTTTCCCGAGCGCACAGAGGGCATGCTGGTATATGAACTGGGCAACCAGCAGTGGGATATCCCTAAGCTCAGGGAATTGCTCGAAGACATCCTTCCGCAGAATACCATTTTCAATGATTTTGAGGTGGAGCATCATTTTGAGGCTATTGGCCAAAAGATCATGCATCTGAATGCCCGGAAGATATACAGCCAAGAAATCCAAACCCAACTGATTCTTCTGGCCATCGAGGATGTGACCGAGCGTGAATACTACAGAAGAAATCTGGAGAAAATCGTCGAAACGCGGACAGCCGAACTCAGATCAGCAAGGCAAGAGGCTGAAAACGCACTCATAGAAATAAGGCAATTAAAGGACAGACTCGAAGCGGAGCGGGCCTATTTGCAGGACGAGATCAGACTGGAATTCAACCACGAGAATATTGTCGGCCGCAGCGATGAGATTAAATATGTGTTTTACAAAATCGAGCAGATCGCGCACACGGATACCAACGTCCTCGTTCTCGGTGAAACCGGAACGGGCAAGGAACTGGTGGCGCGGGCGATTCACGGCTTGAGCCAGCGTAAGGATCGCGCCTTGGTTAAAATGAATTGTGCCGCGTTGCCTTCGAATCTGATTGAAAGCGAACTTTTCGGCCATGAGAAGGGTGCCTTCACCAATGCGCATTCCAGACGATCGGGGCGATTCGAGGTGGCCAACGGCACCAGCCTGTTTTTGGACGAGATCGGTGAACTGCCGCTGGATTTGCAGCCCAAGCTTCTGCAGGTAATTGAAAACGGCGAGTTTGAGCGCCTGGGCAGTTCCGAAACGATAAGGGTCGATGTGCGCATTATTGCCGCCACCAATCGCAATCTTGAAGCGGAGGTGCGCAAGGGCGCATTCCGGGAGGATCTTTGGTATCGGCTCAATATTTTTCCGATCACCATGCCGCCCCTCCGAGCGCGCAGGGAAGACATTCCGCTGCTGGTTCATTATTTTATCGATAAAATTTCAAAACGGCTGGGCAAATCCATCGAGATGATTCCGGTGGGTGTGATGGACGCGCTGCAAAACTATCATTGGCCGGGCAATATCCGCGAGCTGGAAAATGTTCTCCAGCGCGCGGTAATCAATTCTTCAGGGCCCAAGCTGCACCTGGTGGATGAATTGAAGAATCCGAGCAAGGATTCGACCAAGGCCAGCCGGAAGCTGGCGGATGTCGAGCGGGAGTACATTGTCCGGGTGCTTGAACAAACCCACTGGAAAGTGAGCGGCCAAAACAGCGCGGCGGAGATCCTGGGACTCAATCGCAGTACCCTGCGCGCCCGCATGCGCAAGCTCGATATCCGCAGGCCATAAATACCCATCCCCAGACCTAAGCGTACACATTCAATTTCGCATAATGGAGGTCATATATGGCGTCCGGTCATATATGACCTCGTTCCTATGCCGAGCAAAATTCTCCCCCAAAGTTTCTCGACACCGATTTATTTCAACAATCCAGCAAGTTGTATATTTTATCGGACGCCCGCGCACGCTGGCACAGATCTTGAGATCGCAAGGACCTTGAAGTCGTGGAATAATCGGTGCGCAGTGGGATTGGAGAGAGGTTCCCCAATGATCGTTCTTCGAATGACCTTAGACGTTCTTCCGGAAAAACAACGGGAGTTTGTGCAAACGCTTCAGTCGATGATTGCGCCGGCGGGTAAAGAAGCGGGCTGCCTCAGCTATGCTGTTTTTTGCGACATTGAAAACAAGAATCGCTTCAGCATGCTTGGGGAGTGGGAGACGCGTGAAGATTTGAATCACCATTTCATGTCCCATCGCTTTGGCGCGCTGCTTGGGACGAAATCCCTCTTGGGCACACCGATGCAAATCCAAATCCATACGGTTTCCAAGTCGGAAGGTATGGAAGCCATCAAAGCTGTTCGGGGCGGAAGCGTTTATCGTGAAAGCCATGCAGGAACGGACACACCACCTCCTATGACGAAAAGAGGCCGAAATGGGCGACAAGGGTAAAAAAGATAAGGGCCGACGCGAAGAGCATAAGGAAAGCCGGCACACGCTGAAGGAAAAGCGAAAACAAAAGAAAGAGAAAACGAAGTCGATCTGGCAAAGTCAGAAGTAGAAGTGGGTTGCGGCATCGGCTTATGCGTTCATCATTGGCATAGGCTGGAAGGGCTTGCCCTATCCCATAAGCATCCATGGCAGCTTGATCCGTGTGGTTTGCGTAAACCGAAAAAGGCAGGGCTCATGACATTTGTAGATGAACCATATGATGGCATCAAATCGGTGGCCGTGATCGGCAACTATCTTCCCCGCCGGTGTGGTATCGCCACCTTCACCATGGACTTGGTGGAAGGGTTGTCGGCGGAAGCACCTCATATCAATTGTTGGACCGTGGCCATGAACGACAGGCCCGAGGGGTATGCCTATCCTGACAAAGTGCGCTTTGAGATCAACCAGCATAAATTGAGCGACTACGGCACGGCTTCTCAATTTCTCAATATCAGCCAGACCGATATCGTCTGCGTTCAACACGAATACGGTCTTTTCGGGGGGCCGGCCGGCAGCCACCTGCTGAAGTTGCTGGCGGATCTCCGAATGCCTGTGGTGACGACGCTGCACACGGTCTTGAAGGATCCGGCACCGGAATACCGCGATGTGCTGTGCAAGCTATCCGACTTGTCCGACAAGCTGGTGGTGATGAGCCACAAGGCGGTTGAGCTCCTGCAGGATATCTATGCCGTGCCCGAGGACAAGATCGTCTTTATTCACCATGGCATTCCCGATACGCCGTTTATCGATCCCAGTTTCGATAAAGACAAGTTCGGCGTGGAAGGTAAAAAAGTGCTGCTGACCTTCGGTCTGCTTTCTGCCAACAAGGGCATCGAAAATGTGCTGCAGGCGCTGCCGGCGGTCATCAAAAAACACCCCGATGTGGTCTATATCATCCTGGGCGCAACCCACCCCCATGTTCTCAAGGCAGATGGGGATGCCTACCGTATCATGCTGCAGCAGCTCGTGCGCCGGCTCGATATCAGCGAGCACGTCGTATTCCAGAACCGTTTCGTCGAAGTCGAAGAGTTATGTGAGTTTCTCGGCATCGCCGATATCTATCTGACCCCATATCCGGATGAGGCCCAGATTACCTCCGGAACCCTGGCCTATGCCATGGGCACCGGCAAGGCCGTCATTTCGACACCGTACTGGTACGCCAGCGAGATGCTGGCTGAAGACCGGGGCCGGATTGTGCCCTTCCACGATCCCGGAGCTATGGCCGAGCAAATCATCGATCTGCTGGACAACGAAGTCGAACGGCATGCCATGCGCAAAAAAGCCTATCTGTTCAGTCGCGACGCCGTCTGGAAGGAAGTGTCGCGGAAATATCTGCGTCTATTCGACGACGTGCGGCAAATTCGTATTCGAACACCGCGTCCCAGGCATTCCTATGTTGAAAAGATCAAGGCCATCACCACGTTCGAGCTTCCGGAAATCAAGCTGGATCACCTGAAAGCCTTCACCGACGATACCGGTATCTTGCAGCATGCCAACTATACCATCCCCGATCGCACCCATGGCTACTGCACCGACGACAACGCGCGGGCGCTGCTGGCGGCCGCCATGGGGCAACGCTTCCTGCCGACGAACGGCTGGGGCCTCGATGCACTCAGCGGCCATTATCTCGGTTTCCTTCTGTATGCCTACAATGAAAAGGAAGGGCGCTTTCGCAACTTCATGACCTATTCCCGGCAGTGGCTGGAGGAGATCGGATCCGAGGATGCCCATGGCAGAGCGCTGTGGTGTCTTGGCAAAGCCGTTGCATTGTTGGACAATCCCGGGCACCTGGCCATGAGCACAACCCTTTTCAACCAGGCCCTGCCTGCTGCCGAGGATTTCCATTCGCCCCGCGCCGTCGCATTTTGTCTCGTGGGCATGCATGCCTATCTGGATAAGTTCTCCGGCGACAGCGATGTGCGCCGCATCCGGAACGTGCTTGCCGACCGGCTTTTCGATCAGTTCCATAGCCAGGCCACAGACGACTGGCCCTGGCTGGAGAACGCCCTGAACTATGTCAACGGCAAATTGCCGCACGCCTTGCTGCTTTCCGGTCAGCGCATGCAGCGTCGCGACATGATCGATATGGGGCTCAAGGCCCTCGCGTGGCTGCTCGCCATTCAAACCGAGGACAAACACTTTGTGCCCATCGGCTCTAACGGATGGTATGTGCAAGGCGGCTCCAGAGCCCGCTTCGACCAGCAGCCCGTCGAAGCGTACGCCATGGTGGAAGCCTGTGTCGAAGCGTTCAATCTGACCCGCGAGCAGACATGGATCGAGCATGCGGTCATGTGCTTTAACTGGTTTCTGGGGCAGAATGATCTGAACATGCCGCTTTATGACGCCAAAACCGGCGGGTGCCGGGACGGGTTGATGGCCGACGGCATCAACCAGAATCAAGGCGCCGAGTCCTCCCTGGCCTGGTTGCTGTCTCTGATGACGCTGCAAAAGCTCTATGCCGATGAAATTTTACGCCAACTGCCCCCCCAAAACACCAACGCCCAGAAGGGTTCCTGATGCACATTGCCATGCTGGCCCCCATTGCCTGGCGAACGCCGCCACGCCACTACGGACCCTGGGAAAGCGTAGCCTCCCTGTTGACCGAAGGTTTGGTGTCGCACGGCCATGACGTGACCCTGTTTGCGACCGCCGATTCACAGACCAGCGGCATACTGCATGCCGTTTGCCCGCGGGGGTATGAAGAAGACCGCGAACTCATACCCAAAGTGTGGGAATGCCTGCACATCTCGGAACTCTTCGAGCATGGGGACGCGTTTGACATCATTCACAACCACTTTGACTATCTGCCCCTTACCTATAGCGGCCTAACCACCACGCCCCTCGTGACCACGATTCACGGATTTTCGTCGCCCGGAATTCTGCCCGTGTATTTAAAATACAACCCCAGGGTATTCTATGTCTCCATCAGCGATGCCGATCGATCGCCCGATCTCGACTACATCAGGACCATCCATCACGGCATCGATATTCAACAGTTTGATTTTCAACCGGTTCCGGATGACACCCTCCTGTTCTTCGGGCGCATTCACAACGACAAGGGGGCTCGTCAAGCCATCGAAATCGCGCGGGCATGCGGTAAAAAGCTGGTATTGGCGGGCATCATCCAGGATCAGGCCTACTTCGATCACCATGTCGCTCCGCACATCGACGGCGACACGGTCTCCTATGTCGGCAGCGTCGGACCGGTGGCGCGCAATCGGCTGCTCGGCAACGCCTGTGCGCTCCTACACCCCATACAGTTTAATGAGCCGTTCGGTCTTTCGGTTGTCGAAGCCATGGCCTGCGGTACCCCCGTGGTCGCTTTCAATCGCGGCAGCATGCCCGAAATCATAGAAAACGACAAGAACGGATGCTTAGTCGATACCGTGGACGAAGCCATCGATGCGGTCGCCCGCATTCCAGGGATTGATCGCATCGACTGCCGCCGCCATGTTGAGCAGCATTTCACGGCCGAACGCATGATCCAGGACTACATACAGGTCTACGAAATGATCCTTAACGCAAAAAAGCCATTGAATGGCCTCGGGAGATCCGAACCCGCCGACGGGCTCCGGCCTCACATCACCCCAAAACGCAGCTACCGGAAAGCACGCCATGCAAAACCATCCTCCCATCATTAAAAGGTGTAATAACAACCCCATCCTGACGAGGGACGATGTGCCGTATCCGGTTGCGACGGTCCACAATGCCGGCATCGTCAAACACGACGGCCGCTACATCATGCTTTTCAGGTCGCATCTGCTAAACGGACGTTCCATCATTGGCCGGGCCGACAGCGAGGATGGGTATTCGTTTACGGTTCACCCGAAACCCTTTCTGACGCCTGCCCAGGCGACGGTTTTTGCCGAATACGAAGCGTTCGGCGTCGAGGATCTCAGAATCTGCCCGGCGGATGGCGCCTATTTACTCACCTATAGCGCCTACTCCCGTCACGGCGTGCGGATAGCGCTTGCGCGCACCCGTGATTTTGAAGATGTCGAGCGGATCGCGCTGATCACCCAGGCGGATTTGCGCAACGTGGTCATTTTTCCTGAAAAAATCGGCGACAGATATGCCCGTCTGGATCGGCCGCATTCCGAAATTTCGCCATGGTCGATCTGGATTTCCTATTCGCCGGATCTGGTCCACTGGGGCGACTCCCGGGTGATTATGAAGCCGGCGGCCTATCACTGGGATGAAATGAAGATCGGGCCTGGCGCACCGCCCTTTAAAACCGACCGGGGTTGGCTTCATCTTTACCATGGGGTTTTTAAGACGATGTCGGGTGCGGTGTATCGCCTCGGTGCGGCCCTGCATGACCTCGAGGACCCGGCCACCATCATCGGTGTTTCCGATCAGTGGATCCTGCAGCCCGAAGACCCCTGGGAGGTCAGCGGTTACGTGCCCAATGTGGTTTTTACCTGCGGGGCGGTTCCCGAAGAAGACGGTACGGTAAAAATCTACTGGGGGGGTGCGGATACGGTCATGTGTGTTGGCACGGCCATTGTTGATGAATTGGTGGCGCTCTGCCTTTCCGATACCCGTCCGCCCGTGTAGGTGTTTCTCCCATGCCGGGGGGGACGGCATCACGACGGGGTGGCTCGCTGCGGCGGCCGGCATCGTCATTCGCGAGCAACGACGGAAGCGCCGCTCAAAAAAGAAGTTTGTCAATTTCGCTTTCACCCGTTCGGACATCCTCGAAGGTATACGCATATGCGCACCAAAACGTTAAAAAGGCCGAATGTCAGAAGAAAATCGATCAAGATCACCGGAGATACGTCACGGGTGATCACCCGGCTTCATCTTCCGGCCGACCGGCACCGCATCCATAAAATTATTCAACGCATACGCGACATGCCGGACATGGAGGCCGAAAATGTGATGGCCCGGATAATGGATGATTTTTCGGACCGCCACGAGGACATCGGGCATAGTTTTGAGCGGCACCTGAATGCGGTGAATGCATATCTACCGCCGGGTGCCGTGCTCAGCGATGTTCAAAAAACCCTCATTGGGGCTTACTTCACGATGGAGTACTCGATTGAATCGGCCGCCCTTTTCAACCCCAGCATCGTGCCCCATCCTGATCAGCGCCAATTGAAAAACGGCAGCATGCGCTTTGTCATGAGTCTGCGGGCCACCGGTGAAGGCCATATTTCGTCGATCGTTTTCCGCAGCGGCGTTCTTGATCGGAAAAACAGGTTCCTGTTCGATCCGCTCAGCGATTTCGTGAAAACGCCGGACCTTCATTTGGACCCGGTATACAAGCGCCACCCCTTCCAGTACAAACTGAACGAGATGGGCGCCGGCAATGAGATAAGCGCTCATATTCTCAACCAGTTGCCGGAAGATTTTTCATATACCCAGCTGATCGAAAAGATGGGTGTCCTCCGCGCGAAACCACGATTCCCAGCAGCACGCCAAAAGAGAACCTTCGAGGTGATGTGCTGGCTGGCAAATTCCAATTACGAGGTGAGTTTCCATCCCGATCAGCCCATATCCGAACGGGTGATCTTCCCGGTCTCCAAAAACGAAAGCCGCGGCATTGAAGATGCCCGGTTCGTGCAGTTTTTCGATGATGGGCAAGAAATGACGTATTATGCGACCTATACCGCCTATAACGGCAAGACCATCTTGCCGCAACTCATCGAAACCAGGGATTTTGTCAAATTCAACATTTTAACGCTCAACGGCCAGGCCGTACAAAACAAAGGCATGGCCCTTTTTCCGCGCAAAATCGGTGGCCGCTATGCCATGCTTTCACGCCAGGACGGCGAAAACAATCACATCATGTTCTCCGACAATATCCATTTCTGGCAGAAGTCACACGTTATTCAGGAGCCTGAATTCCCATGGGAATTCATTCAGATCGGCAACTGTGGCTCCCCCCTCGAAACCGCTGAAGGCTGGATCGTACTGACCCACGGCGTCGGACCCATGCGCAAATATTGCATCGGCGCCATGCTGCTTGATCTGGAGACGCCGACCAAAGTGATTGCCCGTTTGGATGAACCCCTGCTGGCCCCCCATGAGAGAGAGCGCGAAGGTTATGTCCCCAATGTGGTTTATTCTTGTGGCGGGGTCATCCACAACGACGAGTTGGTCATTCCCTACGCCATGTCCGATATCAATTCGGGCATAGCAACCGTGGCCGTCAATGATTTGCTTACCAGCATGCGTGTTGTTGCAACATGATTTTGCTGCCAGCTTGACAGCCATCCAATGCTTTCTCAAGAAAGTGCTTCCAAGGTATAGTATTGATCGGAGCACGCGATTCCAATGCAGCCAGCGTTTTGAACCGTCCAATCGCTAAGGGTATTGACCTTACAAGCTTGCCGGCCATTGCAAGATTATGAGGCAAATCGCTTTAGATTACACGATAAGCATGATACCTTGATCATTCGCGATTCTGACGGAACCACTCTTTTCGTCCATCCGAATCTATTTGTTGCGGTACACGCTGAGAACTTGGCTATCCTTAAGATGCTGAGACGGAGGAGCTATGGGCGAAGAAGCAACCAAGCTGTACGAGGCCAAATCTATCCTTAGATACTTGAATTCACCAGGAAAAGATTTATTTCAACGTACTGATCGATATCAAGAGATGTGTAATTCAGGAAGGGAGGATTCGCTCTGGTCTTTTCAGATTATGACGTTGGAACGCAAAGATAATAAGGCCCTCATACAGACCAAAGACGGAGAGCAGCGTTGGGTCATTGACGCCGCCTCAAATGATTACTTGGGCCTCTCTCGGCATTCAGAAGTTATTGATGGGGTGATAGAGGCTATTAATAAATATGGTGTTTCAGCCCAGGGAGCATCAATGCTCAATGGTAATACTCCCATACATATAGAACTTGAATCAGAACTGTCTTCTTTTCTTAATAAGGAGGATACGACTCTTTGCGCTTCGGGATATGCAATGATGGCCGCTACTACATGCGGGCTCCTCAGGAGCAGTGATATTGTTTTTTACGACCAGCATAGCCACCCCAGCCTTATAGATGGCATGTCCATTAGCGGTGTACGCATGATTAGATTTCCTCATAATGACGCGCCTGCATTACAAAGTTTGATGGATAAGTATCGTTCTGCTGGTCGCGGCGCTATGATTGTAGCGGATGGAGTTTGCAGTATCGATGGATCGATAGCTCCAGTTGAAAATCTGAGTCGCCTCGCAAAAGATTATGACGCTCGTTTATTTATTGATGATGCACATGGAATTGGCACCTTAACTGGAGGTGTTGGTTGTACGTATGGGCACGAAGTAGATATTATTGGCGGTGTTCTTAGTAAGGCGCTTGCCTCTTGCGGTGGATTTGTTTCGGGTCCGAGGAACGTAATTGATTATTTACGGTTTTTCGGACGCTTTAATTGCGCAACCACCAATGTTTCAGTCGCTAATGCTGCTGCGGCCAATTCAGCTCTTAAAATATTAAAGCGCGAGCCGAATAGAGTAAACGACTTAAACCAAAAAGTTTCCAAGCTTCGCAGAATTCTAGTAGATTTTGGAGTTGAGGTTATTGATTCCAGCACATCGATTCTTTGTATTATTTGTGGTCGGGATATAGATGCATACAAGCTATGGAGAGCGATTCTTGACAAAGGTGTTTTGTGCCATGCACTGCCCTTTCCCATTGTTCCGAAGGGAAAAGCTAGAATCCGATTTAGAGTAAATGCAAACATGAGTGATGAAGATTTAGAGAAAATAGGAGATGCAGTTGCCGAATCATTCAAAAAGAATGTAATATTACCAGCCGCTTGATTCATTTCAATTAGTCGGTCCTACAAACCTGATGAGGGGATAGTCTTTCCTTGGGCTCACCCCCCGTATTGACCGTTTGCTATCAGATGCCAATCTGGACGATGGACTCAGAATTAGTCGGTTGGACGGGTGGCACGTAATCACATGTTTCGGTCATCATGAGATTGGTACAGGTTAAATCGAATTGGGATGTCTACCTGCAATGAGGGCCAGAAAACGAATCCGTTTAAAAGATTACGATTATTCCAAAGACGGGTTTTATTTCATCCCCATCTGTTCAAAGAACAGGGAAAAATATATTCGGTGATGTCATTGTAGGGGCCGACGGCTGTCGGCCCGTCTCCTGTCGCCCCGCCAAGGTCGCCTTGAATGATTTCGGTCGCATCGTAGACGAAGAATTGGAAAAATCCCAAATGATCCGTAAGGAAATCGTTTTGGATCAATATGTCGTCATGCCCAATCATGTGCATTGCATCATCGTCATCGAACAAAACCATATAGACCTAAGGGGCCGTCAGGGAACGGGCCGACCGATCACTTTTGATGACCAATAATGATCCATCGATAGAATCGGAGACGGTGCCTTCCATTGTCAGGTCGCGAATTCCGGCGCCCTTCTCAAGAACGCGACTGGTTGCGCAGGATGTCGTAATAGG
>CAYMQN010000073.1:0-10920 GCA_964392545.1 uncultured Desulfobacteraceae bacterium
CGCTGCGGCGTACCTGGTGTACGCCTCACTCCTCAGCCCTTGCACGCCTTGATCTTGGACGTTTGACGAAGCCGCCGTGGGTTGTGTCAAACGCCCAATATCGGCGTTGTGCGGCGGTCTTCGTCGCTGCGGCGTACCTGGTGTACGCCTCACTCCTCAGCCCTTGCACGCCTTGATCTGGGACGTTTTACCCCCGTAGCCACACCCAAATTGGATGGAATTCGGAAAGGCTCAGGCGGGTTTGCCGTTCTCCAACAGGTCGTGGACGGCGGCCAGGGAATCGATGTGGCGCCAGGCCTGGAGGGCGGGGTTGCGGTAGGCGACCAGGGGGATGCCGGCGGCCGCGGCGGCCTGCTCGTCCAGGGTCGAATCGCCGATATAAATGGCCTCGGCGGCTTCAAGGCGCAATTCGTCCAGAATGCGGTTCAGGATGTCCGGCGCGGGCTTGGGGGACGGCACGTCCCGGGCCGTGACGACCAGGTCGAAGGCTTCCGCAAGGCCGTGGACCGTCATGACGTCTTCCATGGTGTCCGAACGGTTGGTGCCCACGGCCGTTTTGATACGGGGCCGCAAGCGTTGCAGGAGCGGTTTCAGGTGCGGCTCCAGTGCCATCAGCGGAACGAAGTCGCGGTAGCTCATGTGGCGGCGGCGATAGGCCCGGGCCTCTTCCAAGCGGCCGGTGTCCGCGAACAAATACGCCAGGGCGTTGTCCACCGTGTGCATATGGCAGTAGGCAAACTGCTCCGGCGTCAACGGCGGCAGTCCGAAATGCGCCAGAAGGCGGTTGTAGTAGGCGGTATTGGCGTCCGTGGTGTCGAACATGACACCGTCGCAATCGAAGATAACCGCACGAATCGTATCCTTTTTCACGACGGTGGCGCCTTCTTTTCGGGCCCCGCGCCGATGGTGCCGTAGACATGGATCGGAATTTTGGGCTTCAGGGGGCTGTCGGTGGTCATGAACAGGGTGTCGTAGTATTTGCCGGGAGATGTCTTGGTGTTCTCCACCACCACGACATAGGCTTTGCCCTGGGGCGTTTGCTGTTCGTGCATTTCGTATTTGATGTGGTGGCCGTATTTGGCGCTGACCTCCGTGATGGTGAATGGATAGGCCGCCCGCGGCTTTACCACCAACTCCTGCCGGAGGGTTTGCCCCCGGTAGCCTCTCAGAATAATGCGTTCGGGGCGGATATCGGCAAAAACCTCCACTGCGCCGGCCACCGTCAGCAGAAGCTGGGGCCGCTGGGGGTCGTTGGAGAAGACCGTGGCCTTTTTCTTCATGGTATGGCCGCCATAACCGTTGGTGTAAATCTTGATGCGAATGTGTCCCTCGCCGCCGGCGGGGATTTGTCTCGGAAACGAGACCGCCGTACACCCTCAGCCGGTTTGGACTTTTTGGATGGCCAGGGGCCCCGAGCCGCGGTTGTAGACGCGAAAGTCGTGGACCACTTCGGTGCCGTCGACGACCGGTTCGAACGTGTACAGCGGATCGGGTATCTGGATGCTGGGGTGAGCGGTATCTTCGGCCGCGGGTGGGCTGCCTTCGGCGGCGGCAACGGCAGCGCCGCTGCCTGAACCGGCTTGGGAAACGGTAAGGGCCGCCGGCAGGCAGACGCCGGCCAGCAGGACCAGGGTTATGATCAGAGTCGTTTGGGTCGCGCGCTGCATCGTATCGGTTCTCCTTTTCTGCAAAACAAAAATTACATCATAAACAGAGGATCCACGTCAACAAAGACTTGGAGGGATTCGCCGCTCCGGGAGGACGGGGCCGTCTGCAACAGGTCGCGTGCAAAGCGGTTGAGGAGGGCTGGTCGCTGCCCTTTGATCAGCAATTGCCAGCGAAAGCGCCCCGCGACCTGCTGGAGTGCGGCTTGTGCCGGCCCCAAAATGCGGATCTGGGATTGGAGGCGTCCCTCGCGCTGCAGACGCGAACGGGCCGCGGCCCCCAGAGCCTCCGCCGTCTCACGGGTTTGGGCACGATCGCGGCCGGTAATCAGGAACTGCACCATGCGGCTGTAAGGTGGATAGCCCAGTTCACTGCGGTAGGCGATTTCCTTCTGATAAAAAGCCGCGTAATTCTGCTGGCGGGCGGTGGTGATGGTGAAATGCTCCGGATTGTAGGTTTGTAGAATCACACGCCCCGGGCGTCGGCCGCGCCCGGCACGCCCGGCGACCTGGGCCAGGAGTTGAAAGGTGCGCTCGCTGGCGCGAAAGTCCGGGAAATTGAGGGTGGTGTCCGCGCAGACGATGCCCACCAGGGTGATATTGGGAAAATCGTGGCCTTTGGCCACCATCTGGGTGCCGATCAGAATGTCGATGGCGCCCCGCCGCAGGTCTTTCAACAGGCTCAGCAGACGCCCCTTGCGGCGGGTGGTGTCGCGGTCCATGCGCGCCGTGCGCGCTCCGGGGAAAAGTTTGCCGACGGCTTCCTCGAGCTTCTCGGTGCCCAGGCCGAAATGCCAAAGCTTTTCCGCCCCGCAGGCGGCGCAGGGCTGGTTCGCGGCCCGGCTATGCCCGCAGTAGTGGCAGCGGTAGGCGTTGGCGCCGCGATGATAGGTCAACGTGATGCTGCAGTTGCGGCAGCGAACCGGGGTGCCGCAGGAAGCGCAGTGGGGGTAGGGGGCATAGCCCCGGCGGTTGAGAAAGAGGAGGGTCTGCTCGCCGCGTTCCAGGGTCTGGCCCACGGCGTCGATCAGTTCGGGGGTCAGGTGGCGGCGCAGGCCGCGTTCCTGGCGTACCGACGCCAGATCCACGATGTCCACCCTGGGCAGGGGGTGGGCGGTGACACGTTCCATCATGCGGATGTGGGTGAAGCGGCCGTTTACGGTGTTGTAGTAGGATTGCAGCGAGGGGGTGGCCGAGCCCAGCAGGGCCGGGCACCGATTCAATTTGGCGCGCACCACGGCCAGGTCCCGGGCGTTGTAGCGCAGTTGGGTGTCCTGCTTGTAGGAGGGGTCGTGCTCCTCGTCCACGACAATGAGGCCGATCTCGCGCAGCGGGGCAAAAATCGCCGAGCGTGCGCCAATGACGATGGCGGCTTCCCCGCGCAGGATGCGCATCCATTGATCCAGGCGTTCGCCGGCGGAAAGACCGCTGTGCAAAACCGCGATCTGCTCCCCGAAGCGGGCCCGGAAACACCGCTCCATCTGGGATATGAGGGCGATTTCAGGCACCAGCACGAGGGCGGTTTTGTGCCTGCGAACGGTTTCGGCCACCGCCTGGAGGTAGATTTCGGTCTTGCCGCTGCTGGTGACGCCTTCCAACAGGATCGGAACGAAGCCTTCCGCGGCGGCCTTGCGTACCGCCGCGAGGGCCGTGTTCTGGGTTTCGGTGAGTTCCGGCGGGTGATCGGGCAGGATCGGCTCGCCGAAGGGATCCCGGTAGGCGTTCCGCGTTTGGACGTCCACAAAGCCGCGGGACGCCAAGCCGCGAACCACGGCCGCGGCGTTGGTAAGTTCCCGGCTGATTTGCCGCAAAGGGGTTTCGCCGTGTGCTTCGAGGTAGGCGATCACCGCACGCCGCTGGGCGGTGAGGCGTTCGCCGGGGATGTCGGCGGCGAGCAGACGCACCATTTTTTCCTGTTTGGGCCGCGTCCGGCCCCCCACCAGGGCTTTTTTGCGGCGGACCCAACCGCAACGTTCCATGCTTTTGAGCAGGCGGCCGGGAACGGGGCGGTCGAGGTGGGCCTTGAGATCCTTCAGGCGGCAGGCGCCTTTTTTCAGGCATTCCAGTACCGCCCGCTCCATCTCCGACAGCCGTGCCCCCTCCGGCAGCCGGCAGGCCGCCTCGGTGATGGCATACTGGTTGAATTCGTACAAATTGAGACCGCCCGGCAGCGCCCCTTTGATGACTTCGCCGAGGGGATGGATGTAGTAGTCTGCGATCCATCGGAAAAAAGGGATCATGTCTTCGGCAAAAAGCGCTCCCCCGTCCAGCACGTCCAAAATCGCTTTCAGCTCGCCGCCTGGCGCTTCCTTGGCGGGACCGAGCACGTAGCCCGTGACCCGCCGGGGACCGAAAGGGACCAGGACACGCCTACCGGGCACCGCTTCCGCAAGCAGATCGGCAGCGGTACGGTAAGTGTAGGTTCCCCACACCGGGAGCGCCACGGCGATTTCAAGATGGGCGTCGGACAAGCTCATAGGGATGGTTTCAACGGGTTGGGGGTTTGCCGCATCCATTAACAACCCCCTGGGAATACAGGTTTATTTTCTTGACAGAACGGCGTTCATTTCCTACGCTGTGTTTAGATCGATGTCCGTCCGGAAAGGGTCGCAGGGGGCCACTTGGGCAGGGGCGCCCTTTTAAGGTCCCTGCCGCAAGAGCACCACGCCCTGAGGGGTTCCGGCACGATCCCCAGTGGGGCGTCACTATAGGGATGACCCGGGCCGGATTCAAGCTCTGATTGGCATTGACCGATAAATTCCGCGACGGCCGTTTTGCGGGGACGGCAGGACACACCGGATGTCTGTCGGGTGGTCTTCTCATCCCGCGCAGGTCGCATACCCCTTTAAAGGAGTCTGAACCATGCGAAAATCAGTGGTGTTTACGGTGGCGGTGCTGCTAAGCCTTTCGCTGGCCCTGGGACCGGTCACGGCCCTGGCGATGGAAGTGGAAGACGGCGGGATCTACGTATTTCAAACCGAACCCAGCGGTGAAGCCATGATCGGGGATGCCCTGATCGTGCGGCCGGTATCCATTGTCTGTCTGGGCGTTTCCAGTTTGGTCTTCCTGGTGGGCTGGCCCTTTGCAGCAGCCGGCGGAAACCAGGCCGAAGCGAAACAGAAATTGCTAAAGGATCCCGTCCAGTATACCTTCAAGCGGCCCTTGGGGGATTTCTAAACCTCAGGGGGGGGCAGCCGCCCGGCGCGCCAAGAGGGGCATCGCCGGAGGCGGGCCCCCGCAGGGCAGTTTTCCACTGACAAATCCCATGTTTTGTGGTAGGGCTAACCGGCTCTTTCAAAGGGCCGGTTTTTTTTATGGATCCTGAGCCACCCAACCTGCACCCCAACCAAGGAGGGCGTCGTGTCCGTATGCGTCGTGGAGCACCCGCTGATCAAGCACAAACTGGGACTGATGCGCGAACATAACATTTCCGTCAAGGATTTTCGGGATATCGCTTCGGAATTGGGCAGCCTGTTGACCTTCGAAGCCACCAAGGATTTGGAAACCGAAAAGCGGACCATTCAGGGGTGGGCCGGCGATGTTGTCGTCGAGCGGATCAAGGGCAAGAAAATTACCGTCGTGCCGATTTTGCGGGCCGGTCTGGGGATGATGAACGGGGTGCTCAATCTGATTCCCTCGGCCAAGGTCAGCGTGGTGGGGCTCTACCGCAACGAGGAAACCCTGGAACCGGTCAAATACTACGTCAAGATGACGAGTCAGATCGAAGACCGCATCGCCTTGATTCTCGATCCCATGCTTGCCACCGGCGGGACTCTGATCGCCACCATCGACATGCTCAAAGCCTCCGGCTGCAAAAACATCCGCGGCATTTTTCTGGTGGCCGCGCCCGAGGGGATCAAAAAGGTCCAGGAGCGCCATCCGGACGTGGCCATTTTCACCGCCGCCATCGACGAGCGGCTCAACGACGTTGGCTACATCCTCCCGGGGCTGGGGGATGCGGGCGACAAGATCTTCGGGACCAAGTAGGGCGACTTCGCAAAACGTCCAATAGCTGCGTTGCGCGCCGTATCTTGAACATTTTTCGAAGCCGCCCCTGGAATAATCTTTTGCGCGTCCAATCGTGAGCGCGCTTGCTGTCAAGGCGTTCGATCCGAATCTTGATTCTCTATTTCCAGCATGAGGAGGTTTAATGGCCCCGAACACCGCGTCCACCGCCTATCACTTCCGCTTGAAAGACAGCGTCATCGGCGCGCAAATGATGTTTGTCGCCTTCGGCGCACTGGTGCTCGTTCCCCTGTTGACCGGTCTGGACTCCAACGTGGCCTTGTTCACCGCCGGGGCGGGCACGCTGCTCTTCCAACTCATTACCAAGGGCATGGTGCCGATCTTCCTGGCCTCCTCGTTTGCCTTTATCGCGCCCATCATCTACGGCGTCCAGACGTGGGGCATCCCGTCCACCATGTGCGGTCTGGTGGCGGCAGGCGTGCTCTATGTGGTCTTGAGCCTCTGCATCAAGGCTTTCGGTGCGGGGTTTTTGCACCGCATCCTGCCCCCGGTGGTGGTGGGTCCGGTGATCATGGTCATCGGGCTGGTGCTGGCTCCGGTGGCCGTCCATATGGCCATGGGGCGCACCGGCGACGGTGCGGCCTGGCTGGTGCCGGAAAAGACGGCCATGATCGTGGCCGGGGTCGCGCTGGTGACGACGATTCTGGTTTCCCTGCTCGGTAGAGGTTGGGTCAAACTGATTCCCATTTTGATCGGGGTCGTGGCCGGTTATCTGTGCGCCCTCATGCTCGATCTGTTCGGTGTTTCCGCGGCCGTCCAATCCGGCTTCGATCCCGGCGGCCTGAAAAACTTCACGGCCCCGGCCCTGGTCAGCTTCCAGCCCCTGATCGACGCGCCCTGGTTTGCCGTTCCCAATTTCGTATTCCCGGAGTGGAACCTGCAGGCCATTTTCTTTATCGTACCGGTGGCCATTGCACCGGCCATCGAACATTTCGGCGATGTTCTGGCCATCGGCAACGTGACCGGCAAGGATTTCGTCAAATCCCCCGGGGTTCACCGCACCATGATGGGCGACGGCATCGCCACGTCGCTGGCCTCGTTGCTGGGCGGGCCTCCCAATACGACCTATTCGGAAGTGACCGGTGCGGTGACCCTGACCCGGGCCTTCAATCCGGCCATCATGACCTGGGCGGCCATCTTCGCCATCGTGCTGGCCTTTATCGGCAAGGTGGGCGCGCTGCTGCAGACCATTCCGGTGCCGGTCATGGGCGGCATCATGCTGCTGCTCTTCGGCGCCATCACGGTGGTGGGGCTCAATACCCTGGTGCGGGCCGGGGAAGATCTGACCGAGCCGCGGAACCTGTCGATCGTGGCGCTTATCCTGGTGTGCGGGATCGGCGGCATGGTAGTGTCGTTCGGCAAGTTTACCTTGGGGGGGATCGGTATGGCCGGTATCCTGGGGGTTGTGCTCAATCTGGTGCTGCCGAAGCCAGAGAACGGATAAACTCCGCCTTCGTCTTATTCGCGAACAATTCGAACGCCGGCGTCCTCTTGGTAGGGGGGCGCCGGCGTTTTCGGTCGCGAGGGCGCGATCAACGTAGATCGAAGGGCACGTAATCCCGTTCTTCGGGCCCGATGTAGATCTGGCGGGGCCGGCACAGCCGCCAGTTGGGATCGTCCATGCTTTCCTTCCACTGGGCGATCCAGCCCGGCAGCCGCCCGATGGCGAACATCACGGTGAACATATTGGTGGGGATGCCGATGGCCCGCAGGATGATACCGCTGTAAAAATCGACGTTCGGGTAAAGGTTGTGTTCGATGAAATAGTCGTCCTGGAGGGCGATTTCCTCGAGCTCCTTGGCGAGATCGAGCAGGGGGTCGTCGATGTTGAGTTTGGCGAGAACCCGGTCGCACATGTCCTTGATGATTTTGGCCCGTGGGTCGTAGGTCTTGTAGACACGATGGCCGAAACCCATCAAGCGGAAGGGGTCGTTGCGGTCCTTGGCCCGTGCGACGTAATGCTGCAACCCCTTCCCGCTGGTGGCGATCCCTTCCAGCATTTCCACCACGGCCTGATTGGCACCGCCGTGCAGCGGCCCCCAGAGGGCGGCAATGCCGGCCGAAATCGCGGCATACAGGTTGACCCGGCCGGAGCCCACCATGCGCACGGCGGAGGTGGAGCAGTTCTGTTCATGGTCGGCGTGTAAAATCCAGAAGACGTTGAGCGCCTCCGCCAGCTCTTCGTCGATCTGGTAGGGCTTGACCGGAGAATTGAACATCATGTTGAGGAAGTTGGCGCAGTAGGACAGATCCGGCCGCGGATAGACCACGGTGTGGCCGCGGGACATCTTGTAGGACATGGCGGCCATGGTGCGCACCTTGGAAAGCAGCCGCGTCACGGTCACGTCGATCTCTTCTTCCAGGGTCTGCAGTTCGGGGTAGAAGCTGCGCATGGCATTGACCATGCTGGAGAGTATTCCCATGGGGTGGGAACCCTTGGGAAAATTCTGGTAGAAGATTTTCATGTCTTCGTGCACCAGGGAAGCATCATTCAGGAGGATCGAAAAACGGTTGAGTTCCTTGCGGGTCGGCAGCTTGCCGTGAACGAGGAGGTAGGCGGTTTCGCGGAAAGTGGAGTAGCGCGCCAACTGTTCCACGGGAATGCCGCGGTAGCGAAGAATGCCTTTTTCGCCGTCCATGAAGGTAATGGCGCTGGTGCAGCTCCCTGTGTTGGCGTAACCCGTGTCGAGGGTAATCAAACCCGATTGCTGCCGGAGCCGTGAGATATCGAGGGCTTTTTCCCCCTCGGTCCCCTCGATCACCGGCAGTTCGTAGGTTTTCCCCATGTAGGTGAGGGTTGCGATCTCCGTCATCTTCGGAATCCTCCTGCGGTCGATGGCCCATTCTGGCACTATAAAATTTATATCTATAGCCGAGGCGCCCGGAATGGGTCAAGCGGATTGTCTCCTTCCTTCCGGGCAAAGGGAGACCTCCACTGGTTTACAGGCGGCACTGCCTGTGGTAGAAAATATCGAGCGCCCCCTGTGCCATCACTTCTATTGTTCCTCAGCAAGATTCAGCGGCGGCCGGTTCCTCCCGCAGGGAGGGCTGTATGCTTGGCATTTTGTCACCGCGCCCTATCGAATATCGGCTAACGGGCGCCCTATCGTTTGAATAAGGGGAGATTCCTGCCATGGCCTTCAAAGACAATCTGCGTAGGAAGATCGAGATCAACGGGCTGGCGCGCCGTATCAAGGCCTCCCTGGGGCCGGTGGAAAGCGGGCGACGGATCGACAAGGAGCTGGTCCGGCAGCTCCTGGCGGAAGGGGATTACGAGAAGATCGTCGAGCGTGACCTGGAACTTTACCGGCTGTCCCCCGAGGGGGACAAGCCGCGGCTCCTGGTGCTCGACAACGATTTGCCCATCTACGCCACCACCGTGGAGGACGTGGTTCTGCGCAAAAGTCCCCTGGTCAAGGAAATGTTGAACATCCGCAATGTGTTCAAGATCCTCAACGATGCCGATGTGGTCATCAGCAAGAAAGAAGCCTCCCTGGAAACCCTGCGCGGGGAACTCGTGAGCGCCCTCGACCTTCGCTTCACCCAAGACGATATCGACGATCTGGTCTACGACGGACGCAGTGCGCTGGAAAACCGCTACGTCGAGGGGGTTCAGGAGACGCTGCGTCTTCTGGCCGAACTACTGGGGTACGTTTCGCCCCCCAAGACGCTGCAGCTCCCCCACACCACGGTACTGGGGATCGGGGGAGAGGGTGCCGGGAAGCGGGAATTCGGGCCGCTGGTGCTCTACGATCCAATGCACAATACCCTCAAAAGCATCCGGCAGCCGATCGATTTGAGCGATCCGGAGGCCTTGAGCGCGTATCAAGCAGTAGCAACGGGCGATGCTCCCCCGGATGGGAAGGGGGAGGATGTCTTCAAAGACCTTGGACAGGATGTTCTCGCCCAGCACGGCCTGTTGAACGCAGAGGGGCAGGGGGGCCACACCCCCGAAGCCCCAGGACCTTGACCGTTCCGCAATTTTCCCGACCCTATTTTTCTGCTCGCCGACGAATTGCTTCTTCAACGCGTTTTCACCGTCCCCGATGGCCGGGCCGGGCGCACCCTTCTTGGCCATGCCCATCCAATCTTTTTAGTGCTTGCATAAAACCCGTAAGGGGGTGTATGCATTGCGTATGTTCGGCGCGCGATGCATCCCAATCGATACGTCGCTTTCCGTTCCCGCGGCGTGGGGTGAACGCCTGCGAGGGGCGAGTGCCGTGGCCTTCAGTTGATCCGAAGTGTATTTTCCCAAGATCAAAATAAGATAAGGAGTGATGGAATGGCTAAGATGAAAATGACCACCGAAGAAGCCTTTATCAAAGTTCTCCAGATGCACGGTATCGAACACGCCTTCGGCATCATCGGCTCGGCCATGATGCCGATTTCCGACCTGTTTCCCAAGGCCGGCATCACCTTCTGGGACTGCGGCCACGAAGGCAACGCCGGCATGATGGCCGACGGCTTCACCCGCGCTTCCGGCAAGATGTGCATGATGGTGGCCCAGAACGGCCCGGGCATCACCAACTTTGTGACCGCCGTCAAAACCGCTTACTGGAACCATACCCCGCTGCTGCTGGTCACGCCCCAGGCGGCCAACATGACCATGGGGCAGGGCGGTTTCCAGGAAATCCCCCAGATGGCCGTGTTCGAGGACATGGTGGCCTACCAGGAGGAAGTGCTCCATCCGGCCCGCATGGCCGAAGTGCTCAACCGGGTGATCCTGCAGGCCAAGCGGGCCTCCGCCCCGGCCCAGATCAACGTGCCGCGCGATTTCTGGACCCAGGTGATCGAAGTCGAACTGCCGTCGGTCCTTGAATTCGAGCGACCGTCCGGTGGCGAGGAAAGCATCGCCCGGGCCGCCGAGCTGCTTTCCAATGCCAAATTCCCGGTGATCTTGAACGGTGGCGGGGTGGTCATCGGCGGTGCCATTGCGGACACCATCCAACTGGCCGAACGGTTGGATGCCCCGGTCTGCTGCGGCTACCAGCACAACGATGCCTTCCCGGGCAGCCACCGCCTGTTTGCCGGCCCCCTGGGCTACAACGGCTCCAAGGCCGGGATGGAGCTCATTTCGAAAGCGGACGTCGTCCTGGCCCTGGGAACCCGCCTGAATCCCTTCTCGACCCTGCCGGGCTACGGTATCGATTACTGGCCCGCGGAAGCCGCCCTTGTCCAGGTCGATGTGAATCCCAACCGCATCGGGCTGACCAAACCCGTCACGGTGGGC
>CAYMQN010000073.1:10930-16016 GCA_964392545.1 uncultured Desulfobacteraceae bacterium
GGCATTGCCGGGGACGTCAAGAAAGTCGCCAACGCCATTTTGGCCAAGCTGGCCGCCACGGCCGGAGACGCCGGCCGTGAGGAGCGCAAAACCCAGATTGCCCAAACCAAAACCGACTGGGCAAAGGAACTGGCTGCCATGGACCACGAGGTGGACGATGCCGGCACGACCTGGAACCAGCGCGCCCAAACCAACGCGCCGGATAAGATGACGGCCCGCATGGCTTGGCGCGCCATCGTCGAAGCGCTGCCCAAAGAGGCCATCATCTCCTCGGATATCGGCAACAACTGTGCCATCGGCAATGCCTACCCGACCTTCGAGGAGGGGCGCAAGTACCTGGCGCCGGGATTGTACGGCCCTTGCGGATACGGCTTTCCGGCCATTCTGGGCGCCAAGATCGCCAAGCCGGACGTACCGGCGGTGGGCTTTGCCGGCGACGGCGCCTTCGGCATATCCATGAACGAAATGACGGCCTGCGGCCGTCCCGAGTGGCCCGCCATTACGATGGTCATTTTCCGGAACTACCAGTGGGGTGCGGAGAAACGCAATTCGACCCTGTGGTTTGACGACAACTTCGTGGGGACCGAGCTGGATACCGACGTCTCCTATGCCGGCATTGCCAAGGCCTGCGGCATGGAAGGGGTGCAGGTCAAGACGCCGCAGGAGCTGACCGAGAAACTGAGCGCCGCCATCAAGGCCCAGATGGAAGAGGGCCAGACCACCTTCATCGAAGTGTTGAACAACCAGGAACTGGGGGAACCCTTCCGCCGCGACGCCATGAAGAAGCCGGTGACCGTGGCCGGGATCGACAAGGCCGACATGCATCCCCAGAAAGGCGCATGATCGTACCCCTGGCCTTGGGCACCACGGTTTCCAAAGCCCCTTCGCGGACTTTCCGGTAGATGGTGCGCGCGACAAGATGGAGGGATGCGCGCTGGCGGTAAAACGACAGCGTGCATCCTGGCCGCCGAAGCCAGACTGGCCCCACGGGAGGATCGATTCGCATGCCTGGAGGGAGCGGTCGCACCGAGCGCCGCTTTTGAAATACCTTGAAACGCTAGCGACCCGGCCGCGGGTGCTTGGCCTGGAAAATGATTTGATTGGCCGGCGAATACCTGCTAAAAACGGCCTGTTGATCGACGATCCGAATGGGAGGAAGATTATGATTGTGGGCGTACCGAAGGAGATCAAGAGCGAAGAGAGCCGCGTCTGCATGACCCCTGCAGGAGCCGAAGTGATGAAGATGAACGGTCACCAGGTGCTTGTGGAGACGAAGGCCGGCTTCGGCAGCGGGTTCGAGGATGCCGCCTATGCCGCGGCAGGGGCGGAAATCGTGGCAACCCCCCAGGAGATTTACGAGCGGGCCGCGATGGTGATGCATGTCAAAGAGCCCCTGCCCGCGGAATACGAGCTGGTCCGGGATGGGCAGATCGTCTTTACCTATCTGCACCTGGCGGCGGCGGAAGAGCTGACCCACGCCATGATACGCAGCGGCTGCATCGGTATTGCCTATGAGACCATTCAAAAAGCGGATGGCACCCTGCCGCTGCTGACCCCCATGAGTGAGGTGGCCGGCCGCATGGCGATCCAGGAAGGGGCCAAATATCTGGAGATGCCCCAGGGTGGCCAGGGGCTTCTGCTGGGCGGTGTGCCTGGTGTCGATCCCGGCACGGTGGTCATCATCGGCGGTGGCGTGGTGGGAACCAACGCCGCCAAGATGGCCTGTGGCCTGGGGGCCAAGGTCTACATCCTGGATATGAGCCTCGACCGCCTGCGCTATTTGAGCGATGTCATGCCGGCCAACTGTTATACCCTCAAGTCGAGCCCGGCCGTTATCCGCGAGCTTCTCAAGGAGGCCGATCTGGTGGTGGGGGCGGTCCTGATCCCCGGCGCCAAGGCACCCCGCCTGGTCACCGACGACATGCTCAAGGATATGAAAAAGGGGGCCGTGCTGGTGGATGTGGCCATCGATCAGGGGGGCTGCTTCGAGTGTTCACGGCCCACCACCCACAGCGATCCGGTGTTCGAGAAGAACGGGGTCCTTGTCTACTGCGTGGCCAACATGCCCGGCGCGGTGGCCAAGACGTCCACCCTGGCCCTGACCAACGCCACGCTGCCCTACGCGCTGCAGATCGCCAACAAGGGCTGGCAGCGCGCCAGCATCGAGAACAGGGAAATTCGCCTGGGCCTGAACGTGGTCAGGGGCAAGGTCACATTCCAGGGGGTGGCCGAGGCTTTCGGGCTGGAATACACGCCTGTCGAAGGCGTGGTTGAATGATCTAATCAAGCGCTACGTGTTGTTTCATACCGTAGTTTCGTCATATGGCATCCCAATTCGCCTTGGGGTGCCATTAATGGCGAAACTTTGGGAGGTTACGGTGATGGAGATCGTATCGGCTAATCCGTGAACGGTATCATTTTTGGCCTCAAATTGGGCATTCGACACCATGCCGCTTCCATGTTCGCCTTCTTCTTAAGGGAGATCCCATTCGTCGCCTGGCCGTGCGTTTGTTAAGCGGTTGTTGCTTTGGCTCCAGAGATAGGTGAAGCCTCATATCAAGAGCTTCTGCAACCTTCATGAGCATACTCAAGGTGTGTCCTTCGTAGTCGGCGTTTTCCATCCTGGAAATGACGGACTGCTTGGTACCAACTTTTTCGGCCAGTTCCTTTTGCGTCAGGCCGGCCCTGGTACGAGCCTCGTGGATGAGGCAAGCGGCTGAAATTCTTTCTTTTTCTTGGTCAATCTGCTGACGCCTTTCGGGAGAATCCCCAAGCCTCTTTTTGAGGATATCAACAGCATTGGTGGTCATGTCCGGCCTCCTTGTTACGACATTGAGAAGGTGTGCTTGGCGGGATCCTTCTCAAACTTCTTTTTGCGTTTTACAGCAAGGTCTATTTGTTTGGGGGGAATCTTGTTTTCTTTGGTTATGTGGTGCGACAATACAGCTATTTTTTCGCCCCCGTAAAAGAATAATATCCTATGGTTGACCCCCTTGACTTTACCTCGGAGCTCTGAAATGCCGTCCCTCAGGTTGCCGACCATTGGCCTTCTGAGGTTGTAGCCTTGATCAGCGAGGGCTTCGATAAGAGCCTGAAATTTGAGGGCCACCTTAGGATCACTATTTTGAAGCTCAATTAACGCGTCCAGAGCAGGAACAGATCCATCATCTTCCTGATAGAAAACAACTTCAATCTGGGGCATCGATCCCTCGAAATCACAATTTTGCGATCAATGGCAACGGGTGTTTATACTACATTGAGAATAACTGCGTTTTATATAGCAATATTGTTATCACACTCATCGAGGCCGTCAAGCTAAATATCGCAAATATAAGATAATATGTAGGCATCAAAGCGACAGGGATGTTCAGTTGACAGGTCAAATATCGAATTGTACAAAATAGTACAAAATTTTGATTAAAAAAATACATAATTTTGTATATTCAGATCTTTAACGGCCGGACATCGATTGCGATTGAATACCGGCCATTTCTTTACCTTGCTGAGGAGAAAGGTCTCCATGGCTGATCAGAAACTTCTGTCCAGTTTGTCGAGGCTCGGCTTCCCGATGTTTGAGCCCGTCGAACAACTGGATGTCAACGAGACCCTGCTGCACCTCCATGTCAACTTTTCCCAGATCCCTCTCGTCGTACCAGTCAAACAAGCCACACGGCTATGATCTCAAACCAAAGGAAGGAGATCGACATGGTACGCAAACTCACGATGATCGGCATAGCCTTGATAGGATTTACCCTGGCAATGGGCAGCAACGCCTGGGCTGATCGGGACAGAGGCGATCGGGGGCATCGGAACGACAAGGGTTACCACCACAACTACAAGACGCCAAAGGGTCATCACTACGGATGGGACAAAGGCAAAGGCAACCCACACCGGGACCGCTACGAGCATCGCAGGGAGTATCGTCATCGGGACCGGTATGATCGGTGGGGTCGGGATCACCGTTGGGATCGTGATCGGCATCACCGGGACCGTGATCGGGACCACCGATACAAAGGGCACCATCACCGCAAACGTGTAGTGGAAAAACACGTCTATCATCATGCGCCCAAACATCGTCGTCACCATGACGAACACTTCAACATCGCTGTGTCGATAATCGATCAGGCTTTCGGAGTTGCAGTGGCAGTCGGCGGAAGACGCTGATCGGCATCTGTTTCCATCAACCCACCGGCGGGGCGGCGCACCACGCCGCCCCGCCCTCCATCCAGCCACAGGATACCACCCCACTTCATACTATCTCGCGCACGGACTTGATCTCATTTTCCAGAGGTCCGTGCCTCGCTCCAAAAGCTAAACGGGAGATCCCTGTATACGATCCAACAAACCTGAGCAGAATATACAGCGTCCACCCCATTGAGTACCCTCTTCAGTAGGTGAATTTACCTATCATTAGACAGCCATTCCTCTCTTATTGCCAGATTCATTTCCGTGGCTAACTTTCATGGCAAGAAGGACAGCAACCAAAAACACAACCAACACGAGGAGAGACACCATGGCTAACGATAGAACGCAAGACTACTGGGATGACAATGATGAAGGTCACGTGGATACCCGTGCGAGAAATCACGAATGCGAAACCCCTGACGAGCATTTGGGATGTGACATGGGAATCGATGTTGCAGGATAAACCTCCTGGAGGTGCACCATGATAGGAACAGCGCTAACGATTGCGATTCTGGGCTACTACTTCAACAGCTGGGTCGCCAACCGATACAAACTTGCGACAGCGAAGGTCTAAGATAAAGGCAGAGCTTCGAGCAACAGGCAACGATATCGACTACCCCACTGAGCTGACCTGAACTGACAACTGTATTGATCCTGAGACTGGATGAAAGCGGCAGAGCCTCTTTGAGGCTCTGCCTTTTTTTTTGTGGCTTCGGCGTGCAGTGGCGGCTCAAGCTGACCCGGCAATCGACCGCTACACGGTTATGAAGCTTTCCCCTCACCCGCGACCGCCATTTTCAACAGGCCCCCGGACTGGTGCTGTTCCCACCCATTTGAACAAACGCCATCCAAAGAAAACCTGAAAACCATTTGCCCCGCCAGGCGAAGCCTTTTAAACTTT
>CAYMQN010000074.1:0-7195 GCA_964392545.1 uncultured Desulfobacteraceae bacterium
AGGATCGGGGACCGCATCGTGGGGGAGATGGCCCTTCAAGGTGTCCAAACGGCTTAAACGGTGTGTGAAAATGCTGACACCCAGCGTCAACTATTCTGGCAAAAAAATGGAGAAAGGGGCTTAACTGATTTTGTGGTGTGGGGTAACCTATTAGGATTTATTGGTAAATAATATTTTTAAATTTTTGGCACATCAATTGCTTTAACCATCCCCAGACCATCTTTTCTCCCTCCTCTCAGGGGCAAGGCATAGGGCCTTGCCCCTTTTGTTTGGCGGATACGGGTTGATTCACGGCCTGGCAGGGGTATCGGCCACCCGGCGTGCATCTTGACACCCTGCAGGCCTCCTGTTAGTTCCAAGCGGACTTCAACGGCCAACAGTCGAACCATCCAGCCCCACGTCTGGATTTTGAATACCCGCGCCGGCGGGAGACCCGAATCAAGAAAGCCCCGACCGCCATGGACAAGGTGCGCGTGGTCATAACGGGAGTCGGAACGATCAATGCCCTGGCCCGGAATGCGGACGCATTCGCCGCCGCGCTGGGGGAGGGGCGCTGCGGCATCGGCCCGCTGACGGTTTTCGACACCACCGGCTACCGGACCCATACCGGCGGCGAAGTCCAAAACTTCGACCCCCGCAAAGCCATTCCCGCGCCCTATCGCAGCAAACGCATGTCCCGGGCGGATGCCATGGGCATGGCGGCGGCCCTGGAGGCGCTGCAGGCGGCCCGCCTGCTGCCGGTTCCCGATCATCTGCGCGAGACCATGGGGGTTGCCATCGGCGGGGGGGCCGGCGGCATGCCCGAGGGCGAAGCCGCCTACCGTCAGTACCTGACCGGCAACCCGGCCACCGTGCCCTTTTCGGCCTTTGGGGCCTTCTGCTGTGCCGCCTCCGCCGATCACATGGCGTCCCGACTGGGGCTGGGGGGGCCCAAGACCACCTTCATGACCGCCTGCTCCTCCGGCGCCACGGCCCTGGGCTACGCCCGCGACCGGATTTGCGAGGGCAGCGCCACGGTCATGATCGCCGGCGGCACCGAACCCCTTTCGCGCACCACCTATGCGGCCTTCAATGCCCTCAAGGCCGTGGATCCGGAGCACTGCAAACCCTTCGACCGCTGCCGCGAGGGCATGTCCCTGGGGGAGGGCGCCGGCATGCTGATCCTGGAGTCCCTGGCGCACGCCGCCGCGCGCGGGGCCCGGATTTACGGTGAGCTGCTGGGGTACGGGGTGAGCTGCGATGCCCACCACATGACCGCCCCCGACCCCGCAGCCTCCGGGGCGGTGCGCTGCATGCAGGCGGCCCTCGACGATGCGGGGCTCGAACCGGCTTCCGTGGACTACATCAACGCCCATGGAACGGGCACCCCGGCCAACGACCGCATGGAAACCGTGGGCATCAAGCGCCTGTTCGGCCAAAAAGCCTATGCCATTCCGGTGAGCTCCACCAAGTCCATGATCGGCCACACGCTAGGGGCGGCCGGGGCCATCGAAGCGGTGGCCTGCACCCTGGCCATCGCCCAGGGCTTCATCCCGCCCACGGTCCACCTGGAAACCCCCGATCCGGAATGCGATCTGGATTACGTGACCGAGGGGGCGCGGCGGGCCGATCTCGCCGTGGTGCTCTCCAATTCCTTTGCCTTCGGGGGCAACAATACCGCGCTGGTATTGGGGCGTTACGTGCCGGGAGGCCGCGCCCATGGATAGAATGGATCGGTCGGTGGTGGTCACGGGCATCGGCATGGTCACCCCCATCGGGACCGGCAAGGCGGCTTTTGCGCAGAATCTCCATGCCGGCCGCTCGGGCATCGGCCCCATTACCGCTTTCGACACGGGCCGGCTCGCGTCGCGCCTGGGCGCCGAAGCCGTCGATTTCGATCCCAAGGATTTTGTTTCGATCAAGAACCGGCGGCGCATGGACCGCCTTTCCCAAATGGCGACGGCATCCGCCCGGATGGCCCTGGAAGATGCCGGCCTGGCGGTGACGCCGGCCAACCGGGACCGGGTGGGCATGATCATGGGAACGGCCTTTGGCAGCACCGATGTGGCCGCCCGCTTCGTGGGAGCCCTCTTTACGGAAGGCCCCCATCGGGTCAATCCCATCCTGGTGCCCAACACGGTCATGAACGCCCCGGCCGGCCATGCAGCCATCGAACTCGGCTTCCGGGGCCTCAACACCACCGTCAACCACCGCGAAGCCTCGGCCGAAACCGCCATCGCCTACGCGGCGGCTGAAATCCGGCAGGGCCGGGCCGATGCCATCCTGGCCGGCGGGGCCGATCTCTTCTCCGCCTTCTTCATGGAGATCGTGAGCCATTTCAAGGCGCTTTCCCCCCTGGACGATGGGGACGAGGCGGCGCGGCCCTACGACCGGCGCCGCAACGGTGCAATTCTCGGGGAGGGGGCCGGCCTTCTGTGTCTGGAATCCGGGGAACAGGCCCTGGCCCGCGGTGTCATCCCCTATTGCGAAATCGCCGGCTGGGGCCTGAGTGCCGCCCCCGCCCCGCCCACGGACTGGCCCGTCGACAGCCGGGGCCCGGTTCTGGCCATGGAACGGGCCCTGGCCATGGCCGGCGCCGGCCCGCGGGACATCGATATCGTTTCCGGGTCGGCCAACGGCGGCCGTGGGCTCGATCGCCTGGAGGCCGACGCCCTGGCGGCGGTGTTCGCCCACAGCCACGGGGCACCCTGGATTACCTCCCTCAAGGGGGCCCTGGGGGAGAGTTTTTCTTCCGGCGGGATCCGCTCCGCGGCCATGGCGCTGTCGCTCAAGGACGGCATCGTAGCGCCGACGTTGGGGTTGGAAAGGCCGCTGGCGCCGTTGCGTTTCGCCCGGGACGCCCCCAAGCGCGTGCCGTTGGAATGGGGCCTGGTCAACGGGCTGGCTTCCGGCGGCACCTTTGCCGCGCTGCTCATGAAGCGAACGAACGACACCCCTAAGGTCAGGGAGACCTCCGATGCATCTCGGTGATTGGGTCGCCAAGCGTGCCCGGCTATACCCGGAGCGGCCGTTTCTCAAGGAAGGCGACCGGGAATACAGCAATGCGAACTTCAACGGGCGGGTCAATCAGACCGCCCGCGGTCTGCAGCGCCTCGGTGTGCCAAAGGGGGCGCGGGTGATGGTGCTGATGGACAACAGCAGCGCCTTTTTGGAGCTCTTCTTCGCCTGCGCCAAAATCGGCGCCGTGCTCGTGCCGGTCAACACCCATCTGGCGGTTTCGGAACTGGCGCACATCCTGGACAACGCCGCCCCCCGGGTGCTGGTCTATTCAACCATTTGGCGGGACAAGGCCGCGGCCCTGGCCCCGGCCCGCGAAGGGGATGCGATCGTCCTGGTGCACGGCGCCGGTGGGTCTGAGGACCACCCCACCCTGGAGGCTTTGACCGCCCCCCAGCCAATCCATGAACCGACCGTCGAAGCGCCGCCGCTTCTCGACGACCCTGTCATGATCATGTACACCTCGGGCACCACCGGGAGACCCAAAGGCGCGGTGCTGACCCACGGCAATCTTCTGTTCGGGGCCATTCATTCGCTCCTTTCCTACCACCTGGACGAGAGCTGCCGATCCCTGGTGGTGGCGCCGCTGTTCCACATCGGCGCCCTGGCGGCGTCGGTGACCCCGGTGGTTTATGCCGGGGGCTCCCTGGTGCTCAAGCGCTTCGACAACCCCTCGGATATCCTGGCCACCATCGAGGGGGAGCGTATCTCCTTCATGTTTGCCGTTCCGGTGATGTATGCCATGATGGCCAAGAGCCCGCGCTGGGGGGCAAGCGATTTTTCAGGGGTCCATTTCTTCATTGCCGGCGGCGCCCCCATGGCCGTGGACGTGATCCGCCGGTACCAGGAGGAGAAGGGGGTGCCCTTCGCCCAGGGCTACGGCATGACCGAGACCCTGCGCATCACGGCCCTGGATCTCGCGGCGGCCGAGCGCAAGGCCGGCTCCATCGGCAAGGAGGTCTTTCACACCACCCTGGCAATTCAGGACGACGACGGGCGGGAACTGCCGCCGGGCGGCGTCGGGGAAATCGTGGTGGCGGGGCCCACGGTGTTCCAAGGCTATTGGCATAACCCCCGGGCCACCGCGGCCGTCCTGCGCGACGGCTGGTTCCACACCGGGGATCTGGCCTACCGGGACGACGAAGGGTTCATCTATCTTGTGGGCCGCAAGAACGACCTGATCATCTGCTCCGGCGAGAACATCTACGCCGCCGAAGTGGAGCGGGCCATCGAAGGGCACCCCAAGGTGGCGGAAGCCGCCGTGGTGGGTATTCCCGATGTCCGGCGCGGTGAAGTGCCGGCGGCCTTCATTCGGCTCGAAGAGGACGGCGCGCTCCGGGAAGAAGAGCTGCTGCACTACCTGGAAGACAAGCTGGCCGCCTTCAAATGCCCCCGCAAGATCCGTTTCGTGCGGGATCTGCCGCGCAATCAGGCGGGTAAGGTTATCAAAGACGAATTGAAAGCCCTTTCGTGACCCCCAAGGAAGGGCGCATTATCCCGGCGGCCTGACGAAACGGAATCGATCCATGCCTGCAGAAGACAACCGCTCCTCCAAAACCGAGATGACCATCGGCGACCAGGAGATTTCCCTTGAGCAATTGATCGCTGTCGCCCTGGACGGTCGGCGGGTTCGGCTGACCGACGACGCCCCCTGGCGCACCAAGTTGAACCGGGGCCGCCAGCTCCTGGAGCAGTCGCTTGCCGCCGGGGAGCGCATCTACGGGGTGTCCACCGGCGTGGGCTACAGCTCGGGGCGGGGTGTCGAGCCGCCCCATGCCCGGGAATTCGCCTACCAGATCATCCGCCAGCACGGCTGCGGTTTGGGCCCGCCCTTCAGCCGGGAGGAGGGCCGTGCCATCGTCTTCGCCCGCCTGGTGAGTCTGGCCAAGGGCTATTCCGCCGTCCGGCCCGCACTGCTGGAAGCCCTCTGCCGCCTGCTCAATCACGACCTGATTCCGGTGATCCCGTCCCTGGGGTCGGTGGGGGCTTCCGGCGATCTGACGCCGCTTTCCTATCTGGCCGCCGTGCTCTGCGGCGAGCGGGAGGTCTATTGCAACGGGGCCGTCGTCCCCGCCGGAGAAGCCCTGGCCCGCGCCGGGCTGCCGGTGCACCGTTTCGCGCCCAAGGAATCCCTGGCCATTATGAACGGCACCGCGGTGATGACGGCCATCGGGGTCCTTACCGCCCACCGCCTGGCGCACACCCTGTCCGCCTGCGAGCGGGCCTGCGCCCTGGCCTCGGAGGTGCTGCGGGGCCGCTCCCGGGCCTTTCATCCCACGGCCCACCGTCTCAAGCATCACCCGGGGCAGATCGCCTCGGCCGCCGCCATCCGCCGGGCTCTGGAGGGCAGCCGCCTGGTGGACGGCGATCACGAACCGGGCCGCATGGTCCAGGATCCCTATTCCCTGCGCTGCGCCCCCCATGTTCTGGGCGCCGCCCGCGACGCCCTGTCCTGGTGCCGGGAGGTGCTGCAGCGGGAGCTCAACAGCGTCAACGACAACCCCATCGTGGACCCGGAGACCGGTGAAACTCTCTTCGCCGGCAATTTTTACGGGGGGCACGTGGCCCTGGCCATGGATCTTTTAAAGACCACGGCGGCTTCGGTGGCCGATCTGGCGGACCGGCAGTATGCCCTGCTGGTGGATTCGCGCCTCAACATGGGGCTTCCGGAGACCCTGGTGGCCTACGAAGGCTGCGGCCTCAAGGCCCTGCAGCTGACCTGCAGCGCCCTGGCCGCCCGGGCCGTGCAGCGCGCGGCACCGGACACCGTACTGTCGCGGCCCACCGAAGCGGCCAACCAGGACAAGGTCAGCATGGGGCTGAACGCCGCCCTCAACGCCGCCGAAGTGACGACCCTCCTGCAGCAGGTGCTGGCCACCCTGCTGATCGCCCTGTCCCAGGCCGCCAGTCTGCGCGACGAGACCCGTCTCTCGCCGGGCGGACAATCCCTGGTGGCGGCCATTCGCCGCTGTTCGCCGCTGCTGCGCTACGACCGGCGGCTGGACGGGGATCTGCACCAACTGACCGCGATGATCGAGGCGGGTCGCGACCTTCTGAATTCAACGAACGAGGGATCATGATGAAATCCACAGTGACGCTGAGAATGTCCGTCCTCCGGGGGGGTGGCCTGACCGTGCTGGCGGCCCTTCTCATTTCGTTGTTCTTGTCGCCTATGCCGGCGACGGCCAAGGAGCTCAAGTTGGCGCACTTCATGCCCACCGTGCATACGCTGCACCAGGCGGTGTTTCGGCCCCTGGCCGAAAATCTGGCCGCCGCCACCGGCGGCGAGGTGACCATCAAGATCTACCCCGCCGGCTCCCTGGGCAAGGGCCCGCTGCAGCAGTACAAGCGGGCCGTCACCGGGGTGGCCGACATCACCTTCTGCATCCAGAGCTATTCGGCCACGATTTTCCCCCGCTCCCTGATTGCCACCCAGCCGGGCGTCACCATCAGCGCCGAGCAGGGCACCCGCCGCTTGTGGGATATCTACGAAACCTACCTGGCCGAGGAATATCAGGCGGTCAAGGTCCTGGGCATCTGGGTCATGGCGCCCACCGTTTTGATGATGCGGGACAGGCCGGTCCGGGCCGTGGCGGATCTGGCCGGCATGAAGATCCGCATCAGTTCGCCGGTGGAATCGGACCTGATCCAGGCCTGGGGGGCCGTGCCGGTGGCCATGCCCATTACCGAGTCCTACAATGCCCTTCATACCGGGGTGGTGGATGCGGTCCTGATCCAGCCCAATGCGCTCTACGAACCGTGGAACCTGGCCGAGCCGGCCCGGTATGTCACCGCCAACCTGCCCAGCCCCACCTCCATCGTCTGCCTGGTCATGAACAAGGGCAGCTGGTCCGCGCTCACCCCGGATCAGCAGGCGGCCCTGGAGCGTCTCACCGGCCGGGCGTTCAGCATCGAGGCCAGCACCGTCTGGAGCCGCAAGGATGGGGCGGCCCTGGAGAAAGCGGCCGGCGACGACAGCCTGGGGTTCGTGGCGCTTTCCCCGGAGGAGCGCGGCGCCTTCGAAGCGGCCGCTCAAACGGCCATCGACCGCCATCTCGAACGACTGGAAGCCGAGGGTGTGCATGCCCGGGACATCTACCAGGCCTTCAAGCGCTGATTCCGCACCCGTGGGAGGGCGCCTGCTCGGCGGCGTGGACCGCGTCGTCGCTTGGCGGCGGTGCAGCGTCCGCGTGCAGGT
>CAYMQN010000074.1:7205-15993 GCA_964392545.1 uncultured Desulfobacteraceae bacterium
TGATGGGGCTGACCGTCCTGGACGTGACCCTGCGCTATCTGTTCAACGCGCCGCTTTACGGCGCCCGGGACGTGGCCAAGCTCATGCTGCTCGTCATGGTGGCCCTCTCGGTGGCCTACAGCGCCCGGACCGGAGGGCAGGTGGTGATCGAATTTTTCAGCCGCCGGATGGGGCCGCGGCTGGCCGCGGCCTCCGAGGTCGGGGCCCGCCTGGCCGGCATGGCCATGCTGGCTGTGCTTTCGTACCAGCTTTGGGTCAGCGGACAGACCGCCCGAATGTTCGGAGAGACCTCCCTGGCCCTGGAAATCCCCTACGGACCCTTTTACTGGATTCTGGCCCTCGGGATGGCGCTGTATGCCGCGGTACTGCTGGTCGAAGTGTTCTTCATTCTCAAGGGGCGCATCGCCGATCTGGGCCTGCCGCCCGAAGACCGGTCTCCATGACGCCGGAACTCGTCGGGGCCATCGGTCTGGCCGGTTTTTTCGCCCTGCTGGTCTTCCGCGTGCCGATCGCCATGGCCATGCTGATCACCGGATTTGCCGGTATCGCCGCCATCAGCGGTTTTTCCGCCGCCTGTGCGGTGTTGGGCACGGAGACCTTCGAAATTGCCTCCTTCATCGAATTGAGCGTGATTCCGCTCTTCGTGCTGATGGGCAATCTGGCGGGGCTTTCCGGCATGAGCCGCGATCTCTACGATGCCGCCTATGCCTGGGCCGGCCACCACCGCGGCGGGCTGGCCGGAGCGACCATCGTGGGCTGCGCCGGCTTCGCCGCCCTGAGCGGGTCGTCCTTCGCGTCGGCCGTGACCATGGGCCGGGTGGCCCTGCCCGAGATGCGCCGGTTTGGCTACGACGACGGCCTGGCCACCGGCTGTGTCGCGGCCGGGGGCACCCTGGGGTTTTTGATACCGCCCTCCTCGGGCTTTGTGATTTATGCGATCCTCACCGAACAGTCCATCGGACGCCTTTTCATCGCCGGCATCCTGCCCGGCATCCTGCTGACCCTGCTCTTTCTGCTGGCCGTGGCCGTGGTCACCCGCCTCAAGCCGGAGGCCGGCCCGGCCGGTGCCCCCGTGCCCCCGGGAGAGCGTTGGCGGACCCTGCGGCGGGCGGGTGTTTTCATCGCCATCGTGCTGGTGACCATCGGCGGGATCTACGGCGGCGTGATGACACCCGTGGAGGCTTCCGGGGTGGGCGCGTTCTTGACCCTGGTGGTCGCCCTGGCCCGGCGTTCCCTGAGCGCGGCGGCTTTCCGGAGCGTCATTTTGCACACCCTGCGCACCACCGCCCTGACGTTCATGATCCTGATCGGGGCCCACGTCTTCATTCCGTTCATGGCCCTGTCCGCGATCCCATCCACGCTGGTGAGCTTTCTCACCGGGCTGAACGTGGGATCCCTGGGGGTCCTGCTGCTCATCCTGGCCACCTATGTCCTTTTGGGGACCTTCCTGGAGGGCATCGCCATGCTGGTCTTGACCCTGCCGGTGGTCTTCCCGGTGATTTTGGCCCTGGGCTACAACCCCATCTGGTTCGGCGTGGTCGTGGTGATCGTGCTGGAAATGGGGCTGATCAGCCCCCCGGTGGGGGTCAATGTCTTCGTGGTCAAGGGGGTTGCGCCGGACGTGCCGCTTGCCACGATTTTTCGCGGCATCTGGCCCTTCTGGCTGGCCATGCTGGTCTGCTTGCTGGTGCTGGTGGCGTTTCCGGGGGTTGCGCTCTACCTCCCCAACACCATGTTCTAGGGTGATGGCGTAAAACGCCCAAACTCTGCGTTACGCGTCGCCTTCGTCGCTGCGGCGTACCGATGTACGCCTCACTCCTCAGGACTTGCGCTTCTCGATTTGGGGTTAGGTTAATGCCGGGACCATACCATGGTCCCGGCATTTGCGGAGTGGCTGGCAATCATGGTATTCAGGGGCCATCGCGTTTCGCAAGAGGGGGCTGAACCCCGGTGCGACCCGCTTTGCGGCATGGGAAAAATTAGAAAACCACCGATCCAACGACATCTGCGCAGGAGAAGAACGGCATGTCCCAGAAGATTCTGATCACGGGGGCCTCGTCCGGCATCGGGCGGGCGCTGGCCTATGAACTGGCCGGGAGAGGGTATGCCCTGGCGCTCACCGCCCGGCGCAGCGACGCCCTGGAAGACACCCGCAACGATTTGCAGCGGCAGTACCCCGGCATCACGGTGGCCATTCATCCTTTGGACGTGACGGACTATGACAGCGTGCCCGGCGTGATCGCGGCCTGTGCCGAAGGTCTGGGGGGCCTCGACATCCTATTCGCCAATGCCGGCATCGGGCTTGGGGAGAAGGTCGGTCGGGGGCGCTTCGACAAGGCCCGGCGCACCATCGAGACCAATTTGCTGGGGGCCATGGCCTGCATCGATGCCGCCGTGGCCCTGTTCCGGGAGCAGGGCCACGGCCATATTGTCGGCGTCTGTTCGGTGACCGCTTTCCTGGGCCTGCCGCGCATGGCCTCCTATGGCGCCTCCAAGGCCGGCTTGGCCCTTTATCTCGCGTCATTGCGGGCGGAGGTTTACGGGCAGAACATCCAGGTCACGGTATTGAACCCCGGCTACATCGACACCCCCCTCAACGACATGCTGAAAAGCCGGCCGTTTCTCATTTCGGCGGAAAAGGGGGCGGCGCTCATCGCCGGCACGATCGAACGCAAGGTCAAATCGTCCCCGGTACCGGCCTGGCCCTGGCGAATTCTGGAGCCGATCCTGAAACGCCTGCCCACCCGCGTGATCGCGAAATTCTGATGGCGGCGGCAGTGGGACGCATGAATCATTCATCGAGGCCTGTCCCTATTCTGTATACGCGATCACCAAATTCTCCGGATCGATGCCCGCTGCCTGAAAGGACTCGGCGGTGAAGGACCGGCAGCGTCTCCTGGCGTGGGGTGTCGGCATTGCTCTGGCAACGGTCTGTCTGCTGCTGGGCGTCTACCTGCTGCGCGGCATCCTGCTGTTCCCCGTCCTGGAAAAGGCGGCGGTGGCGTATCTGCACTCCGAGACGGGCCTCCTTCTAACCGTGGACGAGATGGACGGGTCCCTTTTCGGCGATCTCGACTTCAAAGAGGTTCGCATCACCACCCCCGCATCGGCCCAAACCCCCTTGGACATCACGCTTCCCGAGCTGCATCTGAACTACCGGTTGACAGCGCTGTGGCAGGGGTTTGAGGTATTCCTGGGCAGCATCGCCATCGAGGCGGTGCGTCCCGCGGTCCGCATCGACCTTTCCCGGCCCGCCATGAAAACCGAAGCCGAGGAAGCCCCGACGCCTTTTGCAGGTTTGCCGCCCGTGCTGCCACGCCTGACGATCGAAAACGGCCGATTGGCCATTGCGGGAGACGGTTACGGCAGCCGGTTCGAAGACATTTCGGTCGTCCCCCTGGAAAATACTTCCGGCAGCGCCCTGGGACTGGCCATCGCGGTGGCCGACTGGCAATGGCACCTGCCGCCCCTGCGCGACGGGGGGGCGCGGGCCGGGGTTCAACTGACGGTGCAGCCATCCGGGGAACTCGCCATCCAGGGCCTGACCCTGGACGATCACGTGGTCGTGGAGGAAGGCCGCCTCGATCTGAGTGTTTGGCCGGCCTTGCCCTTTTCCGTCCGCAGCCCGACATCCGGTGGACACCTTGCGGTGGACGGCCGCCTGGGCGACGGCCGTCTCCAGTTGTCCGCCCGGGGCGAGAAAGTCGATCTCGCTCTTTTGGACCGCATCCTGGCGCACCCCGATTTGAAAGACCTCGAGGGGAATGTGCAATTAAAGGCCGATGTGACCCTTCCTTTCGAACGGCCGGAGCACCTCCAGGGGAAGATCGACCTCTCAGCCGGCGCCGGCCGTTGGCGAACGATCGGCTGGGAATCCGCGACCATCCAGGCCGCGGCCCAGGACGGACGCTTGTCCGTGGGTCGGGCCGAGTTGCACAACGCCGACAACCGCGTTTCCATCCGCGATCTCGACCTTCCGACCGGTCCCTTGTTCCAAGGGGCGGCAGCGCCGCTGTTGTCGGAGCTGAACGCCGCGTTCGAGATGGCCATGACCGACATCCCGGCGTTGTGGTCGTCCTTCGAAACGGTGCCGCTTCCGGCCGGAACCCCTGTACCGGCCCACAACCTGGACCTGACGGGAAGGATTCGCGACGGGGTGGTTACCCTGGAAGAGGGTCGTTTGACCGCCGCCGAAGGTTCCGTTCAGGTGCAGCGCCTGGAAGCGTCCCTGACGGAGATGATGGAAAAAGGTGCCGATGCAGCGTTCGCCCTCCACGCCTCCCTCGATTGGCCGGAACTGAAAGCCTTGACGAACCTGCTGCCGTTGCCGCCCATTTCCGGGCGATTGCGGGGTGTGGTTCAGCTCGAAGGCCCCTGGCATGCGCCTGCCGGAACGCTGCGGCTGGAAGGGGAAGACCTGGCTTGGGGCGGGACCCCATGGGGGACGCTGGATGTGAACGCCCAATCCGACGGACGCTGGCTGACTGTGGCGACCGCCCGGCTTTCCAACGCGCAGGACCGCCTGGACCTTTCCGGGCGCCTGGCCTTGGCCTCCGGCGACCTCGACGCCGTGCGGCTCGATCTTGCGGTCGCCGACATGGGGCGCTACGCCGCTATCGTACCGCTCGATTTTCGGCCCCTCGAGGGCCAAGTGGCGGCGGACCTTACAATTGAAGGCACCCTGGCGGCGCCGGAGGCGGCGGGCACCATCGCGCTGGACGCTGTCACCGTCGGGCCGGTCTTCCTGAACAGTGTCCGGGGACGCCTGAACACCGATCAAGAGGGGCTCCAGGTCGAACGCTTGACCTTGGACGCGGCGCAGGTCCGGGCAAGCTTGGCGGGCCGCATCGATTATCCGGACGCATCCAGGCCCCTGGCCGTCCTGGTGGAAACCTTGACCTTGGAGCGCCGGGAAGAGCGTCTGGAGCTGCAAGCCCCGGCCAGGATACACCGGCTCGGCGACGGCCGCTGGCGGATCGAGGAGATCAGGCTGGCGGGCTCCGGCGGCCGGGTGGCCTTGATCGGGTCGGTCGGGGGCGGGGCGGCCATGGATATTGCCGTCGATCTGGCCGACGTGCGCTCAGGGGCCTGGCCGGCGGCGTCCAACAGTCCGGTCCGGGCATTCGAGGGACTCACGGCCCGCCTGGAGCTGACCGGAAGCCCCGCTTCGCCCGCAATCCATGCCACCGGCCGTCTGCCGCGCCTGGTGCTGAGGGACTGGCCGAACCCCCTCGCGGGGCGATTTGCCGTCAGGACCGGCGATGAAGGCATTGTCATCGACGAATGGAAGTGGACGGACGGCGCCGCCAGCCGGTTCGTGGCCGAAGGCCGTCTGCCGGTGCATTACGACGGACAGTGGCGGCAGCGGCCCGGCCCCCTCCGGCTGGAGACCGTCCTGGTCCTGGAAGACATGGCGATTCTCAGGGGCTTGTTCCCCGACCTGCCCGTGACCCGGGGCGCGGCCCAAGCCCGGATCGAACTGGGCGGCACGCTGGCGGTGCCCAACGGCACGATTCGCCTGGATATGCGCGACCTGGTCCTGACCGCGGCCCCGGAGGGAATGGCCCAGGGGCCCTTCAGGCTGAACGCTTCGGGCCGCCTCGATCCGGGCGGCATTTCGCTGGATCGCTTTACCGTCGATGCCGACTGGATGGCCCTCGAGGGGCGGGGCCGCTGGCGGCATGCGCGCCCCTTGGCCGCCTGGATGGCATTCACAGATGGAGAAGCGCCGGGTGAAGTGACGGCGTCCGCCGATCTGCGCATCCCGGATCTGGCGTGGCTGGCCGGGCTTTCCCCGGCCATTCAAAGGACCAGCGGCCGATTGGAGGCCGCGCTGCAGGTTGAAGGCGAGCTGCCGCGTCCCTCCCTGGCCGGCCGCCTCGTATTGTCGGGGGGCGGGCTGAAACCCCGGGGTGATGCGCCGCCGGTTCAGGAAATTGCCGCGGAGCTGAGGGCCGATGACGCGGGAGTGACGATTCAGGCCTGTCGCGGAGAGGTCGGGGGGGCACCCTTCGCGTTGACCGGCGGGCTGCGGCGGGGGGAGGATCGCACCTGGACCTTGGACCTGACCCTTGACGGGGACAACCTCCTGCTTTATCGCACGGCGGGCCTCCTGGCACGGGCCGATACGGCGCTTACCCTGCAAGGGCCCCTGGCGCGGATGACCCTGCAGGGGGAAATCGCCCTGACCGGCGGCCGGCTGACCCGCTACGTCAATTTCCTCGGGGCGCTGCGGGCCGACCGACCGTCGGCCGGCGTGCCGCGGGAGATCCTGTTCTCACTGCCGGAGCCCCCCCTGAAGGACATGGTCTTCGACGTGGCCGTCACCAGCCGTACGCCCTTTCGGCTGCGCAACAACGTGATCAACGGCAGTGTCCGGCCGGATTTGCATCTCGGCGGCACGGGACTCCTGCCCCGCCTGACCGGGGTGATTTACGTGGATCCCTCCCGGATGCGGCTGCCGGCGGGCTCCCTGGAGATTTCCTCCGGCGTGGTGCGCTTCCCGGAGACGGGCACCAACCGCCCCGTGCTCGAACTGGTGGGACAGGGGCGCATGTTCGACTATGACATTACGGCGCTGATCGAGGGCCCGCTCGAAGAGCCCCGGGTGACCCTTTCCTCGGCACCGCCGCTGCCCGGCGACCAGTTGATGCTGATGCTGCTGACGGGACAACCCCCCGCCGTCGACAGAAAGGGCAGCGGCATCCCCATGAACCTGGCGGTCTACATCGGGCAGGACCTGCTCACCCAGTGGCTGGGCGGCGACACGGGCGAGTCGTGGTCGTCGGTCCTCGATCGCTTCGATGTCGTCCACGGCCGCCGGGTGACCCGCTCCGGGGAGGAAACCCTGGAAGCCCGGTTCCGGCTCGGGGAGGACGTCTTGAAAGACGGCGACACGATCTACCTGACGGGTGAAAAGGATGTCTACGATTTTTACAACGCGGGATTGAAATTTGTCTTCCAGTTTCAATAAACTGCCCCCTGGGGATTTTTGGGGCGTGCGCCGGCGCGCGCCGGCCATGCTCGGCCTCCTGCTCACGATGCTGGCCGTCCTGGGGCCGTCGTCCATGTCGATGGCCCAGCCCCCCGGCGACGACCGCCGGATCGTCCTCCGCTTCGAGGGCAACCGCAACCTCAGCGAACGGTCCCTGCGGCAGGCGGCGGACACGGAATTGACGGCTTTTATCCGCAACGACGGACGCGAAGCCGATCTGGCGGATGCCGCCTTCCGGATGGAGCTGGCCTACCGGGCGGAGGGCTATGCCTTTGCCGCAGTGACCTATGCCCTGACGGACCGTGAAGAGATCCTGCGGGGAACCATCCGCATCGACGAAGGGCCCCGGGTTTGGCTGGCCGAGATCACCTTTCCCGGCCGATCCGAGGTGCCCGCCGAAGCCCTCGAGGCGCTGGTCCTTTCGCCGAAGGGCTTTTTCGGGTCCCAGGAATTGCCGCTCTTCGTGGAGGCGCAGGTCGATGCCGGGGCAGCGCGGATCCGCGACTTCTACCTGGCCCGCGGTTTTCTCGACGTCACCGTCGGGGCCCCCCGGCTCGATTTTGCGCAGGACCGCCGCCGGGTGCGGGTGGCCATACCGATCGACGAGGGACGCCGCTACCGCCTCACGGCGCTCGAGTTTACCGGCGACCTGCCGCAAGGGGCCGCTGACGACCTCCAGGCATTGCGGGAAGAATTGGTGGGGACCGCCTACAATCGCAGCCAGCGGCTGGTGGTGAGCAGCCGCCTGGAGGAGATCTACGGCAATTTGGGCTATGCCGACATGCAGGTCGTGCTCGAGGAAAAGCGCCTGCCCCCTCCCGACGGCATATTGTTGGAGGCCGCCATTGCGGCCGGCGATGTGGTGACGATCGGAGCGATCCGGGTGAAGGGCAACGTCAAGACCCGCGAAGCCTTCATCCGCCGCCGGGTTCGGCTCGAGCCCGGCCACCGCTACAGCCTCACCGCCCAGCGGGAGAGCTTCCGCGCCCTTTATCGCACCGGTTTGTTCCGCCGGGTCGACCTGTCGTTGGAGGATGGGGCGATACCCGAAGAGCGGGATCTGCTGGTGAGCGTCGAAGAGAGCCCTGCGCGGGAGGTCTTCGTCGAACCGGGCTGGGGATCCTATGAACTGCTGCGCCTGAAGCTGGGGGTGCGCGAAAAGAACCTCTTCGGCAGCGGCCGCAGTCTGGGGCTGGAAACGATCGTATCGGCCAAGGCCCGACAGGCCCAGCTCACCCTGGTGGATCCCTGGTTTCTGAACACGGAGATCACCGCCGATTTTCCGCTGTACTACATTTATCGGGAGGAACCTTCCTTCACGCGGGAGGACATCGGCTTGGCCGCCTCGTTTTCGCGCTCCTTCGGGGGGCATGTTTCCGGCACGGCGGCCTATACCCTGCGCAACACCGATATCAGCGACGTGGATGCCGACGCCGGAGCGGACGTGATCGACGAAACCTACAACTTCGCCAGCATCAAAGGCCAGGCGACCTACGACGACCGGGACGATCCCTTTTATCCGACCCGGGGCCGACGCTTCGCGCTCGGTCTGGAGCATGCCGACCAGGCCCTGGGCGGCGAGATCACCTTTACCCGGCTAACGGCCGGCATGCGCTATTTCTATTCCGTCGGGCCGGACACCGTGCTGGGGCTGCGCTACACCATGGGGTTCATTTTCCCCGGAGACGGGGCGGGCACCGTGCCCATCGGCGAGCGTTTTTTCAACGGTGGGGAAAGCAGCGTGCGCAGCTTTCGCCAGTCGGAGCTCGGCCCCAAGGATCCCTCCGGCGATCC
>CAYMQN010000075.1:0-15935 GCA_964392545.1 uncultured Desulfobacteraceae bacterium
ACAGCTCAGAGTGGGTTTTTTCGGTGTGGTTTTATCCAGTATCCAGTATCCAGCAACCAGCACCCAGCCCCTCGCCGAAACCAATGACCGCAGACCAATGCCTACTGGCCACTGCCTACCGGCCGGTGTCCTCCATCACCCCCAACACCCCGTCCACCTCCTTCAGGGCCTGCTGCAAGGCCTCCCGGCCTTGCCGGGCAAGCCCCTCGGTTTCGTCGATTTCGGTGGCCCGCTCCAGGTGCTGGGCCACGGCGTCGAAGGCGGCGGCGTAGTCCAGGTTGTCGTTCATGGCCGCCTCGAACCCGCGGCGCAGATCGGAGGCCGGATCCTGGCCCGACTTTCGGGAGCGGGTTGTCCGGCGGGTGTGCAACTGCGCGGCCAGCCGGCGCACGCGGTCCAGTCGGCCGGCGGCGGCCTCCAGGCGGGAGGTGCGCAGGTCGAGCGTTTCCCGGTAGGGGCCGCAGAGCAGGAAGAAGCGGATGTGACGCGGCTGAAACCCTTTGTGCAGTAGATCGTCCACATACGTCACATTGCCCTTGGACTTGGACATTTTCCGGCCGTCCACGAGCAGGTGGCCGCCGTGCAGCCACCAGGCACAGAAGGCTTTCCCCGAAGCCCCTTCCATGATGGCCAGGGTGTAGTCGTGGTGGCGGTAGAGGTTGTCGATGCCGCCGGTGTGGATGTCGATTTCGAACCCCAGGTTTTCGGCGATCATGGCGGCATCCTGGATGTTCCAGGCCGGCCGGCCCAACCCGATGGGGGTCTCCCAGCAGGTTTCGTCATCCGCCTGCTGGCACGCGTGCCATAGAATGAAATCGCCCCGATTCCAGCGCTGGCCGGGATAGGTGTCCTGCCGGAAGCGGATCTTTTTCTTCGGCCAGCGGTCCATGTCCAGGCCGAAAAGGCGCCCGAAACCCTCGTAGGTCAGCGGGTCGAAGAACACCTCGCCTTCATGCCAGTAGGCATGGCCGCGCTCCACCAGCCGGTCGATGAGATCGACGGCGGCCGTTACACTGGTCGAAGCACGGGGGATGGACGCCGGCAGCCGAATGCCGAGCTGCGCACATTCCGCGAAAAAGGCCTCCTCCACGGGGCGCCGCAGCTCCCGGACGCTGACCCCGGTTTCTTGGGCCTCCGCGATGGCCTTGTCCTCGATGTCGGTGAAGTTGATCACGCGTTCGACCGCCAGGCCCCGATATTCAAGATAGCGCTGGAGCACGTCCTCGAAGAGATAGGTGCGGTAGTTGCCCAGGTGCTGTCGCCGGTAGACGCTGGGGCCGCAGGTAAAAAGCTTCACCCGTCCCTTGCGGCGCGGGCTGAAAGCCTCCTGCCGGCCGGTCATCGTGTTGTAGAGCGTGAGCGGGTTCATGGACTCTCCGATTCTTCATGCCCTTCATGGTCAAGCTGCTTCACTTTTGAGATAGGTTCTACAAATTCGGCACACCACGTTCGGATTCGCTGAAAGCCCGATAAAAGGCCGATTGCACCGCACCGCAGACCGGACAGGTTTCCGGCGCCGCCTGCGCCGCAATATAGCCGCAGGCCCGGCAGATGTAGTAATCCTGCACCGGAAAGTCGTCCAGATGGTCGAGGGCCTGCTGGAGGAGCTGGTGGTGCACCTTTTCGACCTCCATGGCATGCCGCAGGGTGACCTCGGCGCCCTTCCGGCCCTCTTCCCGGGCATCGGCGATCATCTCCGGATACATGCTCTTGAATTCGTGCATCTCGCCCGACATGGCCTCCTGGATGTTCTCCTTGGTGCTGCGCACGGCCTTCAGGTGCTGCAAGTGCTTGAGGGCGTGAATGGTCTCCCCCTCGGCGATGGCCCGAAACAGCTTGTAGATGCCTTCCTTGTACTCGTCCGCGGCGCGCTGGGCATAGGCCAGGTAGCGCCGGTTGGCCTGGGATTCACCGGCAAAGGCGGTCTGCAGATTCTTATCGGTCTTCGACATGGGTTGCTCCTTTTTCGTTAAGGGTGTTGATCATGGGGCGGGCTGCAAATGTCCCCCACCTGTACAACAGTCCCAAGCCTCTTCGGCATCGGGGCAGGACCGTATTCGGCGGTACACAGGGCCCCATTTGCGCGAAGGCCGGGCGCCGACGGCAGCCACCCTCCCTGGGGCGGCGCGTGCGACGAGGGGTTTGGGGCAATTCCGCTTCATGCCCTTAGCCCAATGAGATGCCGGTTTCCGCCGGCATGACGGGAAAAACGGATTACCTTGTATTCGGACAAAATATACATCTGATGCCCTATTGGGAAAGCACCCTGCCCGAGGGTATGCTCACGGGAAACCCGCCAACAATAAGGAGAATGCAATGCGGCACCTCAAAACGGCGGCGGACCACCGGAAGCGGACCGGCGTATCGCTTTTCGCCGGTGTGAAAACCGTGATGCTGGCCCTGGCCCTTGCGGCCTTGGCCGCTCCGGCCGGTTTCGCGGCTGTGACCGATGGGGGCATCGCAACCGCCGTGGAGACCCGTTTGACCAGGGACGACGCGGTGCAGGCCCAGAAAATCGATGTGTCGGTCCAAGACGGCGTCGTCACGCTGGGGGGACGGGTTGACTATCTCGATGCGGCGCAGCGGGCGGTGCGCGTGGCCATGACCGTCAAGGGCGTCCGGTCCGTGGTGGACCGCATCGAAACGGTCCCCACCGAACGGGCCGATCAGGACATCCGGTTGGATATTCGCCAGGCCTTGCGCCTCGACCCGGTGGCCGATGCGGACGCGGTGGAGGTCGACGTCGACGAGGGACAGGTTTTTCTCACCGGACGGGTGGATTCCTGGCAGGAGCGCAAGCTGACCGGCGAGGCGGTCAAGGGGGTGCGAGGGGTCCGAGAGGTGGTCAACCGCCTGGAGGTAACGCTGGCGCCCGAACGCCCGGACCGTGAAATGGCGAACGAAATCGAAGCACGCCTGGCCTGGGATGCATGGGTGGAGGCCTCCTCGATCGAGGTCGGCGTCAGCGACGGAGCGGTTGCCTTGTCCGGTACCGTGGGCAGCCTGGCCGAGAAACACAGGGCGGCGCAGGACGCCTGGATCGCGGGGGTGCGGGCCGTCGACGATACCGAACTTCTCGTGGACTGGGAGCGCCACCGTGCCCGGAGCCAGCCCCGACCCCAGCGCAAGGTCTCGGACCGGGACCTGACCCAAGCGGTGAAGGCCGCCTTGCGCTATGACGCGCGCATAGAGGACGCCGGGAGCATCGAGGTGCAGGCTGCAAACGGCATCGTTACCCTCCAAGGCCTTGTCGATCGGCTCTCCGCATCGCGCGCCGCCCGTGAAGATGCCGAGAATACCTATGGGGTATGGCGGGTGCGCAATTTCATCAAGGTGCGGCCCTCTGTCAGTGCGGACTACCGCCCCCTGCCGGATCGCGACACCCGCCTGGCCGAACAGGTGCGCCTGGCGCTCCTTCTGGCACCGGCCCTGCGCCAGCACAAGATCAGCGTCAGTGTCAACAACGGCGTGGCCCTGCTGGAAGGCCGGGTGATGACCAAAGCGGCACGCGAACGCGCCGCCGACGCCGCCGCCGGCATCCGCGGGGTGGTCAGGGTGGTCAACCGCCTGGCGGTCGTCACGGACCGGCCGGCGGCGCCCCGGGAAGACTGGCAGCTGCGCCAGGACATTGTCAGCGAACTGGCCTGGAGCCCCTTTGTCGACGCGGACGATATCCATGTGGCGGTCGAGGACGGGGTTGCCGTGCTGACCGGCGTGGTGGATGATTTGCGGGCGCGGCGCACCGCAACGGCGAACGCCCGGGACGGCGGGGCGATCCAAGTCAGAAACCATCTCAAGGTACGCAACGGACCGGATTTTCTGCAGCCCTGACGCTCACATGCCATCGATAGGGAGACATGCGCAATGAAATGCCCCCAGTGTCACCAGCCAATGGAGAAAAAAACCATCGGGGACGTCACCATCGACGAGTGCCGCCCGTGCCGGGGCCTCTGGTTCGATGCCGGCGAATTCGACGCCGTCAAGGACGAGCTGGCACCGCCTGATCTGCATTGGGCCGATTTCGCGCTATGGCGCAAACAGGCTGATTTCGAAGTGACCCGCGAGGGGTTGGCCTGCCCCCGCTGTCCGGACACCGCCCTTACCACCATCACCGACAAGGAGACCGGGGCCTCGGTGCGCTTCTGCCCGAGCTGCAAAGGGGCTTGGATGACGGCCGAGGACTTCAACGCCATCGTCAACGCCCTCATCGAAGAGTTGGACACACGCTCGGCGGGCGAATACCTGCAGGAAAGTCTGAAGCAGGCCTCGGTTCTGTTCTCCACCAAGGAAGATCCGATTACCGATTGGAAGGACCTGAAGGCGGTCCTGCGGCTCCTGAAGTATCGCTTCTTCGTGGAGAATCCCAAACTCGATGCCATCATGAAGGGGTTTCAAAAGAGCATGCCCCTCTAAAAAACTGTAAATAACCCATGACAGGGAGGAAATTGTGATGCTGACCGTAAAAAAAATCGCCGTTCCCACGGATTTCAGTGAACCGTCCCGGGAGGGCTTTCGCAGGGCCTGCGAACTGGCCGAGCATTTCGGGGCGGAGTTGCTCGTGGTTCACGTTATGGCGCCCGTGCCGATCATCCCGGCCGGCCACGGAGCGGTGCCGTTCAATGTCCAGGGCTATCAGATGGAAATAGAAAAGGTTTCCAGAGAGAACCTGGATGCCTTCGTGGCCGAAGGGAAGTGCGAATCGGTCGGCGTCACCCCCCTCATCCGGGAAGGGGAAGTGGCCGAGGAAATCGTTCGCGCGGCCGAGGAGCAGGGCGCCGACCTCATCGTCACCGCCACCCACGGCTATTCGGGCTGGAAGAAGTTCATCCTCGGATCGGTTACCGAAAAGCTGGTCCGCATCGCCCCCATGCCGGTACTGACGATCCGGGAGCCTGAAGCCTAACCCTTCCTTCTGAAGGGCATATGCGCCTGGGCGGCCGCAGCGGCGGCGGTACCGGATTTTACTTGACAGCGGCTTTGAAGAAAGACCAATCTAAGCGCTGATTGGGGGATGAACATTATGGAAAATGCAGTCAAGAAAACGGCGCTTCACGGTTGGCATGCGGCCCAGGGTGCCAAGATGGCCGATTTCGGCGGCTATGAAATGCCGCTGTGGTATGCGTCGGCTAAAAACGAGCACCTGGCCGTGCTGCAGCAGGCCGGCTTATTCGATACCAGCCACATGGCTGCGGTGCTGGTAAGCGGGCCCGACGCCCGGGAATTGTTGCAGCTTTGCTTTACCAATGACCTGGAGGCCTGCCTCGGGAAGAAGAAACACCCGCTCACGCCCGGTCGCTGCGTGTATGGGGCCTACCTCGACGCCCGGGGTGGGGTGATCGACGACAGTATCATCAATCAACTCGCGCAAGACAGCTACATGGCGGTGGTCAACGCCGGCATGGGCGGGGTGGTGGCCGATCATCTCAAAGCGCAGGCCGGCGACCGGGAGGTCGCCATCAGCGATCTGACCGACCAACTGGGTAAAATCGACGTCCAGGGACCGCTGGCCGCCAAGATTCTGCGCAACGTCCTGGCGGACCCCGACGCCGCTTTCGCGAACATGGTCTATTTTTCCTTCAAGGGGCACTTCGACCCCGCCTCACCGCTGGCCGATGCCGTGCGGCTGACGGACGACACGCCCCTATTGCTTTCGCGTACCGGCTACACCGGCGAGTTCGGATTCGAAATTTTCGTCGCGCCGGACCAGGTGGTGAAGACCTGGGAGACGATCTACCAGGCCGGTCAAGCTTTCGGACTCACGGCCTGCGGCCTGGCCGCCCGGGACTCCCTGCGGGGCGGGGCCGTGCTGCCGCTGTCCCATCAGGATATCGGGCCCTGGCCCTTCATCCACCACCCCTGGTCCTTTGCGCTGCCTTTCAACGCCGATAAAAGCGGATTTACCAAGTCCTTCATCGGCGATCAGGCCCTGTTGAGCGTTGACAGCCCGGACCATACCTACCCCTTTGTGGGAAAGGATCTGCGCAAGGTGTCCACCCCGGCGGCGGTGCTGGATTCAGAAGGCAATCTGCTGGGCACCGTTCTCACCTGCGTCTCGGACATGGGCATCGGTTATCACGAGGGGCGTCTTTTGAGCGTCGCCAGCCCCGAAAAACCCCGGGATTTCCGCCCCCGCGGTCTTTGCTGCGGCTTTGTCAAGGTTGGATCGCCGCTCGATCCGGGAGCGGCGGTGGTCCTCGAGGACCAGCGGCGCCGTCTCAACGTTACCATCGCGACGGACATCCGTCCCGATCGCACCGCCCGGCGTCCGATCCAAGAGATGCTCTGAGGGGGGTGCGCGCCCCAACCCGCTTTGCCATGCCTTGGCATCTGCAGGGCGCGGTTCATGCCCTTCCCCCCGGTCTTTTGATGGCCATGGAAAACCGTTTCGAACGGCCTTCCATGGCCATCGGCCATTAAGCGATGGCGGGCTATCCCAGGATCGCCTTCAAGTCCTCCTCCGGTGTACTGATGGGTTTGATGGCGTAGTTCTGCACCAGGGTGTCCAGCACGTTGGGCGAGATAAAGGCCGGCAGGGAGGGGCCCAGCCGGATGTCCTTGATGCCCAGATAGAGCAGGGCCAGGAGGATGCAGACCGCCTTTTGTTCGTACCAGGACAGCACCATGGACAAGGGCAGCTCGTTGACCCCGACGTTGAAGGCGCCGGCCAGGGCCTGGGCGATCTGCACGGCGGAATAGGCGTCGTTGCACTGGCCCACGTCCAGCAGGCGCGGGATGCCGCCGATATCCCCCAGGTCCTTGTCGAAAAAGCGGAACTTGCCGCAGGCCAGGGTCAACACGATGCAGTCCTCGGGGACCTGCTCCACGAAGCGGGTGTAGTAGTTGCGGCCCGGTTTGGCCCCGTCGCAGCCGGCCACCAGGAAGAAGTGGCGCACCGCGCCGGACTTGACGGCCTCGATGACCTGCCCGGCCACCTCCATGACCGCATTGTGGGCGAAGCCGGTCATCACCTCCCGGCCGTTTTGGTCTTCGGCGAATCCGGGCATCTCCAGGGCCTTGTCGATCACCGGCTGGTAATTGAAATCGGTCACGTGCTGAACGCCGGGCCAGCCCACCAGGCCGGTGGTGAAGATATTGTCCTTGTAGGCCTTGGCCGGGCGCTGGATGCAGTTGGTGGTCATCAGGATGGCCCCCGGGAATTCCGGGAACTCCTTGGTCTGGTTCTGCCAGGCCGATCCGTAGTGGCCGTAGAAATGGTCATAGGCCTTGAGCCTGGGATACCCGTGACAGGGCAGCATTTCGCCGTGGGTATAGACGTAGATGCCCTTGCCCTGGGTCTGCTTGAGCAACTCCTCGAGGTCTTTCAGATCATGGCCGGACACCAGGATGGCCTTGCCCTGCTTGTGGCCCAGCGGAACCTTGGTGGGTACGGGGTCGCCGTAGACGCCGGCGTTGCCGGCATCGAGCAGCGCCATGGAATGCAGGGCATATTTGCCGCAGGTCAGGGTCATGTCGACCCATTCTTCCACCCCCATGTCATTGCGCTGCATGGCGGCCAGGGCCTGGTGGATGAAGCCGTAGAGTTCGTCGTCTTCCTGCCCCAGGATCTGGGCGTGGTCGGCATAGGCGCAGACCCCTTTGATGCCGAAGAGGGTGGTGTGCTTCAGGGAGAGAATATCGGGGTTTTCGGCCGGATAGGATTTGAGCCCGACTGCTTCGGCCTGCGCCACGAGATCGTCCACGGTTGATTGGGGCGTAAAGTGTGCCGGCCCTTCCGGGAATTCGACATTTCCGCCGGCCGCGGCCACCTTGTCCTTGAGGGTTTCCCGTTTGGCGGCGGCCTCGTGGATGAGCTTGACGAACCGCTCGGGATCGAAATCCACGTTGGTCAGGGTCGAAAAACACGATTTGACGGTGAAGACATCCACGTCCCGATCGATGACCCCTTTTTTGCGTCCTTCCAGGGCCACCTGGGAAAGCCCCATGAGACCGTAGATCAGCAAATCCTGCAATGCCGCCACTTCCGGGCTCTTGCCGCACACACCCTGCACGGTGCAGGCCACACCCTTGGCAGTTTGTTCACATTGGTAGCAAAACATAAGTCGACCTCCTTTGGGTTGATGTGCCGTGTTTCACATCGGCGAAATCACCCGGAGCGGTTGAACCGTTCAGGGTGGTTTGAAAAAATTGTATTTTTTTCTTCCGCATGGAAGAAAAACCTCACTTTCCAAAAGGGCATCGCGGAAATTGGCAATCCGGGCAGTTCAGGCACAATCCGCCGTGGCCCATGCCGGCGATGTCGTCGCGGGTCATGCGTTCGCCGGCCAGGACACGCGGCAACATCAGATCCAGGATCGTGGTCTGGTGGAACAGGCCGCAGGCCGGCACCCCCAGCACGGGCACCCCGGCCACCTCGGCGGACAGGAACATGGCGCCCGGCAGAATCGGGGCGCCATAGCAGGCCGCCTCGCCGCCGGCCCGGCGAATGCCTTCCCGGGTCACGTCGTCGGGGTCCACCGACATGCCCGCCGTTGTAAGGATCAGGTCGGCGCCGGCGGTCATGAGCTTTTGGATGCCGGCGGCGATCACTTCCGGGTCGTCGGGGGCGAAGTCCACCGCCACGACCTCGGAGCCGAGGGCAGCGATTTTTTTCCGCAGGATCGGTTCGAAACGGTCCTCGATCAGATGGGAGAAGACTTCGCTGCCCGTGATCAGCAGGCCGGTTTTGGCCCGCCGCAGGGGCAGCACCCGAAAGAGGCCCCCCACCGTTTGGGCGGCCTCCACCGCCCGCTGCACGATATCGGCTTTCAGGGCCAGGGGGATGGCCCGGGTGCCGGCCACGACATCCCCCTCCGCCACGATGGTGTCGGTGTGCCGGGAAGCACACATGACCTCCCCCAGCAGGTTGACCTGCCGCAAGGTTTCGGCGGCCACTTTCAACAGCCCGGGGCGGCCCGCCACCAGATTGACCCGCCCCTCCCGGGGCGCGCCCTGGCGCATCACGCCCGGCCCGCAGAAGGCTTCGCCCAGGGCGGCCGCGGCCGCGTCCTCGTGCAGGTGGTCCGGCGGCAGATCGAGAATGTAGATGTGCTGCTTGCCGAGGCGCTGCAAATGGCAGATGTCCCCCGCGGCGATGGTGTGGCCTTTCCGGAAGGCCGGCCCCTTGAATTCACCGGGGCGGATTTCGGTGACGTCGTGGGCCAGAACCTTGCCGACGGCCTCTTCGATGGCGATGGTTTTGAACATGCCGTTTTCTCCTGATCGTCATGCGTTCGACGCGCGGCCGGGCTGGATCGCATCGGGCCGCCAGTAGCCAGCGCCGCGGCATTGGTCGCAGCGCTGCGCCGGATGGCCGCGATAGGCTTCCCCACATCCCGGGCAGACGGCAATGCGGTCCTTTTTGTCCCGCGCATAGAACCGGGTCAGGGTCACCGGCGCCGAGGAGAGGGTGGCGCTGCGGGCTTCGATGATGGTCGCCAGCAGGGTTTCCAGGGGCAGGTCCTGCTTGGAGACCCGCCGCAGGTACCAGTTATACAGGTTCGGGAAGGCGCGTGCCTTGTCGAGATCCAGCCACACGCGCTGCCCCCGGCGGCTGTGCCGGTCGAAGAAGGTCAGGGCGAAGCGATCCTCGTCGACGATCTTCAGCCAGCCGTTGCCCACCGTGCAGGGGGTGAACAGCTGGACCGCATCCGGCAGGCAGTGGCGCGTCTCGGCGATCACGTCGGCCTCCACCGCCGGCCCGATCAAGGTGCGGGCCCGGTCGACCATGAAGAGGCCGAGCACGATCCCCGGTGAGCGGCACCCGTGGAAGTCTTCCACCAGCCGCAGGCAGTCGTCCAGGGGACGACCACAGACACGAAGCGAAGATGACGCAATGTTCATGACGGATCATCCTTTCCCGGACGCCGCCGCGATGTCCTGCGACGGGGCGTAACGGTTGAGAACGAAGAACACGGCCAGGGACAGGATCGCCAGCACGACGAACACGGTGAAGCCGCGGGCGTAGCCGGCGTCGCCGAACAGTTTGACGAAAAGCCCCATCAGCGGGGGGATCACGAAGCCGCCGAAGGCGCCCAGGCCCCCCACGATGCCGGCCGCGCCGCCCACGGCCCGGGGGCTGTATTTGGGAACCAGTTTGAACACGGCGGCATTGGCGAAACCCATGCCCAGGGCCAGGATCATCTGGCCGGTGAGGGCGATGCCGAAGGCCGCCGTGGCCAGCGTCATCATAAGGCCCCCCAGCGTGACGGCCACGAAGGAGACCAGAACCACGGTTTCACCACCCAGACCGTCCGAGACGAACCCCCCGAGAACCCGCAGCAGACTGGAGGACAGCGAATAGGCCGCCGTCAGCAGACCGGCCATCACCAGGCTGGTGCCGAAGAACTCGGCCCAGTAGGTGGGCAGCCAGACGGTCAGCGCGATAAAGCCGCCGAAGCTTACGAAGTAGAAAAAGGTGAGCGCCCAGGTGCGCCAGTCGGCGGCGGCCTTGCGGATGGAGTCCATGGCCTTGCCCGAGGGGAAGAGCTCCTGACCGCAGACGTGCAGGAGTGCATCGGGGTCGATGTCGATACCCATCTGGCGGTACTGGAAATAGGGCGCGTCCTTCATGAAGACGAAGACGAAAATGAGCAGAAGAACGAGCATGGCGAACCAGAAAATATAGGCCGAGATGAACCCCAGGGCCATCACCATCCAGGGCAGCAGCATGGCGAAAAGGCCCGGCGCCAGGTTGCCCAGGCCGGCATAGAGGGCCAGGGCGCTGCCCTGTTTGCGCTGCGGGTACCAGTAGGAGACGGCGGGGATACCCACCGAAAAAACCGCGATGCCGCTGCCGCTCAGTACCCCGCAGAGAAGAAAAAGGGGATAATGGGCCGCGGTGGGCGCCGGTGCCACGGCGAAAAGCAGGGTCATGCCGGCGATGCCGGCCGTGGCCAGGCCGAGCAGGATCACGATGGGCGTCTTGCCCCCGGTGCGGTCCACCATGGCGCCGAAGGGGATCCGCAGCAGGGAACCGGTCAGCGCCGGGCAGGAAGCCAGGAGCGCCATCCACATGGGACTCAGATCCATGGTCTCCTTCAACTTGGCGATGATCGGCCCGAAGGCCGAGACCCCTGCAAACCCTGCGAAAAAGGCCAGGGTGGTCCAGGTCAGGGCTTTGACCGGTGACGAAACCGCTTGGCAGACGTTTTCTTCCGACATGTCAGGCGCCCCTCCCTTCAGGGGCCAGGCCCGCGTGCTCCCCGGCCGGCACCGTGCGCTGACCCGGTTTGCGCCGCACGACGATCCAGCGCCGCACGGCGTAGACGATGGGCACGCTCCAGATGTGCACCAGGCGGCTGAAGGGCGAATAGGCCAGCAGGGCCCAGGCGGTGAGGACATGGAGCTTGTAGAGGACCGGTACCGGCCGCATGAGCTCGGCGTCGGGCATGAAAAAGACGATCCCGCGGATCCAGGGCGCCAGGGTATAGAGCACATTGTAGTGGCCGAAGATGACGTTGAACAGGCCGAGGCCGATGACCACCAGGAGCCCCGCCAGGGTGACGACGTCGTTGGCCGTGCCGGCCGCCTGGACGCGGCGGTTGCGCAGGCGGCGCACCAGGAGGAGAAGGCATCCCACAAAGGCCGGAATGCCGACCACCAGGCCCATCCAATAGGCGATGGCCAGGTGGCCCTCGGCGTCGATGCCGAAGACGTCGAAAACCCGCTGGGGGATCAAAAGCCCCCCGGCGTGGCCCAGGAAGGTCATCAGAATGCCCGCATGAAACAGGATGGAGCCCCAGAACAGGGATTTCTTTTCCAGAAATTGGCTGGAGCGGGCGTTCCAGGCATAGCGATCGGTCAGATAGCGATAGGCATGACCGACCACGAACACCGCCAGACACAGGTAGGGCAAGACGGTGAAGAGGAGAGTATAGGTGAGTATCATATGGATCTCCTGTAGGGTGATGTGAGGCCCCGGCGGCCCTTCGGAGGCTGCGGGGCACCGTCTCCGGCGGCGACCCTTTCGCCGCGGCAGCGGAGATCTTCGTCGAGCAACGCGAGAAGCGCCGCATAGAGGGGCGCCTTGGTCCGCACGGTATCCGTCAGGTCTTCGAGGCAGCCCAGGCAGGTGCGGATGAGATCATGGGGCCGCGCCTCGGGACGGATGACCATGAATTCGAGCATCAGGGGCAGGTAATCCGGCAGTTCCCCGGTGGTCGTCTCCCAGCCGGCGTCCTGATAAAGCTGGTGCAGGCCGGCCAGGGCGGCGGATCGCTTTTCGCTGTCCCGCCACAGATGATAGGTCAGATTGAGGGTGCCGGCCGGGTCCAGGTCGAAGGCCGCCGTATAGGTCTCCTGGAGCCGGAGGAGGTCCTCGGCGGCCATCCGGGCAAGGGTGTTCTGCAGACCGTCCTTGAGCCGGCCCGCCGGCCATTGCGCCACAGCGGCGGCCACGGAAGGCAGGGCGGCGTGCAGGCGGTGGTCGGGGTAGGCCAGCAGCAGCGACAGGATCTGGTAGCAGGTACCGCGGCAGTCCATGGGTGTTCTCCTTTGCGGCTCAATCCCCGTCGGCATAGCCGCAGCGCCCCTGTTCGGGGTAGAGGCCGGTTTCAGGGGCCGGTGCCGTGGGGATCACGTAGCGTTCGTCGAAATGGGCCAGGGCCAGCAGGCGGTAGATCGCGTCGGCGGTTTTCTCCGTAAGGCCCACGGCGTCCAGGGCGGCGGTGTCCTTCTTTTGTTCCACCCGCACGGTGCGCATGAAATGACGCACCGCGGCCAAGCGCCCCAGGGCACGCCGCACCGGGGTTTCGTCCCCGGCTGTGAGCAGGTTGGCCAGGTAGGCCAGGGGGATGCGCTGGCCTTCGACCGGGAAGGCTTCCGCCGGGTGCTCCGACGGCATCAGCATCGGACTCAAGGGCGGCACGTACCAGACCATGGGCAGGGTGCGAAATTCCGGGTGCAGGGGCAGGGCCAGCTGCCAGGTCTTGCACAGCTTGTAGACCGGTGAACGGGAAGCGGCCGCCAGCATGTTGGGTGCGATCCCCTGGTCGGCGGCTTCCCGTTGGACCTCGGCATCGTCGGGGTCGAGCAGGATTTCCAGGTGGGCGCCGTAGACATCCCGATCGTCGGGGACCCCGGCGGCTTCGGCGATGCGGTCGGCGTCGTAGAGGAAGACCCCCACGTAGCGGATGCGCCCCACGCAGGTGTGGGCGCAGAGGGTGGTCTGGCCGGCTTCCACCCGGGGGTAGCAGAAAATGCACTTCTGGGCCCGGCCGGTCTTCCAGTTGAAGTAGACCTTCTTGTAGGGGCAGCCGGAAACGCAGTAGCGCCAGCCCCGGCAGCGCTCCTGGTCCACCAGCACGATGCCGTCCTCCTCCCGTTTGTAAAGGGCCCCCGACGGGCAGGAGGCCACGCAGGCCGGGTTGAGGCAGTGTTCGCAGAGCCGGGGCAGATAAAAGAGGAACACGTTGCGGAATTCGAGATAGCGCTGGTAATCCAGCCCCTTGAAATTCACGTCGCCGCCGGCCGTCTCGCCGATGCCGGCCAGGTCGTCCTCCCAGTTGGGACCCCAGTTGACGGGGATGTTCTCGCCCGTGATCTGGGAGATGGGGCGGATGCTGGGCTGGTGCCGGCGCGCGGGGCTGTCGATCAGCTTGCCGTAGTCGTAGCGCCAGGGCTCGTAATAGTCGTCGATGACCGGCAGGTCGGGATTGTGGAAGATGTTGAGCCCCTTGTGCAGACGGCCGCCGGCTTTGAGACGCAGCCGATCGCCCTTGACTTCCCAGCCGCCCCGGTGGATCTTCTGATCTTCCCATTTTTTGGGGTAGCCGATCCCGGGTTTGCTTTCCACGTTGTTGAACCAGATGTATTCGGCCCCCTTGCGGTTGGTCCATACGTTCTTGCAGGGGATGCTGCAGGTGTGGCAGCCGATGCACTTGTCCAGGTTCAGGACCATGGCCATCTGCGCTCTAATCTTCATACCAGTCCACCTCCCCGGCCCGGCGCACGATGATCACCTCGTCGCGCTGGGAGCCCACCGGCCCGTAGTAGTTGAAGCCGTAACTGAACTGGGCGTAGCCCCCGATCATGTGGGTCGGCTTGACCATGATGCGGGTGACGCTGTTGTGGGTGCCGCCGCGCTGGCCCGAAAAGGTGGAGCCCGGCGTGTTTATCAGGCGTTCCTGGGCGTGGTACATGAAGGCCTTGCCGGCGGGTATGCGCGGGCTCACCACGGCCTTGGCGAGCACCAGGCCGTTGACGTTGAAACACTCCAGCCAGTCGTTGTCCCGGACGGCGATCCGCCGGGCGTCCTCGTCGTTGATCCAGATGGCCTCCCCGCCCCGGAAGAGGGTCAGCATGGTCAGGGTGTCGGAATAGGTGCTGTGGATCGACCACTTGGAATGGGGGGTCAGATAGTTCAGGAAGAGCTCGCGGTCCGGGTCGCGGGCCACCTCGGTGGTGCCCAGGGCCACCATGTCGAGGGGCGGGCGGTAGAGGGGCAGCTGCTCGCCGAAATCCCGCATCCAGGGGTGGTCCTGGTAGAACTGGGCCCGCCCGGTGAGGGTCCGGAAGGGCACCTTTTCCTCGATGTTGATGACGAAGGGCGAATAGCGCCGCGTCTCGGACTCGATGCCGCTCCAGATGGGCGAGGTGATGATCTTGCGCGGCTGGGCCGTCAGGTCGTCGAAACGGGTGCGCTCGCCCTGCCGTTCGATGCTCAAATGGCGCAGGGACAGGCCGGTCTTGCGCTCGACCCCCTCCCAGGCTTTCACCGCCACGGCGCCGTTGGTTTCGGGTGCCAGGTGCAGGATCGCCTCGGCGGCCTGCTTGGCGCTCTCCAGCCGCGGCATGCCCGCGGCGATGCCTGAATCGACCGTACCGAGGCTTTTTTTCAAGGCTTCGTATTCTTCGCCGGCCTTCCACTGGACGCCCTTGGAGCCGATGCCGGCCGAGGCCGCCAGGGGGCCCAGGGCCGTCATCTTGGCGTAGACGCTGGGAAAGTCCCGTTCCACCACGGTCAGGTTGGGCATGGTTTTGCCGGGGAGGGCTTCGCATTCGCCCTTTTTCCAGTCCCTCACCTCGGGCTGGGCGATTTCCCCGGGCGTGTCGTGCAGCAGGGGGGTCGCCACAAGATCCTGGCGGGACCCCAGGTGTTGTTCCGCCAGCACCGAGAACCGTCGGGCGATGGTCTTGAACTGCTCCCAGTTGGTGCGGGTTTCCCAGGGCGGGTCGATGGCCGGGTTGAAAGGGTGGATGAAGGGGTGCATGTCCGTGGAGCTCAGATCGTGCATTTCGTACCACCCGGCGGCCGGCAGGGCCACGTCGGCGTAGAGCGCGCTGGTGGACATGCGCAGCTCCAGGGTCACCAGGAGATCCAGCTTGCCTTCGGGGGCCGGCTCCCGCCATTGGATTTCTTCCGGCCGCAGGGGGTTGTCGGCGTTGAAGACGGCGTTTTCGACCCCCAGAAGGTGCTTCAGGAAATATTCGTGCCCCTTGCCGCTGGCTCCGAGAAGGTTGGCGCGCCAGAGAAACAGCACCCGCGGAAAGTTGTCGGGGTGGTCCGGGTCTTCCACCGCAAAGCGCACCTCGCCGTTTTTGAGGCGCTCCAGCACCCGGTCGACGATGGCCGCGTCCGAATCGGCCCCGTTTTCCACGGCCTCCCGGCAAAGGTCCAGGGGGTTGCGGTCGAACTGGGGGTAGGCGGGCAGCCACCCCAGGCGGGCGGCGATGGCATTGTAGTCGGCCATGTGGCGCGGCCCCGAACGTCCGGTGAGCGGAGACCGGATGTTCTCGGCGGCGAAGCCGTCGTAGCGCCACTGGTCCGTGGCGAAATAGTAAAATGAGGTGCCGTTCTGTTGCCGGGGCGGGCGCTGCCAGTCCAGGCCGAAGGCCAGCTGAGACCAGGCGGCCTGGGGACGGATCTTTTCCTGGCCCACGTAATGGGCCCAACCGCCGCCGTTGACCCCCTGGCAGCCGCAGAGGGTGACCAGGCC
>CAYMQN010000076.1:0-15926 GCA_964392545.1 uncultured Desulfobacteraceae bacterium
AGGCTATAAAGCTGGAAGGAACCTCAAAGCGTCCCTAAGTTGTCACTCCCGCGGATGCGGGAGTCCAGAACCTTGTGTAATGCCCGGATCCCCGCTTTCGCGGGGATGACAAAACTTCTATTGTTCGATTTTCTACGAGCTCATCAAAGCTTACCAGTTGAAGAGGGTGTCCAGCTTCTCGTCGCTGATATCGAAGGTCACATTGTGCGGGGCGATGGGCTCCCGACGCATGAAGCGCGGCAGGCGGTCGTGTTCCTTGGTGAAGCCGGCCCTTTGGTTGAAGTCGCGTTCCATGCTGAGGATTTTTTGGCCCAGGGCCACCACGTCGTCGGCGGTCATATTGAGATCGAACATGCCGTTGAGGGTCTCGACCATGGCATTGAAGGTTTCCTCCTGGTCGAGGATGGCAAAGGCGATGAACAGGCAGTAGCCTGTCGCGTCCAGGGCCGCCGTGGCGATCTGGAGATTGCGGGACAATTCGATCTGACCTTCCGGGCTCAGGGGATCCACGTCGCCGCCGACTTTGAGGATGTTGGTGGCGATGGCGTAGCCGGCCGTGTGGTCGGCGCCCATGGGGGTCGTGGCGTAGGTGACCCCGATGCCCTTGACCGCTCTGGGATCGTAGGCCGGCATGGCTTGGTTTTTGACCACCGGCGCCCGTTCGATGCCCAGGGCCTTGGCCGTAAGTGCCGCCCCGCCGCCCAGGATGCGGCCCAGGGGGGTGCCCTGGCCGATTTCCTCCACTAGCTTGAGCGCACCTTCGGCATCGCCGAAATCAAGCAGGCCGGCCTCCATGGCCACGCCGATGGTAACGCCTGTTTCAATGGTATCCAGGCCGATGTTGTCATCCAGGAAATCCAGCCGCGCGATGGCGTCGGGATCGCAGATGCCGCAGTTGCCGCCGTGGGCCCAGACGGTCTCGTACTCGGGCTGCTTGGTGATGTAGTTGCCGTCCTTGTCGACATAGATGCCCGAGCAGCGGATGGCGCAGCCCACGTGGCAGCCGTGGGTGGGGTTGCCGCCGCGCTGGGTTTCGATTTCGGCCATGGTCTCGCCGCTGATCTTGCCGGCATCGTCGTACTGGCCCTGTTTGAAGTTGTAGGTGGGGTAGGCCCCGGCCTCGTTGATGACGTTGGTGAGCACGTTGGTGCCGTAGGCCGGAAGCCCCTCGCCGGTGACCGCATGGCTGCGCAGGCCCTGGTTGAAGGTCTTGTTGGCGGCCTTGAATTTTTCGGGGTTTTTGGGCTGGCGCATCTTGGTGCCGGCATCGTCGATGATGATGGCCTTGATGCCCTTGGCCCCCATCACCGCCCCCACGCCGCCCCGGCCGGCGTGGCGCGAGGGCCGCATCTCGCGGTCGGTCACGGCCACCGTGGCGGCCGCCATTTTCATTTCACCGGCGGTGCCGATGGACATGACGGCCACTTTTTCGCCATAGGCGCTCTTGATCTTTTCCACCAGGGGATAATTGCGCAGCCCCTTGTATTCACCGGCATCGCCGATTTGTACCCCGTCCTTGTTGATATAGACCTTGTACCAGGCATTGGCCGCCGGGGCACCTTCCAGAATGATCGCGGCGTAGCCCAGCCGGGCCAGGGTCTGGCCGGCCTGGCCGCCGGAATTGGATTCCTTGATGCCGCCGGTGAGCGGGCTCTTGCAGCCCACCGAGATGCGCCCTGACGTGGATGCCGCCGACCCGGTCAGCAGGCCGGGGGCGATGACCAGCTTGTTTTCCGGCCCCAGGGGGTGGCAGTCGGGGGGAACTTCCTTGGAGACGACCATGGAGGTCATGCCCCGGCCCCCCATGCCTTCGTACTCGCCCAGCGGGGTGACCGTCGCCTTGGGTCCGCCCTCCGCGCCGACATTAATTCTAAGGATCTTGTCCATAACGTTTACCTCCTTCGGGTTTCGATTCTAAATGTTGGTCCTCTGGGTTGCATGCGGCATAAGGTATCGCTTTAAGTTGGTAGGGGTTGGTTTGGGAAAGCCTTGGTCGCTGAACATCTGCGATACGGACAGATATCATCTGAAAAAAACTTAAAGCGACATTCGCTCGATGGGTGATGAGACAATATCTGTCTGAAATCCTTATACAAAAATCCGAAGGGCGAAGTCAACCCAATAGGGTGCAAAGAGGCGACCATAAACCGGCGGGTTTGACCACGGGGACGCTTCCCTGCCGATTAGGGGGTGTCGGCTGTCGTCCGGGGGGTGGGCATGACGACGCAGACCGCGCCGTTGCCGACTCCGGCTAGGTCGGGATGCCCCGGGAAATGTTCCGCCAGGCGGGAGCGCTCGATCCAGACACCCCGGGCCAGGAATCGGGGACCCAACTCATCGATCAGCAGATTGAAGAGCTTCAGGGTTATCCGGCCGTCACCGCTCGTGTGGGGTGCTGCCGAGCCGCAGTAGGTGATACCGCTGCGAAAGGGGGCGAGCACCCCCCCCCGGCGCATGGTGGCCCCGATCAAGCCCGGCATGGCCCCGGATAGTGCCAGGGTGGCGCCGTCCTCCACCACGGCGGCGGCCAGATCGTCCACCGGTTTAGCATCCAGAAAGAGCGTGCTGATGCGGTTCATGACGTAGTCGCGATCGATCTGCCACTGGCGGCAAAGCAGGTCTTCGAGGGTGACGCCGGTCTGGATGGCAACGCCCACGCCCCGCTGAAAAAGGATGCGGAAAAAGGGCAGGGCATCTGGCGGGGCATGGAATTCGGCCACAAGTACGCTCCGGGGTTTAGGGTTACCTATCGTCAGACCCTCCGTTCAGTCAACCACAAAGACACTGGATCCGGTGGTGCGCCGCGCTTCAAGATCCCGATGGGCCCGGGCGGCTTCGGCCAGGGGATAGGTCTGGCCGATTTCCACTTTGACGGCCCCCCGCAGGAGCGCATCGAAGAGATCTTCGGCATGGGCCAGCAGATCCTGCCGCCGGGCGGTGTAGGTCATCAGGCTGGGCCGTGTGAGAAAGAGGGATCCCTTGGCGGCCAGCAGGCCGGGATCGATGGGGCCGACCGGGCCGGAGGCCTGTCCAAAGCTTACCATCAGGCCCATGGGCCGCAGGCAGTCCAGTGATTTGAGAAAGGTCGCCTGCCCCACCGAATCGTAGACCACATCGACGCCGCGGCCGTCGGTGAACTCCCGTACACGGTCCACGAAATCCTCCTCGTCGTACAGGATGGTGTGATCGCAGCCGTGGGCCCGGGCCAGATCGGCTTTTGCGGGGGAACCCACGGTGCCGATGACCCGGGCGCCCAGATCCTTGGCCCACTGGGTGGCCAGAAGGCCCACCCCGCCGGCGGCGGCATGCAGCAGAACCACGTGACCGGCGCCCACCGTGGTGCAGCCCTTGAGCAGGTAGCGGGCGGTCATGCCCTGGAGCATCATGGCCGCGGCCTGCTCGGCACCAATGGCCTCGGGAAGCCTGACCAGGCGATGGGCGGGGATGCGGCGGCGCTGCGCATAAGCGCCCGGGGGCAGGCCGGCGTAGGCCACCCGATCGCCCACGGTGACCTCGGTGACGCCGGGGCCTACGGCCTCCACCCGGCCGGCGGCCTCCATGCCGGGGACGGCGGGCAGGTCCCCGATGGGGTAAAGCCCCGTGCGATGATAGACGTCGATAAAGTTGAGGCCCACGGCCTCATGGCGCACCAGGGCTTCGCCTTCCTGCGGGGCGCCCGGCTCGAAGGGCTCCCATCGGAGAACCTCGGGTCCTCCAGTGGCGTGCATCACAATGGCGTGACTCATCGGACCTCCTCGGTAAACGGTTGCGCCCGGTATGGGCGAAGGCGGACGGCGCGATCGAACCGAATAATGGACCGGCGCCGTCTTGCGTTCGAATCTAACCGGTAAGACCGGCGCCGGGACCTGTCAATTGCGGGCCGCGGCCGAAGGAGGGTTTTCGAGACGGTAGACCGCCAGCGTCGAAGCCGCCAGCGTCTGCTGGGCCAGGTCGAGCAAGTGCTGGTGATGGGTAAAGAAGATGACCTGGGTTTTGAAGGCCAGTTCGGCGAGAACCTCCAGGCAGGCGGCCGCGCGCTCGTCATCGAAGCGCAGCAGAATGTCGTCGACCACGAAGGGCAGCGGTTCGCTGGCATCGAGGTAACGCTCGAGACTTGCCAGGCGCAGGGCCAGGTAGAGTTGATCGGCCGTTCCGTCGCTCATGCCGCTCACACCGACGAGGTCGCCGTTTGCGGAGCGGATGCCCATCAAAACCGGGTTGCCGCTTTCGTCGTATTCGGCCCGCAAACCGCTGAAGGCATCCAGCGTCATCCGCGCAAAAAGCGTGCTGGCGCGCTGGATCAAGGGGCCCTGGTGCTTTTCGCGATACTGTTCGATGGTCCGCGCCAGGATGGCCGAGGCGATCTTCAGGCGGGCATAGCGTTCCGTGTCCGACTCCAGGGCGGCCAGCAGGTGCTCGGCCTCCTCGGCGTAACCGGCGGCTTCGGCGCGGCCGTCCATGCGCCGCAGCTCGGCGCGGGCGGTGCCGATGGCCTGATCCACCTCCGAGCGCTCGCGTTCCAGGGCCGCAATGTCATCGGCGATCTGCGCCATCTGCGGGGTCAAGGCGTCTGGATCCATCGCCGCGGCTTCCTCGGTGAAGGTCTCGACCGTTGCCCCGGCGCTCAAGCGCCGCAGCCGATTTTCAAGATCCTCCTGCTCGCGCAGCAGGGCCAGGCGCCGGGCCGCGCTTTTTTCGATCTCCGGCAGCAGGCCCGGATCATCGCAACCCGCTTCCCGGCAAAGGGCTTGCATGGCGGCGGCGGCTTCCTCCAAACGTGCCCGGGCGCTGTCCAGGTCGCGCCGGACGGCGTCCCGCTCCCGTTCCAGGGCCAGCTTGCGTGACTGCACGGCACGGGCTTCCGTAAGGCGTGCGTTGAGCTGCAAACAGGCTTCTTCGGGGGGCGCTTCGCTCAATTCCGGCGCCAGTCGCGCCACCAGCCGGGCAACCCGTTGCCGAAAGTGATCGGCATCACGATCGATGCCCCGCACGCGCTTGCCAAGAACCTCCGCCTCATTCTGCTGGATCCGGGCCTGACGAATGCTTTCGATCATGGCCAGGGCCGCCTCCGGCAAGGCTTCGGCTTCGAGGCCGATGCGGGATACGGTCCGGCCCCATAGCGTTTGCCAGGCGGCCAGTTCCGTTTCCAGATCGGCCATTTCGGCGAGGACCCTTTTCAATTCCCTGCGGTGCTGAGCGGTGGTCTGGTCCGTGCGTTCGCTTTCGGCGCGGCGTTCATCGTGCCGCGCGACCTGCTGTCGGGCCCTTGCGATCAGATCGGCGAGCGCGTGATCCGGGCCTGCGCCTGCTTCAACTTCGGCCAAAGCCTCGATCAGCCTGGTTTTATGGAACGCGATGGCGGCCGCCAGGTCGTCGGCTTCGCGCTTGTCGGCCGCCAAATCCGAAGCCTTGTCCCGCACGGCTTCCATCTCGACGAGCCATCCCAGCATTTCGGCCGGCGCCTGGGGGCGAATGCCTGCGGCCGCCCACCGAGACTGCCATTCCTGATCCAGCTCGTTTTGCGCTGCGCGTGCCGCATCGAGCGCTGCGGCCGCATTTGCCAGCTTTTCCTCAGCCTGATTGCGACGGGCTTCCAGCATGCTCTGGCGGCTGACCTGTTCGGCTTCCCGCCGAAGTCGATCGGCGAGGTGATCGGCCCGCGCCATGTCGGCTTCCAAGGCTTCGGGCAGCGTTTCGCCCCTGGCGGCCGCCTGGATGAATGCCATGACTTCTTTCTCGGGGGGGGCTTCTCCTTCAAGATGACGCCGCGCCAGCCGCCACCCCCTGTCCCGCAACGTTCGGGCGGATTGGAGGTCGCTTTCGGCGGGCACCGGGTGCACGCTCGCGAAAGATTGCAGGTCGGCGGCAATCTCGTCCAGGAGGGTCTTCTGCTGGAAGATTTCTTCCCGGAGGCGTTCGATTTGACGCCCGGAGGCGGTGAATCGGGCTTCGAACCGTTCGATGCTGGCCCGCGGCGGAAGGGGCAGAGCCGTCAGGGCTTGCGGAGTACCCGACCAGAGGGTCTGACGTTGCAGGCGATCCTCGAGGCCCTTATCCGCTTGGGCGATGCCGTTTCGCATTTCGCTCAGCCGCTTTTCGAGGGGGCCTTCCTCGACGACCGCCTGGAGCAGGGATTTAAGGGAAGTCGTGTCCCGAAGGGGCGGCAGGGCTTGTTTTTGCGCTTCGAGCAAGGCGATGTCGGTCTCCAGGTCCCGGCGGCGTGCCCGCAACGACGCCAGGCGGGTCGTCAGGCGATCGTGGGCTTGGCCCCGCTCCTGGATTTCGCTGACCAGGGCCGGGGACAGCCGCAGATCGGCCGCGTTGCGGCCCGGATCGGTCAATCCGGCTTCGGAAAGGGTCTCGGCGGCCTGGTGTTCGAGGGTCTGCCGGCGGGCTTCGAGGGACGGGCGGTCCGCTTGCGCTTTCTTGTAACTGCCCAGGTCGTGCTGCAGGGCTTCCACCAGGGGGGCCTGTTGGAGCAGCGGTTCGGGCATCGCCAGGGCAGCGATTCTGGCCCCGACCTCCTCCAGGTTTTTCCCTGCCCGCGCGGCATCGTGGGTGGCCACGGCCAGCGTCTTTTCGGTGTCGCGGCGCTTGTCGGGGAAATCTTCGGGTAAATCCGGCACATCGGCCAGATCCGGCAGGATCGCCATGATCTCCTTGCGTCGGGCGATCAACGGCAGGGCTTCGTGGATGCGCTCCAGCTTGTTGTGGGCCTTCCGGCTCGCGGCCAGCCGCTGCCGGTTGATTTCCTGGCGGGTTTGGTTGGCCTGCAGATCGCTGTGATGGGTTTTCCAGGTTTCAACCAGCAGCAGGGCGTTTTTTTGGTTCTGGCGGGTTTTTTTGAGTTGGGCCAGGCTTTGATTGATGCGGGGTTTGGACCCGCCGGCCTTGAACAAATCCTCCATGGCGGCGTCCAGGGACTGCTGAAACTGCTGGAGGCGGATCAAGCCGGCCCCCGCGGCAAACAGGGCCTGGCCGATGCGGCCGCCGCCGGCAACGATTTCTTTCCCGCCCCGGATCAGATCCCGGTGGTCGATGGCGAACATCTGCTCGAAGAGTTCCCGGTCCACGCCGCCTAAAAAAGCCGTCAGGACCGTATCGTCCAGGGGGCTCCGATCATCGGCCCCGCGCAGGGTTTTGCGCAGCCCCTTGCGCCGGATGAAGTCCAGGGTCTCACCGTCGCTGCGGATCAGACGGGCCCCGATACGCAATTTGGGATGGGGGTGGCGAAAATTGTCGGGGCTGCGGGCCGGAATGCCGAACAACAGGTTGCGCAGAGCGCGCAGGGTCGTGCTCTTGCCGGCTTCGTTGGGGCCGAAGACCAGGTGCAGGCCTGCGCCGGAGGCCTCGAAATCCAGGCTCGCATCGGAGAAAGGGCCGTAGGCGATGAGATCCAGCCGGTTGAATTTCACGCGTCGGTCCCTTCCTTTTTAAGTTCGTGCACGAGCAGGGCGTGCGCCTCCCGTACGATGCGCCGCAGATGGTCGGGGTTGGTGGAATCGATGGCTTCCGGGCCCTGGCGATATTCCGCCGGCAGTTTGCGCAGCAGGGTGTCGAGTTCACGGCCCAGATCGAGGAGCAGGTCGTCTTCGCGTGCGATGGTGTCCACCAGCCCCTCGAGCTCCAAAAGAGGGCCCGGATCCAGGGCCCGGGAAGCAGTGTCGGGGCGACGGGTGGCGAGGCGAAGGCCCTCGATCCACACGCCGTCCCCCAGGTTGGCCAGGGCCGTGGAGCGGACGGCCTGCTTCCAGTATTCCAGGTTGCCGGACAGCGTGTCATGGAGCGCGGTGGCGCCGGTCAGGACAACGCGCACGATGAGCGGAAGGGGGGCGTTGCGCTGGGCCTCCTCCGCGAGAGCGGCGCCCACGCGGTCGAGGGCCCCCTTTTCATTGTCGAGGCCATCCATGTCGATGGTCAGCCGCGACCAGCGGATGACATCCAGGGGCTGGTGAACGATGTCGGGCGTCGACCCCTCCGGCACTGTGACGAGAACGCCGCCTTTGACGCCGGCTTCCCGCACGTGGCGGCCCTGGAGGCACCCGGGAAAGACCACCGGCGGACGATGGGCGGCAATCTCGAATTGATGAACGTGGCCCAGCGCCCAGTAGTCGTATCCGCGGGAAGCGAGGTCGTCCAGGCTGCAGGGGGCGTAGGTTTCGTGTCCCTCGCGCCCGGTCAGGCTGGTGTGCAGCAACCCGATGTTGAAATAGCCCGGCAGGGGTTCCGGATAGCCGAGGGCCAGGTTCTCCGTCACGGCTGCCTTGGCGAAGCTCTGGCCATGGACGGCAACCTTCAGGGGGTCCAGCCACCGGGTTTCCGGCGCGCGGTGGCCAAAGAGATGCACATTGTCGGGATAGGGCAGCCGTCGGGTCATTCGGCCGGCGGCATCATGGTTGCCGGAAACGATGAAGACGGCGATGCCGGCGGCTTTCAGGCGGGCCATTTGGGCGGTGAAATAGAGGCCGGTATGGTAATCCCGCCAGTCGCCGTCGAACAGGTCGCCGGCAATCAGAATGAAGTCCACCGTTTCGGTCAGCGCCAGCTCGACCAGGTTTTCCAGGGCACGGCGGGAGGCCCCGCGGATCGCCTCGACCGGCGCCCCCTCGTAGACTTCCAGGCGGTGCAGGGGGCTGTCCAGATGAATGTCGGCGGCGTGGATGAATTTGAGCATGGCGGGCGGCTTCCTTTGCAGTTGGACCCGTGTGCTGCACGTGATACTGCTCTGGATAACCGAGGCGCCGGGCCGGGTCAAGTCCCGGGCGGCGGCGCTTTCCCCTCGGCCCTTCCCTGCGGGGATGCGATCTTCGGCGCAGGCCTTGAAAATTTGCGCGGCTTACGTTAGATTGAACTCCCTTTGGTTGGCCATTCCCTTGAGTATTCTTTCCTCAGAATGACCGGCGCCGGGCGGCGGCGGCAATCGCCCCCGAACTTCGTTCAATCGTTTTCCGCCGGCGGCAACGCCGACGCTTTTCTCGGCAACGGAGGCGCATATGGCGTCCATCGGGTACTGGGCGGACAATTACCTTGAAAAGCGGCGATCGGTCGAAGAGGCCATCAGCCTGATCCGCTCGGGGCAGCGCGTCTTCATCGCCTCCTCCTGCGGCGAACCCCAGGTTCTGGTGCGAACGCTGTCGGAAAAGGCCCGGGTCCTCTCGGGCATCGAGGTGGTGCGGCTCATGTCCCTGGAGACCACCCCATTGACCATGATCGCCGACAAAACCCGCGACCAGAGCGTCAACATCCGTTCCTTTTATCTCGGGTCCGCGCGGCCCAAGGCCATTGCCCGCAACCTGCGCTTCATTACGCCTTTGAACCTTTCCCAGGTGCCGCGGCTGTTCAAGAGCCGCCGCTTGCCCATTCATGTCGCCCTGGTGCAGGCCTCGCCCCCGGATGATTTCGGCTGGATGAGTCTGGGAATCTCGGTGGATATCACCCAGGCGGCGGCCTATTCCGCCGATCTGGTCATCGTGCAGGTCAATCCCCGCATGCCCCGGGTACTGGGGCGCAGTTTTATCCACGTCAACGATGTCGACGTGATCGTCGAACACGAAGAAAACCTGCTGACCGTGGAAGAGCCGCCGGAGCTCGAAAGCGCCAATGCCATCGGGCGCATGATCTCGCGTTTGATCGACGACGGGTCGACCTTGCAGATCAGCCTGGGCACGACCAGCCAGGCCACCTATCTCGGATTGTCCGGCAAAAACGATCTCGGCATCCATACCCAATTCGTGACCGACCGCATCATGCACCTCGTCTCCCAGGGCGTCGTGACCAACCGCTACAAAGGGTTGAACGAGGGCAAGGTGGTGGCCAGCAGCGCCATTGGAACATCCGAGCTCTACGATTTCCTGGACGACAACCCGGGCATCGAATTTTTTCCTTCCGATTACGTCAACGACCCCGGCATCATCTCCCAGCACCGCCGCATGGTGTCGCTGAATGTGGCCATGGCCATGGACTTGACCGGTCAGGTGGCCGCCGATGCCTTGCCCCACAATCTTTTTTCGGGCGTGACCGGCATGCTCGATTTCATGCGGGGCGCGGCGGCTTCGGAAGACGGCAAGGCCATCCTCATGATGACCGCCACCGACACCAGCGGCAAGAAAAGCCGCATCGTGCCCAAACTGGGCGACACCGCGGTGGTGGTACCGCGCGGGGACGTCCACTACGTGGTCACCGAGTACGGGGCCGTCAACCTGTTCGGCAAAAGTTTTCAGGAACGGGCCATGGCCATGATCAGCATCGCCCATCCCGACTTTCGCGACGAGCTGTTCCACGAGGCCAAGGAGATGGGGCTGCTCGGCACGGAACGCACCCTGCACGATTCCCTGCACGGCGTTTATCCGGTTGAGCTCGAGGAAGTCATCGCCGTTGACGACGAATCCATTACCATCCGTCCGGCCAAGCCGGTGGACGAGCGGCGCATCCAGGAGCACTACTACAACCTGGACAAGGAAGATGTGATTTCGCGGTTTTTTCACGAGAAGAACAGCTTCATGCGCGAAGAGGTGGAGGGGGTTTCCCAGATCGACTACGTCAAGGACCTGACGCTGGTGGCCCTGGTGGGCGAATTCGGGTTCGGCAAGGTCGTCGCCGTGGGTGAATATCTGCTGGACGAATCCAAGAACATGGCCGAAGTGGCCTTCTCGGTCATCAAGCCCTACCAGGGCAAGGGCCTGGGCAAGCTCTTCATCCACAAACTGGCCCATGCCGCCCGGGAAAACGGTATTGCCGGCCTGATGGCCTTCACCTCGCCCCAGAACAAGGCCATGATCCGGCTGTTCAAGACGCTGCCCTACAAAATCGACTCGTTCTATGACGGCGAGATGCTGACCTTGAGCTGCCGCTTCGACACGCTCAAGGAATCGCTGCAGCCATGACCCGGGACATTTCCGGAAGCCCCGCGCACGCGATCGGGGTTTGAGACTTGCATGCCATTCACGACCCACACGGCGAGCAGGAGGTTTGAATGCCGACCGTAACCTTTCTTCCTCACGAAAAATCGATCAGCGTACCCGAAGGTGAAAATTTGCTGCGCGTGGCCATGGATGCCGGCGTGCACATCAACGCCTCCTGCGGAGGGGACGGGGTTTGCGCCAAATGCCGGGTGCTTATTGAAGAGGGCCGTGTGGAGGGCGGGCTTTCCGACCGCATCAAGGCCGAGGAGCGCGCCAAAGGCTACCGCCTGGCCTGCCAGGCGCAGGTCGCGGATGAAGACGTGGTCGTCCGGGTGCCGGTGGAGTCGAGCATCGACGTCAGCGTTCTCAAGCGCCAGGCCCCGCCGCGGCGCACGGCCTCCATTCATCAGCCGGATTTCGAAAGCTTGAAGGAGCAGGGCCTTTTCGCACCGCCGGTGGAGGAAGTCTACCTGGAGCTGCCCCAACCGAGCACCGCGGACAATCAGGCCGATGCCGCGCGGCTGGTCAATTTCCTGACCCTCAACCACAATGAACACCGGCTGGTGGTCCGGATGCCGGTCATTCGCAAACTGCCGGAAGTGCTGCGTGAAAAGCATTTCCGCGTCACCGCCACGCTGGCGCGCCCCGTGCAGCCCGGCCGCAAGACCCATGTCATCAAGGTGCAGGCCGGAGATACCACGGACCGCAATTACGCCATTGCCATGGATATCGGCACGACCACGATCTACGGACAACTGCTCGACCTGATTTCGGGCGAGGTCCTGGCCGAAAAGGGCGATTTCAACGGTCAGATCAGCTACGGCGAAGATGTGATTACGCGGATCATGATGGCTGAGAAACCGGGCGGCCTGGACAAGCTGCACGAGGTGGTGACGGCCACCATGAATGCCATCATCGAAAGCCTCATCAAGCGTGCCAAGGTTCAACCGGACGAGATCAACGCCATCACCCTGGCCGGCAACACCACCATGACCCAGCTTTTTCTCAAAGTGAACCCGCGCTACATCCGCCGTTCCCCCTACGTGCCGGCCAGCAACATCTATCCCCCCCTTTCGGCGGTGGATCTGGGCCTCAATCTCGACGATCATGCCGCCGCCCTGGTCTATCCCCAGGTGTCCAGCTACGTGGGCGGCGACATCGTGGCCGGCGTCATGGGGTCCGGCATGTACCGCACGGAGAAGCTGACCCTCTTCATGGATATCGGCACCAATGCCGAAATTGTCATCGGCAACAAGGACTGGATGGCCTGCGCCGCCTGCTCGGCCGGACCGGCTTTCGAGGGGGGCGGCATCGAATTCGGCATGCGCGCCGCGCGGGGTGCCATCGAAGACTTTTCCATCGATCCCCTGTCCTTCGAACCCATGCTGCTCACCATCGGCAGCGTGCGCCCCAAAGGCATTTGCGGCTCCGGCCTCATCACGGCCGTGGCGGTCATGTTCGAATTCGGCGTGATCAACAACCAGGGCAAGTTCGACCGCGATTTGGGCACCCAGCGCATCCGCGAGCGTGACGGTGTCTGGGAGTACGTCCTGGCCTGGCGGGACGAGACCCAGATCGACCGCGACATCGTATTGACCGAAATCGACATCGAGAACCTGATCCGCGCCAAGGGCGCCATCTACAGCGGTTGCATGACCCTGCTCGAGGAGGTGGGCATGAGCATGGGGGATATCGAGCAGATCTATCTGGCAGGGGGGTTCGGCAGCTATGTGGATCTGGAAAAGGCCATCGTCATCGGCCTCCTGCCGGAAATCGAAGCGGAGCGGGTGACCTTCATCGGCAACGCTTCCCTGCTGGGTGCGCGCATGGCCGCCTTGACCAACCGCCTGCGCCGGGACGTGGTCAACGTGACCCGCATGATGACCAATTTCGAACTCTCGGAAACGGCTTCCTACATGGATCACTATGTGGCGGCGTTGTTTTTGCCGCACACCGATTTGAATCAGTTCCCCAAGCTCAAGGCGCGCCTGGCGGCGCCCAAGGCAAATACTTGAATCTTTTCGACAAACTAAACGGCATTCAGCGGGAATCGACTATTGACAAAAAGGGGCACTGAAGATAGGGAGTATCATTCGCATACATATAGATGTGGGCCGGTTGGGCCACATCCCATTCGCGTACCATATTTTCAGGGGCATCGACCATGGGTTCGATCGCCGTTTGCGGGAAAAATAGGCAATGAAAGGGGGGGCGTAGAGAAATCATTATTAACGGGCAGTGCGTTTTGGGATTGCCGCTTTCAAGGTGTTAATAATGCCGTCGGTAGCAAGGGGTTCACTTCATTTCTGACAAGAGCTGAGGGCAGTTCGGTGATCGGCTCTTCCCACCGATAAGGAGGTAACATTGGGCTTCGAATTCTTTAAGGAATCTTATGCCGGCAGCGTCAAGGAAATTACCCTTGGCAAAGGGGATGCAGCCGTGGTCGTTGGCGGCGAAACCTGTTATCCATTTTACCAGTTCGAAGGCAACATGCCCAACAAGCCCCGGATCGCCATGGAGATTTGGGACATGGAGCCCGAGGAATGGCCCGAAGCGGCCCTGGCGCCCTTCAAGGATGTCATCAAGGATCCCGCTGCCTGGGCCAAAAAATGTGTCGACGAATACGGGGCGGAAATGATCGTGCTCCAGCTCAAGAGCACGGATCCCAACGGCCAGGATGCCAGTCCGGCGGATGCCGCCGCGACCGTCAAGAAAGTCCTGGGCGCCATCAACGTGCCCCTGATCGTCTGGGGCACCGCCAATCCTCAGAAAGACGAAGAAGTTCTCAAAAAAATCGCCGAAGACACCCAGGGCGAAAAATTGATCCTGGGTCCCGTGGAAGACAAGAACCACAAGGGCATCGGGGCGGCCGCCATGGGCTTCGGACACGCCATCGTCTCTTCCTCGCCCATCGACGTCAACCTGGCCAAGCAGGTCAATATTCTGCTCGAGAACCTGGGCATGCCCATGGACCGGGTCATTATCGACCCCACCACCGGCGGCTTGGGCTACGGCCTGGAGTATTCCTATTCCGTCATGGAGCGCCTGCGCATGGCCGCCCTGAACCAGGGGGACGACAAGCTCCAGCTGCCGATCATCAACAATATCGGCAACGAAGTCTGGAAGTGCAAGGAAGCCAAAATGAAGCTCGACGAGGGCCCGGCCCTGGGTGACCCGGAAAAGCGCGGCATCCTGATGGAGGCCGTGGCCGCCGTGAGCTACCTGGTGGCCGGCTCCGACGTCCTGATCCTGCGGCACCCGGAAGCGATCCGCATGGTGAAGGCCTATATCGATCTGGTCTACAGCGGCGGTTCGGCGGCGGATGTGGCGCCGATCCAAAAGCAGTTGGACGACGTGGATATCGATCTGGCCGCCCTGGCCCCCGAGCCGGACCTGACCATCGAGGAAGAAAAGAAGCCGGCCCCGGCCGCCAAGGCCCCGGCGGCCAAGGAAGCGCCCAAGGCCGCGGCAAAACCGGCCCCGGCGGCAGCGCCCAAAGAGGCGCCGGCGGCGCCCAAGGCGGCCCCGCAGCCTGAGGCCAAGCCCGAGCCGGCGGCCGCACCGGAAGTCGATGCCGCCGCCCAGGCCGCCGCCGAAGCCAAAGCCAAGCAGGAGGCCGAAGCCAAAGCCCAGGCCGACGCCGAGGCCAAAGCCAAGGCCGACGCCGAAGCCAAGGAAAAGGCCGCCGCCGAAGCCAAGGCCAAGGCGGAAGCCGAAGCCAAGGAAAAGGCCGCCGCCGAAGCCAAGGCCAAAGCCGATGCCGCCAAAAAGCTGGAAGCCGAGGTCGAGGAGCTTCGCGCGGCGCGCGCCAAGGAACGCGCTGAACGGGCGGCCGCCCGGGAGGCCCAGGCCAAGGAAGAAAAAACCCTGACCCCGGCCGCCGTTCAGAAGGACCTCACCGAGAAATTGATCGAAAGCGTCAACTGGACGCACAAACGCATGTAGGCCGACATTCGCAAAAGGGAACTTCCATTGGAAGCCCTACAGCATGGGGAGGAACCTCGTATGGCAGATGTAAAAGAAATCAAGAAAACAGCCAAGAAGGCCAAAACGGCTGATCCGAAGGAAGTCAGCATCGATCCCGCGACCCAGGAAATGCTCGCACGGGCCCAGGCGCTGGGCATCGAAACCGTGTTCGATCGCGCAGCCAGCATGAAGCCCTGCAACATCGGCAACCAGGGGACCTGCTGCAAGAACTGCAGCATGGGGCCCTGCCGCCTGCCGTTGCCCAAGGACTACGACGAGGCCAGCGACGACCGCAAAGGCCTCTGCGGGGCCACGGCCAACACCATCGCCGCCCGCAACTTCATCCGCATGGTGGCCGGCGGCGCCGCGGCGCACAGCGACCATGGCCGCAGCGTGGCGGAGGTCTTCATGTCCGCCGCCCGCAAAGAGACCGATATCTACAAGATCAAAGACAAGGCCAAGCTGCGCCAGATCGCCCCCTTCCTGGAGGTGGCCACGACGGTGGAGGTGGACGGCGAAACCCTGGATCGCGATACCGACGAGATCGCCCTCGAGGTGGCTGAAAAAGCCCTCGACGAATGGGGCAAGGCCGAGGGCGAAGTCCTTTACATGAAGCGGGCGCCCAAGGCGCGCTACGAGACCTGGAAGAAGCAGGGGGTCCTGCCGCGCAACATCGACCGCGAAATCGTGGAAATCATGCACCGCACCCACATGGGCGTGGACCAGGATTACAAAAACCTCATGAAGCAGGGCGTGCGCGCGGCGCTGGCCGACGGCTGGGGCGGCTCCATGCTGGCCACCGATCTGCAGGACGTGCTCTTCGGCACCCCCTACCCGCTGGTCTCCGAGGCCAATCTGGGCGTCATGAAGGAAGACATGGTCAACATCGTGATCCACGGCCATGAGCCGGTGCTCTCGGAAGTGATCGTGGAGGTGGCCCAGACCAAGGAAATGATCGACTACGCCAAGGAAAAGGGCGCCAAGGGGATCCAGCTCTCGGGGATCTGCTGCACGGCCAATGAAATCCTGCAGCGCCACGGCGTGCCCCTGTGCGGTACC
>CAYMQN010000077.1:0-15857 GCA_964392545.1 uncultured Desulfobacteraceae bacterium
GTGAGCGACTCCACCTCGAGGTTGGCGATGGCGGCGCCCGACACGTCGGGCACGCTCATGCCGAGCACGAGCGAGTACACGAGGTTGCCCACCACCACGTTCTTGCCGTGGGGAATGGGGGTGTCCACCTTGGGAAAGAGGTAGGCCTTCATCAGATTGGCCCGGGTCAGGTATTCGTTGGCCGAAAGGATGCCGATCAGGTTCTCTCCGGGCACGTTCAGGAAGCGGGGCAGGCCCGCGCCAACCCCGAGATAGACGGCGTCGTTGCCCTGCTCGAAAAGCTCGTCGATGGTCACGGTGCGGCCCACCACCTGGTTCACGTCCACCCGCACGCCCAGCCGCTCCAGAAAATTGATTTCCTGGGCCACGATCTCCTTGGGCAGACGAAATTCGGGAATTCCGTAGACCAGTACGCCGCCGGGCTTGTGGAAGGCTTCCAGCACGGTCACCTCGTGCCCCTTGACGATGAGGTCCCCGGCCACGGTCAGGCTCGAGGGGCCCGAGCCCACCACGGCCACGCGCTTGCCGGTGGGTTCGGCTTTGGGGGGCAGCTCGCCGGTGCCGTGGGCCCGCTCGTAGTCCGCGGCGAAACGCTCCAGATTGCCGATGGCCACGGGCTCGCCCTTCTTGGCCAGGATGCACTGGCCCTCGCACTGGATTTCCTGGGGGCAGACCCGCCCGCAAACCGCCGGCAGGGCGTTCTTGCCCCACAAATTGCGGATGGCGCCGGTGAAGTCGGCCTCCTTGATCAGGCGGATGAAACCGGGGATATCCACCCCCACCGGGCAGCCCACCACGCAGGCCGGCTTTTTGCATTGCAGGCAGCGGGAGGCCTCCTCCATGGCCATTTCCTTGGTGTAGCCCAGGGGGACTTCCTCGAAATTGCGGCGCCGCACCTCCGGCGCCTGCTCGGGCATGGCGACCCGGGATTTGCTTTTATTTTTAGCCTTCTTTTCTGGCTTGTCAGACATGTCGATCTTCCTCCGCAAACAAAATTGGGGCCGTCCGGCTCCGGCCGGTCCGTTCATAAGGTTGATCCTCAGGGGCGAATCTTGCAGAAGCCGTCATAGCATTCCTTCTCGTCCTCGCAGTAGGCCTGCAACCGCTGCATCAACTCGTCGTAATCCACCTGATGGCCGTCGAATTCGGGGCCGTCGACGCAGGCGAACTTGTTTTCGCCGCCGATGCTCACCCGACAGCCGCCGCACATGCCCGTGCCGTCCACCATGATGGGGTTCAGGCTGACGATGGTCTTGACGCCCTTTTCCTTGGTGATCAGGGAGACAAATTTCATCATGGGCACCGGTCCGATGGCCACGGCCAGGGCGATGTCTTCCTTTTCCAACACTTCCTTGAGCACTTCGGTGACGAACCCGTGATGGCCGTAGGAGCCGTCGTCGGTGCAGACGTGCAGTTCATGGGAGGCATCGCGCATCTTGTCTTCCAGGATCAACAGATCCTTGGAGCGTGCGCCGATGATGCAGATCACGTGGTTGCCGGCCTCCTTGAGGGCCCTAGTGATGGGATGCAGCACGGCCACGCCGGTGCCCCCCCCCCACGCAGACCACCTTGCCCACCTTTTCGACGTGGGTGGGCTTGCCCAGAGGCCCGATCACGTCCTGGTAGCCGTCGCCCACCTGCAGCGTCTTGAACAAGGCCGTGGATTTGCCAACGACCATGTAGATGACGGTAATCGTTCCTTTATCAGGATCGGTCTCCGCCATGGTCAGGGGAATGCGCTCGCCGTCCTCGGTGGCCTTGAGAATCACGAACTGCCCGGGCTTGGCCTTGCGGGCGATCAGGGGGGCCTCGATCTCGTTGAGGATAACGGTGCCTTCCGACATTTCTTCCCGTTTGACGATTTTGAACATGGTGACCTCCACCTCTTTTTGGAATAACATCGCCGCTTCAAGCGATGGATTGCGTGCCGTTCGCTGACATGCCGTGCCGGTCACACGCCCGATCTGCCGATACCGGGTTGTCCTGGTTGGTGTCCATCCCGGCAAGGATGGGCCCTGTTAAAAATAGGGCCGACCACAGCAGGCTGGCAACCGTTTTTGGCATATGGTGCAAAAAGGGGTAAACATTAGCGCTTGACGGCTCGCTTGGCAACCCCAATCTTGCCCGGAACCAAGGCTTGCACGTTGTGGCGGGGCAGTGATATGGGCGGGGCGTTCAAGAACCATCATCCACCAGGGATCCGCCGCATGCGCCTGTTCGACAGCCATTGCCATTTGGACGACAAGGCCTACCGGTCCGACCGGGAAACCGTGCTCCTACGGGCCCGCGAAGCCGGGGTCGTCGGGTTCATGGTGGTGGGTATCGACCCCCGGACCGCCCGGGCGGCCATCCGCCTTGCCGAAGAGGAACCCGGCGTCTTTGCCGCCGTGGGTGTCCACCCCCACGACGCGGCCCGGTGTTCCGAAGCGATTCTTGCCGAACTGACCACCCTCGCCGGCCATCCCCGGGTTCGGGCCTGGGGGGAGATCGGCCTCGATTTCAACCGCCTGTACAGCCCCCGCGAAGACCAGGAACGCTGCTTCCGGCGCCAACTCGATATCGCCCAACGCCTCGCGCTCCCCATGATTTTTCATGAACGGGACAGCGACGGACGCTTCCTGGAAATGCTCCTGGCCTTGCAAAGGTCCTCCCTGCGGGGGGTCGTACACTGCTTCAGCGGCAGCCGCCGGGAAATGGAGGCCTACCTCGACCTCGGGCTGCACATCGGCATCACCGGCATCGTCACCATGCAGCAGCGGGGACGCTCCCTGAGGGAGTTGGTCCCCCTGATCCCCGACGACCGCCTGCTGGTGGAAACCGACGCCCCCTATCTGACCCCTTCGCCGGAACGCAACCGACACCGCCGCAACGAACCGGCCTTCGTGAGGTCCGTCCTCTACAAGGTGGCCGAAGTCCGCCGGACCGACCCGGAAACCCTGGCCGAAGTCGTCTGGGCCAACACCTGCCGCCTCTACGACGTGGCGCAATTGTAGAAACGGTACCTATCGTGACACAATCATGATGTTTCCAGCGGCGTTTATGCGCCGGCCAACTGCCTGATCGTTACCAACGAAAGGAGCCCATTATGACCAACAATGTCGTGATCGCCCTGTCCTGCGGCACGGACAATCCCAACCGCTCCGCCCGTGCGTTCCATCTGGCCACCGTGGCTCACAAGGAAGGCAAGAACGTCACCGTGTTTCTGCTGGACGAGGGCGTTTATCTCGGCCGCCAGATGAGAGAGGTGGAGGCGTAGACCAGGCGCGCCGCAGCGGTGAAGGGTTCCGCAAGCGCGGGGGCCGAAGGCTGCGTACATCCTTACGCCGCAGGGACGAAGAATGCTGCGCAACGCCGATATTGAATGTTTTAGGGTTTGCTCATGAGGTAGGCGACCATGTCCTCGAGCCCATCGATACTCAGCTCGAACATGGGAAAGATATCGCGGATGATGTGGATGGTCTGGGTGTAGTCCCAGCGCGAGCGGGGCACCGGGTTCAGCCAGACGGCCCTGTCGAAGGTCTCCGCCAGCAACTGCAGGCGGCGCAGGCTGGGTTCGCCGCTGCGCTCCTGGATGTAGATCGAGCCTTCCCGGGCCATCAACTCGTAGGGCGCCATGCTGGCGTCGCCCACCAGGATGAGACGCGTGGCCGGATCGCAGCGGGTCAGTTCCTCCAGCCGCACGGGTTCCTTGTAGCGCGTGGGGTCCTTCCAGAGGGCATCGTAGACCGTGTTGTGGAAATAGAAGATCTTGAGGTCCTTGAACTGGGCCCGGGCGTAGTCGAAAAGCGTCTGCACCATGTGCACGTAGGGGTCCATGGACCAGCCGCCGTTGTCGATGGCCAGGACCACCTTGAGGCGGTCCTTGAGGTCGCGGTCGAAGACGATCTCGATCTCGCCGCCGTTTTTCATGGTCTGGTAGATGGTGGCATCCACGTTGACCTGGTCCCGGGGCCCCGCCGGCACCAGGTGCCGCAGGCGCTTCAGGGCCTCGTTCATCATGGAGGCCTTGAGCGGGCCGCTCAGGGAATAATCCCGGTAGCGCCGGTCCAGGGCCACCTTGACGGCGGACTTGTTGCGGGAGGCGCCGCCCACCCGCATGCCCCCCGGATGGTAGCCGGAATGGCCCACCGGGGAGGTGCCCCCGGTGCCGATCCAGCGGTTGCCGCCGTGGTGCTCGCCGTCCTGGTCCTTGAGGCGTTCGCGGAAATAGTCCAGCAGCTCCTCGGGGCTCAGGCGCTGCAGCGCCTCCTCGTCCACGCCCAGGGCGTCGGCCAGCTCCCGCGGACGGCGCAGCCATTCCTCCAGCAGGGCCCGGGCCATCTCGTCCAGCTCGAGCCCTTCCAGGTCCGGCAGTTCGGCCCCCTCGAAATAATGGGCGAAAACCTGGTCGTAGCGGTCGAAATAGCGCTCGCTTTTGACCAGGATGGCCCGGCCGGCGGTGTAAAAATCGTTCAGCGATCCAATCAGCCCGGTCTTGAGCGCCCGGTGCAGGGTCAAAAAGGCGGTGGGGCTGACCGGCACGCCGTTGTCCTTGAGCGTATAGAAAAAATCGATAAACATCAGAACAGCTTGCGGCGGTTCACCACGCTCGTGGCCCGCTGGTAGTCCTGGCTTTTTTTGAAGAGGACGCCCAGAAAGGGCGCCTCCCCCCGGGACAGCTGGCGGGGCTTGAAATCCGGGTCGGACCGCAGGGCCCGGATCCAATTGATCAGCTCGCGGGTGGCCGGCCGCTTTTCGACCCCGTCCAGCTCGCGCAAGCGGTAAAAGGTCTCCACGGCCGCCTGCATGAGGGCATCGTCGATATCCGGAAAATGGACCGCAATGATCTTGCGCATCATCTTGGGATCCGGGAAGGCGATGTGGTGGAAATTGCAGCGGCCCAAAAAGGGGTCCGACAAATCCTTCTTGGCGTTGGAGGTGATGATGATCACCGGCCGGTGCCGGGCCTGAACGGTCTTGTCGATCTCGATGATGTCGTAGGTCATCTGGTCGAGGACGTCCAGCATGTCGTCCTGGAAGTCGGTGTCGGCCTTGTCGATTTCGTCGATCAAAAGCACCGTGCGGGCCTCGGCAACGAAGGCCTGGCCGATCTTGCCCATCTTGATGTAGGCCTCGATGTCGCTTACGTCCCGTTGGGAATCCCCGAAGCGGCTGTCGTTGAGGCGGGTCAGAGTGTCGTACTGGTAGAGGGTTTCCACCAGCTTCATGCTCGATTTGACGTTCAGGACGATCAGGGGCATGCCGAGATTTTCGGCGATCGCATGGGCCAGCATGGTCTTGCCGGTGCCGGGCTCGCCCTTGAGCAGGAGCGGCATTTCCAGAGCCATGGAGATATTGACGATGGCGGCCAGCTCCGCGTCCAGGACATAGCGGCTGGCGCCCGTGAAAGCAGCAGGGGGTGTTTGGGACATCGGTGCATCCTCGATCGGTTGTCCATCCATTGGATGGATGCGGTTCGGATGAATCGCGTGCCCATCCATTTCTGGACGGGCACGCATATGGAAATGGGCCTCTATCAGGACTCGCCGCGGATGCGGGCGGACACCTCCCGCGTCAGCTCCAAAACTTTTTGGGCTTGGGCCAGACCGAGGGAGCCGACCCCGCAGCTCGGGCTGATCAGGGATTGGGCCCGCAGGCGCTCCGGGTCGATCCCCAGGTCCGCCAACTCGCGGCACTGTTTTTCCCAAAGGGCCGCCAGATCGGCCGCGGTGGCCGCCTCGAGCGCTTCGGCGGAGCCGGTGGGCACCACCCCCCAGGCAATGATGCCCCCGCGTTCGATGAACGCACGCACCGGTTCGCCATAGAGCCGGAAGCGATCGAAATAGGAATAGGTGTCGAAATTGACAATGTCCACGCCGGTACCCAGAACCATGCCCCAGTCGGTGTTGGCGCAGACATGGATGCCGGCCAGGCCGCCCTCGGCATGGATGGTCGCGTTGACTTCTTCCAGGCTGGCCGCGATTTCCTCGGCGGAAATGCTGATCATCTCCGACGAGCCGAAGCCTGCCAGGGCGGGCTCGTCCAGGAAGACGATCACCGGGCAATCGACGGTCTGGAAGGTGCGCACCTGGTAGGCGGCCTTCAAGGCCAAAAGTTTCACGGCCGCATCCCGCGCATTGGGGTCGTAATAGATCGCCCGCCCCTGCTGGTCCTTCAGGCCCAAACCGAAGGTGATGGGGCCGGTCACCTGGCCCTTGATCGCCGTCGGCGGCGCCGCCAACGCCGCGATCTTTTCCTGCAGCACGTGAAAGCCGCCGGCCGTGTCTTCGCCCAGCGCGAAGCGGGAGGATTCCAGCGTGCGCCCGCCCTCGGTGACGGCCAGGTAGTCTTCGTAGAAGGCCGCCAGTTCGTCATCGAAGTCGCTTGCCGCCAGATCGACATAGATCCGTTCCGGTTCACGCCGCAGGCCGGGCATTCCCGGGGCGAACTGGGGTACCATGCCCTCTTGGGGATGAACCGGCAGCTGGGCCCACACCGGTATGTCGGGTGTCGCCTGAAAGACCAGATCGGCGGCCTCGTGATGGTCGGCCAGCGGCATGCTGCCGATCAGGATTGGAAGACAGTCGGGCGTAAACAATGGCATACGTTCTCCTTGGCGCGTAAAAAGACGGTTCCTACGGTGCCCGGGACCGGTTCGGGCAAGCGAGTTTGAAAAGGTAGCATGCCGCGCCGGCCTTGACAAGCCGCAGCGCATCCTTCGAAGGGCCTTGCCATTGCTTTCCCAATTGACATTGCATTTCAAGCGGTGATATATTTTTTCAATTTAAAAGAACGGTTAAAGTGCCTTATTTCTCGTGGCCGATATCATTTCCATATGCGATCGAAGGGATCGCACCCAACAGGAAAAAGACACTCTGCTCGACAAACGCAAACAGCGTGCCGTCGATCACCTTTTTCGCCGGTCGTGCTGCGCCATCGAGTGTGAGAAATGCGGCCTGCCCATCGCCGGCGCCTGTTCCGGGGGCTGTTGCGGACAGCAGAACGATCATCGCATCCCCTACAAATTTTGTGAAGATTGCCGGGAAGAATTTGTCGATTACATCGAACGTCTGAAGGGCCGGGGGAACCCCGACTGCTACTGGCGCAACGAGGCGTGGCTGGAGGTCTGGTCGACCTGGATCAATTACCGGGCGGCCTTGGACCGTCACACACGATCGAAAGAATTCGCCCGTCTTCTAAAGGAAGTCAAAGACACCCCGTCTGAGTGAGAGGAGGAGGTATGTTCGGAATTGGAATGCCTGAGCTGATCATTATTCTGGTGATTATTCTCATCATCTTCGGCGCAGGAAAACTGCCGGAAATCGGCGCGGGAATGGGCAAAGCCATCAAAAGCTTCAAAACCGCAACGGCCGACGACGATACCAAAGAGACCAACAAGATCGAGAACGACACCAAGTCCGACAAGACCGAATAGTCCCTTTTCATCACGGCACGCTGCATTTCATGCTGACCCCGGCCACTGGCCGGGGTTTATCGTTGGCGGCGCATGTCAGGCAAGTGCCGGGCCAATCCCCCACAGGAACGATGCTGTTGAAAAAAGAAGCGGTCTTTCCGCAGCGGGCACCTGCCACCATCGCATGCCAAACACGAAAGCCCTTACCCCGGAGAGCGGTAAGGGCTTCGTGTAAAACGTCGGATGTCGCTTCAGAACGGGATATCGTCGTCGGCTTCCGAATAGGCCGGCGGGTTGTTGTAATCACCGCCGTCATAGCCGCCCCCCTGCTGGCCTTGGGATGAACGGCCGGCACGGGGTGCTCCTCCGCCGCCGCCGCCGGCTTCACGGGGGCCCAGCATCTGCATGGTACCCCGCATGTCGACGACGACTTCCGTGGTCCAGCGGTCTTGACCTTCTTTGGTTTGCCACTTGCGGGTTTGCAGCTTGCCTTCAATGTAAACCTGCCGTCCCTTGGAAAGATACTCCCCGCAGATTTCCGCGAGTTTGCCGAAAACGACCACGCGATGCCATTCGGTCTTTTCCCGCCGCTCGCCTGTATTCTTGTCGTTCCAGGTTTCCGAGGTTGCGATGGAAAAATTGGCAATCGGTCGCCCATCGGGGGTGTAACGAATTTCGGGATCCTGCCCTAGATTCCCTACCAGAATCACTTTATTGATGCCACCAGCCATCGAGACCTCCAGAAGCTAAGATTTGCAGTGAGGGTGCGAAACCAACCCATAACGGATGTCCCCGGGGATGTCAATGATCGCCGCCTGCCGTGCAAGGCCGGCGCCGCCCAACCCCGTAGCGGTATCCACCCAAGGGCAGCGGCTGTGTTGGCTTGGGGTTGGATTTGTGTTAGGGATCGATGCGTTGAAGATCGAGGGCTGCAAGGGCGTCTGTTCCCGCGCCCTTTCTGATGGTGCGGGGGATATGGGCGGAAACTCGAAAGAAACCATGGCTGCGGCAGGCACGGCGCATCAAACCCGCGACCTTTTCGCTTCGGACCCCATCCGCCGGCGCTTGTCGGCCGCCGGCCTCGGCTCGTTCGAGGCGCTCTGGTCGCAAAGGGCCGATTGGATCGAGGAACCCAATGTCGCACGCCGGGGATGGAGCGGTGTCTGCCGCCTCGAGGTGAACGATGCCGCCGGCACCCGGTTCTGCGCTTACCTCAAACGTCAGGAAAATCACGGCTACCGCAGCCTGCGAGCCCCCTGGCGCGTGCAGCCGACGGCTTTCCGCGAATACCGGCGCCTCCTGGCCCTTCAAAGGGCTGCCATTCAAACGCCGCAGGTGTTGTATTACGGCGAACGGCGCGGGCCGCACGCCACCCGGGCCCTGTTGATGACCCGGGCGGTGCCCCGGAGCATCCCGCTGGACGCCTACCTGGCATTGGCCGATGATCGGCCCGGCCGGGAGGTTGAACACGTCCTGAAGGCCACCGCAACGTTGATCGGCCGCCTGCATCGCCATCATATCCAGCATTGCGCCCTCTACGGCAAGCACGTGCTGCTCAGCGGTTTCCAGGATGCACCGGAAAGCGCCCGGCCGGACGAACAGCGCCTGGTGCCCGTGCTCATCGACCTTGAAAAAGCGCGCTGGCGCCCCTGGTGCATCGGTATGGCGCTCAAGGATCTGAGCCAGTTTTACCGGCGGGTTCCGTGGACCGGAACCCAATGGGAAACCTTCCTGGCAGACTATGCCAGCGCCTGCCGCCTGCCCGGTATGGCCCCCTTCCTGTCATGGGGCATCAAGCGGCGCTGCCGGCGTAAAAACCCGCCCCGCGACCTCCTCGGGGGGCGTTCTTCCTAAAAGACCCGAAGGCCTGAGCAGCACGAGCCCGACTTGCCGCACCCCGCCGCCGAGACCCGGTCGCGGGCGGCCGACGGTCCTTCAGGCCAACCTGCTCCCGTCCCGGCGGCCGCCCGGCCGCAAGCGCCGCAGCCATCGTCCCACCATCGTATCCCTGGCCGTCATGGCGCCATGGGGGCAGACTTCGATACAGCAGTAACAGCGGATGCAGCGATTGTAGTCGAAGCGCAGATGCGCATCGTGGCACCGGATGGCTTCCACCGGGCAATAGCGCCAGCATTCGCCGCACAGGCGGCAGCGGTCCGGATCGGCCACCGGCCGGCGGATCAGATGGCGTCGCAGAAAGGGCTGCAGGAAATCCGGCCCGAAACGGGTGACCCCGGGCGCCGGTATGTCAAAAGGCACATGCGGCGGCGGGTCACCCGTGACGGATACGGGTCGATGGGCGATGCCGAGGGTTTCGGCGGCGGCCAGGGTCGGCAGGTACTCCGGCGGCAACCCCAAGATCTTGCACGCAACGTGGTCGGCGGCAAAGGCGCTCCGGCTGCCCAGCAACAGTCCCAGCGTCACCGGCCGGCCGGCTTTGCCCGGCCCGTGGCCCTCCAGCCCCAGGATGCCGTCGATCAGGGTATAGACCGGCGCCACGGCCTGATGGATTTGAACCATCAGACGCGCGAAGAGGGCTTTGTCGATCCCGGCCCGCATGTGCCACTCGGGCTTTTTCAACCCCACCACGCAGCCGAAGGTATTCTTGACCCCCAGGGTCAGGGTCATCTGACTGTGTGTTTTGAGCTTGGCCAGGTTGATCACCGCGTCGGCCTCCAGGGCCCGGCGGGCCAGGGCGACGCGCCCGAAAGGCGCGCCGATGTCCACCGCCGCTTCCTCCCCAAAAACCTCGAAGGGGACCCCCAGATCGGCGAGAGCCTTCCGGTAGCCCCCGACCCTCGCGATGCGTTGCATGCCGCCCAACGCCGGGCTGTCGGCAACCAGCGGGGTGCCCCCGTGGTCCCGCACGAATTCGACCACGGCCCGCACCACCAGCGGGTGGGTGGTGATGGCCTGCTCCGGGGGAGCCGCGAGCAGCAGGTTGGGCTTGATCAGGACCTTGCCGGTCGCCACAGTGCTGATGCCGGCTTCACCGAGCATGCGCTGGATGGTGGGCTTCAAGGCTTCGTCGTATGACCCTTTGCGAATAGCAACCTGCATCGATGATGCTCTCCGTCCCAGCTTATGGGGCCTTGATTGAGAGGCTTGATTTTCGGCCCTGCCGGAATTTTTTTTTAAGGTGAAGCGCTGCCGCGCTCCAAATGCCTATTGCCCGCCGGGCCGATCTCTGCGAATAAAGACCATTGTCAGCCGCTTGGCAACCCCCCACAATGCCGGATTGTCGTTTTTTTCGGAAGGACCATGGCAGGTACTGCAGACGCTCTTCCCAAGGCCCTGGCGCGCCGCATCCGACAGCACGTGATCGGCCGGCCCCAGGTGTTTTTTGCCGTGACCCTACCCGGGCTGGAAGCCCTGTGCCGCGACGAACTGGCCGCTCTCCCGGAACCCCCCGAGCAAATGGCCCTCGAGACGGGGGGCGTGCTTTTCAAGGGACGCGTGACCACCGCCTACCAGGCCAACCTGATGTGCCGCACGGCCATCCGCATCCTGATGCGCATCGCTCATTTCAAGGCCGCCAACTTCGGCGCCCTGGAAAAGGGGGTGCAGGCCGTTCCCTGGGAACTCTATTTGAAAAACAGCGCGCCCCCGACGGTTCGGGTTAGTGCGCACCAATCCAGGCTCCACCACCGCGAAGCGGTGGCCCAGCGCATTCGCAAGGCCGTGGCCGAACGGTTGGCCGCCGAGGCCATCCCCGTCGTCCAGGCCTCTGAACATGGCGCGCCCGGCCTGTGGGCCCGCCTGGATAACGACCGGCTTACCCTTTCCCTGGACAGCTCCGGCGCCCCGCTTTACAAACGCGGCCTGAAAACCCATGGGGGCCCGGCCCCCCTGCGGGAAACCCTGGCTGCGGCAATCCTCATGCTGGCAGGCTACGACGGCCGGATGCCGCTCTGCGATCCCATGTGCGGCAGCGGTACATTTGCCATCGAAGCCGCGATGATGCTAAAGCAGATCCCGCCGGGCGGGTACCGATCCTTCGCCTTCATGGACTGGCCCTGTTTTCGAAAGCCCCACTGGGACCACCTTATCAGACAGGCCATCGGCACGGCCGACCCACCGGCCCCGCCGAGGATCTGGGCCTCCGACCGCAGCCGGACCGCCGTAACACAACTGGCCCGCTGCCTGGCCGGATCGCAACTGGCGGACGCCATCGATCTTCAGCAGCGGGATTTTTTCGACCTCGACGGTACGGCCCTCAACCCCCGGGGCGGCTTGGTGGTGCTCAATCCGCCCTATGGTCGACGCCTGGGGCACGCCGCAGCGGCACCCCGCCTGCTGGGCACGATACTGCATAAGCTGCAGCAGGATTTTAACGGATGGCGGGCGGCCATCCTGCTCCCGGAAAAACGCCTGCTGGGGCAATTTCCCTTTACCGTCGACGCCCACAAGATCCTGCACGGCGGGAAACCGACCTGGCTGGCCATCGGAGCCATCGCCTCATGACACGACGTGTGAAACTGGCCTGTCCCCTGGACTGTTTCGACGCCTGCGGTCTTGTGGCGGAGGTGGTCGACGGCCGCGTGACCGGCCTCAAAGGCGACCCGGACCACCCCCTGACCCGCGGACGGATCTGCGTCAAGGGGAAAAAACTGCTGGAACGCCTTTACCACCCCCAACGCCTGCAAGCCCCCCGCCTGAGGGATGGCCGCGGCTGGAGAACCCTTTCCTGGGAGGCGGCCCTCGACCTGATGGCCGAACAGTTCACCAAAACCATCGACGCCCATGGCAGCCGCTCCGTGCTCTACTACGCCGACAGCGGGTATGGCGGCCTGGTCAAATCCGTGGACGCTCTTTTCTTCGACCACCTGGGGCCGGTGTCCGTGCCCCGGGGCAGCTTGTGCTGGGCGGCCGGCATGGCCGCCCAGCGCTACGACTTCGGGGATGTCCGCGGGCACGCCCCCCAGGACCTGGCCAAGACCCGCTGTCTAGTGATCTGGGGGCGCAACCCGGTGGCCACCCATCCCCACCTGATGCCGATTATCCAGGAGGCCCGGCAAAAGGGCGCCCTGCTGATGGTCATCGACCCGCTGAAAACCCGCAGCGCCCGGCTGGCCGATATCCACCTGCAGCCCCATCCCGGCACCGATGGCGCCCTGGCCCTGGGCATGGCCCACCATCTGCTGGCCACGGGACGGGTCGCGCGGGATTTCGTCGACCAACACACTTTGGGATTCGAGCGCTTGGCCGAGGCCCTGGAGCCCTGCACGCCGGCCCACGCCGCCGCCATCACCGGCATCCCGGCCGACGAGATCGTGCGGGCGGCCGAACACTACGCCGACCGTTCCCCGGCCAGCATTCTGATCGGCATGGGGCTCCAGCGCTACGCCAACGGGGGCAATACCGTGCGCTGCATCGATGCCCTGGGCGCCCTGACCGGCAATATCGGCCGCGCCGGAGGAGGCGTCAACTTCGCCAACCGCGCCATCGTGCGCTGGATCGACCAAAGGCCGCAAGGAACGCCGGCCCCCGATCATCGGACCTTTCCCCTGCCGCGCATGGCCCGCTTTATCGAAAAGGCGGCCGATCCGCCCATCAGGGTCGCCATGTTCGCCAAGGCCAACCCCCTCGTCCAGATGCCGGACACCCGGTCCCTGGCCGCCGCGCTGAAGGCCGTACCGTTCAAAATCGTGATCGATATGTTCCTGACCGACACCGCCCGGGCCGCCGACCTGGTGCTGCCCTGCACGAGCATACTGGAGGAAGAGGATCTCGTCTTCAGCTCCATGTTCACCCCCTACCTGACCTATACCGCACGCGCGGTTCCACCGCTGCAGGGTCTTCTGGGGGAATACGAACTGTTCCGGCGCCTGGCACGCCGCATGGGGCTGGCAGCGTACCCCGACATGCCGGCCCGCGCCTTCCTGGAGCAGGCCATCCGGCCCTTGACCGAGGCCTTCGGGGTCACCCTGGAAAGCCTCGCGGAAGCGCCCTTCAAGGTTCCCGGGGACGACGTTCCCTGGTCGGACGGCCGGTTCGCCACACCTTCCGGACGCTACGAATTTTTTTCCCGGCGGGCCGCGAAGGACGGCCTGCCCCCCCTTCCCCGCTACCAGCCGCCCAAAGCCGCGCCAGCAGCCTATCCCCTGCGCCTGCTGACGCCCCACCATGCGCATTCCATGCACTCGCAGCAGTTCGCCTTCCGTCGCGACCGGCCGGAAGTCGCCCTGCACCCGGAGGAGGCCGAACGCCGCGGCCTGCAAGCCGGCCAGACGGTGCGCGTCACCAGTGCCCGGGGCCGGATCGAGGCCCTCCTCACGGTCGATGCCGGCATTCCGCCGGGAATCCTCAAGATGGACCAGGGCTGGTGGCAGGCCAGCGGTGCCGCCAACCGGCTGACCACGGCGACCCTCTCGGACATGGGGGAAAATGCCGCCTATTTCGAATCCTTTTGCCGGGTCACGCCGACCGCGCCGCAACATGGAGACCCATCCCCATGAACGCCAGGCCCGCGACCACCGGCCAAGGGTCCCCCCCCGCGCCTTCCGTGCTTTATTTCTTTGCAAAACGTCTTATGATCTTTTGAACCGATGGATCACAACCCGGCACCGGCGACCGGAACGATGCCACCGGTGCGGAAAGTTGACCCATGTATCTTGCCGCTGTTCGTGAAAAAACCTGGTACCGCTTCGAGCTTCGGGAGTCCTACTGGGACGGGACGTGCTACCGCAGCCGCCATCTGGTCGATCTGGGGCCCGATCCGGGGGAGCACATTGTCTACCCCGGCGGGCGGGCCTACTACATCGATCCGGATTTGGAGGAGCAGGTCTGCGAGCAGGGCGGCCACCCCTATCCCGATGAACTGGACGACCTGCTCTGGCCCTTCGTGGATCAGGACGTGCGCCACGCCGTCGATTCTTTCCGCCGTCGCACCCCACCCCACCGCCGCACCGTCCCCGACGAGGCCCGGCGCCCGGTGCATCTCTTCGACAAACGCCGGCTTCATTTCCTGCGCTTCGGCCGCATGGACCAGGGGGCCATCGGCCGCGTGCCCGCCAAGGTTTTTCGGCCGGTGCGCGACCGGTCCCGGGATGAAATCGAACAATACTTCCTCCAGGCCGAACGCATTTTGAAGCCCCACGAACGCAAGGCCTATGTCTACGTGAGCTTCGACTTGCAGCGCTTTTTCAGCCAATTGTGCGCCAAGACCATGCCCCAGGCCCTGGATCAGGAAGCGGTCGACCGCTTTTTCGAACAGGAACTCTGCCGTCTCAACCGCGACCCATCCTTTTGGGCCGGCATGCCCATGCGCGAACACCTGCAGGGCTATCTCGTGCGCTACCTGATCATGTACTTCGACCTGGACTACGGGCACAGCGATTTTCTCGCAAACCTCTATGCGCAGTTTCGCAACGCCCACCGCCGGCACCGCTGGCCGGCCCCCCGTCCCGGCATCTCACTCGCCGCCGCCGGTGCCATTTTGGGGGTTGGCGAGGCCCGGCTGCGGGCAATGACCCGTCGGGACCTCTCCCGCCTCTTCCGCCGCAAGGCCATGGAAATGCACCCCGACCAGGGCGGGCGCCAACAGGATTTCGTTCGCCTTTCCGAGGCCTACAAGGCCGTCATGGAAACGAAGCCCAAGCCTTCCTGAACCGTCGCCGCGAAAGCGACCGTCTTCTGACCGCCGGCCCGGCTTACAGCCGGCATGGAACCTTGACAACGGAACCGTACCCACATAATCTGCCTCCGTTCTGATCCACCCGCGCGAAAGGAGATACGCCGCCGCAGGCTGGCGTGAGATGACCCATGACGGCAAACACCCCCCCACCGGCAGCACCGGCGATCATCACCGTGGTCGGTTTTTCCAATAGCGGGAAAACGACCCTTATCGAAAAGCTGCTGCCGGAGCTCAAGCGCCACGGTTTGAAGGTCGGCACGATCAAGCATGCCCACCATGGATTCAGCATCGACCGCAAAGGCAAGGACAGTTGGCGGCATCAACAGGCCGGAGCGGACCGGGTTGCCGTGGCCGGTCCCCAAAAGACCGCAATGATCATCAACACGCCGTTGGGCCGGCTGGAAGATATCCGGCCGTGGATGACCGGCATGGATCTGGTCCTCGCCGAAGGCTGGAAAGCGGAACGAATGCCGAAAATCGAGGTGCTGCGCAGTGCGGTGCACGCCAACCCGCTGTTTCTGGAAGACCCGGACCTCTTCGCGCTGGTGACGGATGTCGACCTGGCGCCCCATGCCGGCGACGGCGTCAAGGTGTTTGGCCTGGAGGATATCCCCTCCCTGGCCGACCTCATCGTGGGGCGCTTTTTGACACCAGGGCCCGACACCCCCAGCCCCTGATCCTACGGAGTCGATGGCGTGCCCGCACAGCCTTCCGGACTAAAATGGCCGCCGCTGGTCGGTGGCACCCTGGTGCCCAACCGCCTGGTGCGGCATGCCGTCCAAACCGGCCAGGTGCCCGAACTGGGGGGCTATGCCGCGATTCGACCGG
>CAYMQN010000078.1:0-15718 GCA_964392545.1 uncultured Desulfobacteraceae bacterium
GTATGTGAGCATTGCGGAGCGTGCTGCAACGCCGCCCTGGGACACGAGATGAGGCTTGGCGAAATAAAACGCCAGGCCAGGCCTTAGATTGCGTTCCGGAGCAAGGCGCAGCGTGCCTGCCCAAGCGCAGCATACGCCGGTATGTGAGCATTGGGCAGCACGTTGCAACGCGGCTCCGGGACGCAAGATGAGGTCTGGCGTGGCGTTTTAGCCGAAGTCGTCGAACGCGATCATCTCCGGCTCCACCCCCAGCGAATCCAGCATCTTCATCACCGCCTCGATCATCATGGGCGGCCCGCAGAGGTAGTATTCAATCTCCGAGGGATCCTCGTGATCCTTGAGGTAGAGGTCGTGGGCCACCTGGTGGATGAAACCGGTGGGACCGTCCCAGTCGTCTTCCGGCTGGGGTTCGGACAAGGCCACATGGTAGGAAAAATTGGGAAAGCGTTCCTGCAGGTCCTTGAATTCCTCATCGTAGAACATTTCCTGGCGGGAGCGGGCGCCGTACCAGAAGGTCATTTTGCGTGATGTGCCAAGATCGAGCAGTTGGTGGAAGATATGGCAGCGCATGGGTGCCATGCCGGCCCCGCCGCCGATGAAACACATCTCGCGGTCCGTGTCCTTGACGAAAAAATCGCCGTAGGGGCCGCTCAGCACCACGCGGTCGCCGGGTTTCAGGTTGAAAACGTAGGACGATCCCACCCCGGGGGGCAGTTCCAACTTCCCGGGGGGCGGGGTGGCGATCCGGATCGTGAACCGCAGAATGCCTTTTTCGGACGGAGGGTTGGCCAGGGAGTAGGCCCGGTTGACCGGCTCGTCGGTGCTCGCCTTGAGGGAGAGCAGGTTGAAGCGCTCCCAGGCGCCCCGGTATTTCTCGGCCACTTCGAAATGCGAAAAGTGGGCCTCGTATTCGGGCACGTCGATCTGCATGTAGGCGCCGGCCGTGAAGTCCACTTCCTGGCCTTCGTCCAGTTGCACCACCAGTTCCTTGATGAAGGTCGCCACATTATGGTTGGAGACCACCGTGGCGTCGAATTTCTGGATGTTGAAGATCTCTTCCGCGATGCGGATCTTCAGATCCTGCTTCACCTTGAGCTGGCAGGCCAGACGGACATGATCCAGACGCTCTTTGCGGCTTACCAGAGACAGTTCGGTGGGCAGGATGTCGCCGCCCCCCTCGTCCACCCGACATTTGCAGGTCCCGCAGGTCCCCTTGCCGCCGCAGGCGCAGGGAATCAGAATGTCATGATCCAGAAGCGCCGACAGCAGGGTTTTGTTGATCGGCGTGGTGATGCTCTTGTCCGCGTCGTCGTTGATCACGATGCGACGGTCACCCTTGATCACCACACGGGATTCCACGAGCAGGAGCGCGCCCACCAGAATCAGGATCACGGCCAGAAACACCGCTGTGCTGATGAAATAAATCAACGTTTACGCCACCTCCCTGGCCGGGGCCGATGCCGCCGGCCGCAGGCTAGAGGGCAATCCCCGAAAAGAGCATGAAGGCCATGGCCATCAGGCCGGTAATGATCATGTTGATCCCGAACCCCTGCAGCCCCTCGGGCACGTCGGCATAGCGCAGCTTCATCTTGATGGTGGCCATGGAAACGATGGCCAGCAGCCAGCCGATGCCGGATCCGGTGCCGTAGACCACGGTTTCGGTGAACGTGTAGGAACGCTCCACCATGAAAAGCGACACCCCCAAGATGGCGCAGTTGACGGTGATCAGAGGCAGAAAGACCCCCAGCGCGTTGTACAGGGCCTGGGAATAGCGGTCGATGATCATCTCCACCATCTGGACGATGCCGGCGATGACGGCGATGAACAGGATCAGTTTCAGAAAGCTCAGGTCCACCTTGGGCAGCCCCAGCCAGGCCAGGGCGCCGGGGGCCAGAAGATGGTGGTAGACCAGCCAGTTCACCGGCGAGGTGATGGTCAAGACGAAAACCACCGCAATGCCCAGCCCCAGGGATGTCTTGAGATTCTGGGAAACCGCCAGAAACGAACACATGCCCAGGAAATAGGCCAGGAGGATGTTCCCCACAAAAACCGAATTGACGAAGATGCTGATCAGATTTTCCATGCCGCCCGCATTCATTTCTTCAAAAGACTGTGCTCCAGCCAGACGAAAAGGCCGATCACGATAAAGGCGCCGGGGGCCAGGAGCATCAGGCCCATGTCCATATACCCCCATTCGTAGACGACGTCGGGCACCAGTTGAAACCCCAGCAGGGAGCCGGACCCCAAAAGCTCCCTGAAAAAGGCGACCCCCACCAGGATCGAGCCGTAGCCGATGCCGTTGGCCAGGCCGTCCACGAAAGACTTGCCCGGCGTGTTCGACATGGCGAAGGTTTCGGCGCGCCCCATCACGATGCAGTTGGTGATGATCAGCCCCACGAAGACGGAGAGCTGCTTGCTGATCTCGTACATAAACGCCTTGAGCACCTCGTCGGCGATGATGACCAGCGTGGCGATCACCGCCACTTCCACGATGATCCGGATATTGCGCGGAATGATGGTGCGCATGCTGGAAATGACGAGGTTGGAGGTGGCCACCACGAAGGTCAGAGCCAGGGCCATGACAATGGCCGTGTTCATCTGCACCGTCACGGCCAGGGCCGAACAGATGCCCAGAACTTGTTTGGAAATCGGGTTTTTCTGCCACAACGCGTCGGCTATCGCACGGTAGGTTTCCGAGCGCGTGATCTTTACGACGGCGGTTGACATACGAGCGCGTTCTCCGGAAGCTTGAGCATGCCGCGGTTGCGAAAGTGGATGGAAACCGGTTCATAGGTTTCCAGGATGTCCTCCAGGCCTTCGGACAGGTACTTGCCGGTCATGGTGGCCCCGCTGATGCCGTCCACGTAGTGGGGCTGGAGATCCTGGCGCACGGCATCCTCCACGTCCCCCTTGGCGATGCTGATGGAAACGAAGTTGCCCTGGTCGTCGACGATCTGTTTGCCGACGAAATTGCGCTGAAACCAGCGGTTTTCGATTTCGCCGCCCAGCCCCGGGGTTTCGGAATGCTGGTAGACGGTAAATCCGGCAACGGTGCTGCCGTCGGTCTCCAAGGCCAGATAACCGTAGATCCGGCCCCATAGCCCCCGGCTGTTGACCGGAAGGATGTAGGACTGGATCGCGTCGTCCTTCTCGTAGAGGTAGAGGGGCATGGTGTCCGCCGGCGCGGCCTCGGCGGAAACAACCTCGCCGCCCTCCCCCACCGAGACGCAGGTGATGCGCTCCCGGTAGAGGGCCTTGATCTCGTCGTCGGTATAACGGCGGTCCGGCGATACCGCCCCCACCGCCTTGAGGATGTTCTTCTGGCGGTCCACGAGGGCGTTTTCCCGCTGGTAGGCCTTCAGACCCGTGGCCGCCAGGGTCAGCAGCATGCTGCAAACCAGGCAGAGCCCAGTGGCAAAAAGGATGGTCTTGACACTGTCAGCCATTATGTCCCCTTGTGGCGGAAACCTGCAGACGACGTTGTGAACCGTTCAAGGTCAAGGCGTGCAAGCGCCAAGGAGTGAGGCGTACACCAGGTACGCCGCAGCGACGCGAAGCGCCGCACAACGCAGAGATTGGACGGTTCACAACGTCGTCAGACATTGGGGATCCTGCGCCGCATGCGCATCTTCACCTCGATGTGGTCCAGCAGCGGGTTGAAGACATTCATAAAGAGGATCGCCAGGCCCACCCCTTCGGGGAAGGCCGGGTTGAAGACCCGGATGAGAACCGTCAGCACGCCGCACATGAAGCCGTAGATCCACTTGACGTGCTTCATGTGCGTGGCGGACACGGGATCGGTGGTCATGTAAACGATGCCGAAGGCCGATCCACCCATGATGAGATGATAAAACGGATTGAGGGAAAGGAAAGGGGCCGAATCCGGGCCGGCCACCAGATTGAGCAAAAAAGCCGTGGCCAGCACACCCAGTACCCCGCCCAGGATAATGCGGTAGCTGGCGATGCCCAGGACGATCAGCAACAAGCCCCCCAGCAGGCAGAGCAGGGTCGATGTACCGCCGATACTGCCCGGATAGAGGCCGCCGAAGAGTTTGGCGGCGCTGTAGCCCAGAGAGGACAAGGTCTCTTCCACGGTCTGGGAGGCCGGCGTGGAAACGGCCACGGACAGGGGCGTGGCGGTGGTAAAAGCGTCCACGGCGGTTTCGCGGCCGGCACTCAACACGGTCCAGACCTGATCGCCGGAAAGGCTGACCGGATAGGCGAAATACAAAAAGGCGCGGCCCGTAAGGGCCGGATTCAGAAAGTTGCGGCCCGTACCGCCGAAGACTTCCTTGCCGATCACAATGCCGAAGGAAATGCCCAGGGCCACCTGCCAAAGGGGCGTGGCCGGCGGCAGCGTGAGCGGGAAGAGCATGCAGGAGACGAAAAGCCCCTCGCTGATTTCGTGCTTGCGCACCACCGCGAACAGGATTTCCCAAAAAAACCCCACGGCATAGGTGACGATCACCATGGGCAGGACGAACCACAGACCCTGCCAGACCACCGGCAGGAAATCCGTCGACAATCCCGAAGCGAGCCGGGACTGGAACCCGGCGTTGTAGATGCCGAAGCACAGATGCGGGATGAGGGCCACGATCACCAGGGCCATGAACCGTTTGACATCCAGGCTGTCACGCACATGGGGAAGCCCCTGGCTGCGCTCGATAGGCCCGAAAAAGATGGTTTCGATGGACTCGTAGAACGCGTAGAATTTGTGGTAGGCTCCCCCCTCTTCGAACTTGGGCCGCAAGGCATCGAATACCTTTCGCACGACGTTCATGATCAGCTCCGCTCCTTGCGGTAGGCGTGCTTGGCCGCCTGCAGGGTGGCGGCAAGTTCGATCTTGGACGGGCACACATAGGAACACAGGCCGCACTCGACGCAATCCAGCAGGCCGTGGGCCAGGTATTCCTCCACTTCCTCGGCCAGAATGCTTTTGAAGGTCATCTGGGGCCAGATGTCCACCGGGCAGACGGCGGCGCAATAGCCGCAGGCAATACAGGCCCTTCGTCCGCCGTTGAGGTTGGTGGTCATGGGCAGCCGGCGACGGTGCAGGGCCGACAGGAAGGCGCGCGAATGGGTCGGCTTGTCGAGGCCGGGCCGGAACAGGGTCAGAAAATCGGCTTCCACCGGTTCGGGCACGACGGTCACGGCGGTCTCGTAGAGCCCCACATGGCCGTCCGGATCGCCGCGATAGCCACGCAGGACGCCGCCCACCGTGTACCGCGGCGCGGGACACTGCACATCGCCCACGAGGTGCGCGATCGGCGCCCCCAGGCGGGTGGCCACGTACCGCGGATGGGCTGCGCCGGTTCCCCCCACGGCATACAGCCGCTCGGTGGGATAGCGGCCGGTTTCGAGCATCGCCGCCAGCAGCAGCAGGTCCTGCCCGTCGATGAACCAGGCCGGGTTTTCCCGGGCTGACCGGCGAATGTGGAACAGGACCACGCCGGGATCGTCGGCCGGATAGCGGCCCCGCACGGTGTGGGTGATGAGCTCCTGATAGGCCTCGCAAAAGCTGCGGTCGGCCGCATCGGCATGCACATGGACCGTCGGGCACAAGCGTTTCAGGGCCGCCAGGCCCAGCTCGAACCGGGCCCGATGCTGTTCCAGATAACGCCCGGGCGGCACCCGGAAGGGCTCGCGGGCATCCAGGGCGACGAAAATGGCCGGCGGCACGATGTCCGGGTCGGCAATCGCCCGAAAGGGAAGGGCGCGCAACAGCGGCCAGACCCCGCCGGCCAGAAGTCGGTCCACCAGATCGTCGCGCTGCAGGCGTTCCAGGTCTTCGGCGGCCAGCGGCGATGCCAGGGCTTTCACGGGTTCGTCAGCGACCTGCCGCCGGATGACCACCTGGCGCAGGATCCGGCGGGGACCGTAGTCAATGGCCGCCACGTGCCCGCCGCCGGGGGATAGAAACTGCAGCCGGGGATCGTGTTTGGCCGTAAACAGCACATCACCGACGGCCACCGCATCCCCGTCGGCCACGGCCAGCCGCGGCTTGATGAACGGGACGCGCTCGGGCAGCACGGCAACCGTGTCCGGCGGCGCCGGGCGTTCCAATTGGTCGGGCGGGGCGCCCTGCACCGGCAGGTCATACCCCTTGGCAGCTTGAATGGATTTCATTGAATAAAGGATGCGACGAAGGGATGCGTTCGTGTCACGTTGCCATTGCGATGATGCAATTCCTACCATCTTTGCAGGGGCTTTTCAACTGCCGCCCTGCCGTTCCGGTCCGTCGAAAGGCGCGCCGGGGCTTCCGGCCGGCGGGCCGCCACGAAATCAAGGCTTGACTTTTAGGGCCACAACTTCCATTTTATCAATCAATATATTAAAGATATTCGGTAAGATGTCACCAGGGTGGCCGCCTTGTCGCACGGCATCGGGAGGCGTCGCAAGGCCCCCAAGCACCGCGCCTGCCACGGTGATCGCCACAGATAACCCCCTCGGCCTCCCAGGGAGGAAACACCATGGAAGAATGCACTCCGACCGTCAATACCGGGCTGCGCGGCGTTACGGTTGCCAGCACGAAAATCAGCGATGTGGACGGTGCGGCCGGCAAGCTGATCTACAGAGGCTATCTGGTCAAGGATCTGGCGGAAAAGGCCACGTTCGAAGAGGTCGCGCACCTGCTGCTCCACGAGCATCTGCCCAGTGCCGACGAATTGTCCGCCTTCAGCACCTTTCTGGCAGAGAACCGCACCCTGCCGGAGGCCATGCTCGACATCCTCCGGCGCTGCCCGCGCAGCACCAACCCCATGGATATCCTTCAGGGCATGGTTTCGCTGATGGCCGGCGACGACCCGGATCTGGACGACCGCAACCGCGAGGCCAGTATTCGCAAAGCCGGCCGCCTGATCGCCAAACTGCCCACGATCGTTGCCGCCTGGGATCGAATCCGCAACGGCAAAACCCCCGTGGCCCCCGACCCCGCTCTCAGCCAGGCGGCCAATTTCCTCTATATGCTCAGCGGCGAGAAGCCGGACGCGGAACTGAGCCGTTTCTTCGATACGGCCCTGGTCCTGCACGCCGAACACGCCTTCAATGCCTCCACTTTTTCGGCCCGGCAGGTGGCCTCGACCCGGGCCCACATTTACAGTGCCGTGGCGGCCGCCATCGGTTCCCTGTCCGGAGAGTTGCACGGCGGCGCGAATGTGCGAGTCATGGAAATGCTGCTGAAGATCGGCGCGGTGGAAAATGTCGACGATTTTGTCAGAGGCGAACTGGAAGCCGGCCGGTTGATTTTCGGGCTGGGGCATGCCGTTTACCAGACGGACGACCCCCGCGCCCATATTCTGGCCCCCATGTCCAAGAAGATGGGCGAGCGCATCGGCCAGCCCCAATGGTACGAAATCTCCCGCAAGCTGGAAGAACGCGGCAAAGCGCTGTTCAAGGAAAAGAAGGGGGTCGATATCTACGTCAACGTCGACTTCTACAGCGCCTCGCTGTACTATGCCATGGGGATCGCGATCGACCTTTTCTCGCCCCTGTTTGCCATGTCCCGCGTTGCCGGCTGGTGCGCCCACGTCGTTGAAGAGCAATACGCCGAGGCCGCCCCCAAGCCGGCCTTGTATCGTCCCAAATCCGACTATATCGGGGACTATTGCGGCCCGGAGGAATGCAGCTTCGTTCCCATGGATGAGCGCTGAAACGCTCCGCCGTGGGCGATGTTGCGGATTCGACCGAATTCAGAAGGAGGCCGGTTTTTTGCTGAAAGAACGCCCGTTACGCATGACGCGCCAGCGACAGGTGATCCTGGAAGAGTTGCGCGCCACCGACCGGCATCCCAGTGCCGACGACTTGTACAGCCGCGTCAAACAGAAGCTGCCCCGCATCAGCCTGGGTACGGTCTACCGCAACCTCGAAATCCTGAGCGAACTGGGCGAAATCCAGACCATCGCCAGCGCCGGCAACCTGAAGCGCTTCGACGGCGAGGCCCAAAACCACTACCACATGCGCTGCCTGGGTTGCGACCGCCTTTTCGACGCCCCCCTGGAGGTCATCGACGCATTGGAACGCGCCCTTCAGACAAAGACCGATTTCCGTGTTCTGAGTCATCGGATAGAATTCGTAGGCTTCTGCCGAGACTGCCAGGCCCGGCGCGGGGAAGATGCGGCGCCGGACCCGCCGACGGCGTGAACCGATTTTTCCCCAGGGCCTGTCGCAGCCGAACGGGCCGTCCAGACCGCAACGCCCGATTGCTTCGGCGGCACCATACCCCCATAGGCCATTCCCGCAAGGAGACGAGCGATTGAAGCTGCCTGCCGAACTCGACGCCACCGCTCGCGCGCTGTTGATGGAACTTCACCGATCCACCGCAGACGCACCGGAAGCCCAGGTTTCCATGTATACCATTGGGGAGGCCATTGGACTCGATCGCGATGACAGCGCCAAAGCGGCCGAGGACCTGATCGCATCGGGGCTTGTCGAAATCCGAACCCTGTCGGGGGGGATCGGCCTCAGCGAAGCGGGCCTCGCAGCACTTGGCGGGGACGAGGACCAGGAAACCCAAACCCTGCGGCTGGGCACCGATTCGCCCCTGGACGCCCCCCGCTGCGAACGGGTCGAGCGCATCCTGACCCGGCTCAAGTCGGAACTCGGTCAAAGCGGGCTGGACTTCGAGGCGCTGGCGGAAATCATGGCCGACATCCGCACCGTCGAATCGCAACTGGCCAGCCCGAGGCCCAAGACGGCCATCGTGCGGGAATGCCTGGCTTCCCTGCGGGACACGGCAGCGGAAAGCCGCCAGGAAGAATGGCGCGGTCTGTTGGACGCTTGTATCGGATAGAGGCAGCGTCTTCGGCAAGCACCCGGTTCCCCGGCCCAGCTCTTGGCCGGGAGCCTCAGGCACCATGGGATTCGATCAAACGCAATTCCCCGGGGGCGGCTTCACGCCAGTCCACCTGATACAAAAGCTCACCGGACAGACGGGCCACCGGATGAAACATGGCGACCTGGTATCGATGCGCTTCGTCCGGCCGATCCTCCACCCATAACACCCGGTTCAAGTCGAGGTTGAAATCCTCGCAGATCTGTTTGGCGAGATCGGGTAGGCAATTGGTGACGGAGGCGCCTTCCCCCGTATCCGTAAAGAGCACCATGTGGGGTTTGAGAAAAACCACATCCCGACCGCCGCGGGAAACATCGATGATACGCAGCCTGTAGGCGCTTCGCCACCAACTGATGGGCCGTTTTTGGGAGGCCGTGCTGCCCTTCCAGCGGTAGGTGCCATCGTACACGATCATCGCAAACTCCCCGTGGGCGGACGAAGGCGGAGGAGACATTTTCGTCCGGTTGAAGATGCTCTCATAATGGGCATACGGCGGTCGGTTGTCAAACCCGGCCGGCCGTGATAGGCAGCCCGGCATACCGCTTCGCGCGGCCGTGTCCGTCCCGCATTGGCCGCCGTCAACAGCAACCAAAGGAAGCGATCGACGTTGAAACTGATTTCATGGAATGTCAACGGCCTGCGGGCCGTTATGAACAAAGGCTTCGAGGACACGGCGCGCACCCTCGATGCGGACATCCTGGCCATTCAGGAAACCAAACTCCAGGACCACCAGTTGACCCGCCCGATGATCCACCTGGCCGACTATTCGGCCTACTGGTCCCATTGTACGGCCAAGAAGGGATACAGCGGGGTGGGGGTCTACACCCGCCACACGCCGCTCAGCGTGCGGCACGGCATCGGGGAGCCGCGCTTCGACGAGGAGGGCCGCATTCTGGAGCTGGATTTCGGCCGCTTCGTCTTTTTCAACGTCTACTTCCCCAACGGGCAGATGGGCGACGAACGGCTGCGCTACAAACTCGATTTCTACGAGGCCTTCTTCGCCTATGCGGACCGCTACAAAAACGAAGGGCGGCGCGTGGTGGTCACCGGCGATTACAACACCGCGCACAATGACATCGATCTGAAAAACCCCCGGGCCAATGCCAAGACATCCGGTTTTCTGCGCATCGAACGCGACTGGCTGGACCGCATCACGGCCGACGGCTGGGTCGACACCTTCCGCCATTTCCATCCCGCTGACGTCACGTATTCCTGGTGGACCTACCGCTTCAAGGCCCGCGAGCGCAATGCCGGATGGCGCATCGATTACTTCTTCGTCACCCGCAACATGGTTGAAAACGACGAAGTCGCCGAAGCCTTTATCGACAATGCCATCTACGGCTCCGATCATTGCCCCGTGGGCCTGAAGCTGGCGCTTCCCGTGGAAGGCGAAACGTCAAACCGGACCTGAGCCCCATGACACACATCACCGCCCTCTACGGCAGCCCGCGGCGCCAGGGCAACACGGCCCGCCTGCTGCAGCAGGCCGTGGCCGGCGCCCGTGACCAGGGCGCCGCCGTCACCGAAATCGTCCTGCGGGACGTCAAAATGGCCCCGTGCATGGAGATCTACGGCTGCACCCGCGCAGGCGAATGCGTCATCCAGGACGGGTTTCAGGAGGTCCGCGACCGCATCCTGACCTCCGCGGGCATCATGCTGGCCTCGCCCATTTTTTTCTACACGGTCAGTGCCCACACCAAGATCTTCATGGACCGCTGCCAGTCCCTGTGGGTCAAGAAATACTGGATCGAGGGGCTGCCCAAGGGAGAGTGGCCCGCAACGCGCCAGGGCCTTTTCATTTCCGCCGGTGCCACCAGGGGCCGGAAGCTCTTTGACGGGGCACTTTTGACCGTGCGCTATTTTTTCGACGTGATCGACACCCGGCTCTGGAAATCGCTGCTGTATCGCGGCCTCGATTTCGAAAACGATATCCTGGAGCATCCGGACTACCTGCAGCAAGCCTATGAAACCGGGCGCGAACTGGCGGTCCGGCTGGATAGCCAGGCCTCCCCGGGGGCCCCGGCGCGGGAAACGGGCGGGCCGCACAGCCGTTCCTGAAGAAAGGAAAACACCATTGGACTTCACGCCTATTGAACTCGAGCGGGCCGACGCCTACCAACAGCATTTGCTCCAGACCCCCCAGGTGGCCTCCGACTACAGCTTCGTCAATATTTGGGGATGGGCCCGGGAATACGGGCTGGAGTGGGCTTTCCAGGACGACCTGGTCTGGCTGCGCCAAACCGATCCCCACCTTGTCTACTGGGCGCCGGTGGGCCCTTGGCAGCACATCGACTGGCCGGCGGTCCTCGATCGGGACATGCTGGCTACCGGTTTCAAGCGGGTTCCCGAAGTATTGGCCGAACTATGGCGCGAACAGCCCATTCAAGACCTGGCGATCGAGGAAGACCGCGCCAACTGGGACTACGTCTACGACGTGGAAGAACTCGTCGCCCTGAGCGGAAACCGCTTCCACAAGAAGAAAAACCTCCTCAATCAGTTCAAAAACCAGAGTACCCATCGCTTCGAGTCCTTTTCCGCGGCCATGATCGATGAAGCCCTGGCCCTGCAGGACGACTGGTGCACCTGGCGCGACTGCGAGGATTCGGAGGTGCTGGCGGCGGAAAATCGCGCCATTCAGCGGGTTTTTATCAGCTGGAAGCATTTTCCGGAACTGCTGGGGGGCGCTATTACGGTGGAAGGGCTCATCGTCGCCTACACCATTGCCGAACCCCTGGACAGGGACACGGTGGTCATCCACTTCGAAAAAGGCTGCCCGGCCCACAAGGGCATCTACCAGGCCATCAACCAGATGTTCCTGGCAAGCCTCGAGGGCCGGTTCCGCTTCGTCAACCGCGAGCAGGACCTCGGCGACCCGGGCCTGCGCAAAGCCAAGATGTCCTACCACCCGGTGGCCTTCAACAAAAAGTACCGCTTAACAGGCTGTGGATAAACAAGCATCGGGTCGAAAGGCAAGGCGCCGTCCGATGCGAAATGCGCAGCAACCATCAGGGTTGCAGCGCCGTTTCGCGAGGGCGGCAATCCCGCCTACGGCGGGACATTGCGGCCTGAGGCGCCGTTTATCCACAGTCTGTTAAGGGGGTCATGACCCTAATTTCTCCGTCTGGCACAGCGTGCCTTCGAGGGCCTGCTTCCAGAAGGGCGACATCTGACGCAGGCGCTCGATGAGGGGGGGCATCTCGGCGATGATCGTGTCGACTTCCGCTTCGGTGGTGTAGTGGCTCAAGCTGAAGCGGATGGAGCCGTGGGCCGCGGTGAAGGGCACCCCCATGGCGCGCAGCACATGGGAGGGTTCCAGGGAGCCCGAAGTGCAGGCCGAGCCGGAGGAGGCGCAGATCCCCAGCTCGTTCATCATGAGCAGGATGGCCTCGCCCTCCACGAATTCGAAGGCGATGCTGGCGGTGTTGGGCAGCCGCTCGGCCTCCCCGCCGTTGACCATGGCGCGGGGCACGGCCTCGATCAGGGCCTTTTCCAGCTTGTCGCGCAGCTTGCGCACACGGGTGCCCACATCGTCCAGATAGCCCGAGGCCAGTTCGCTGGCCCTGCCCATCCCCACGATGCCGGGCACGTTTTCGGTGCCGGCCCGCCGGCCCCCTTCCTGGTGGCCGCCCACCACCAGGGGTTTGAATTTGGTCCCCTTGCGGATGTAAAGCGCGCCGATGCCTTTGGGGCCGTGGAATTTATGGCCCGACATGGACAACAGGTCGACTTCGGTGCGGGACACGTCGATGGGCAGCTTGCCCACGGCCTGGACCGCATCCGTATGCAGGAGAATGCCGCGCGACCGGATTTCCCGGGACAGCTCGTCCATGGGATTGATGACGCCCGTTTCGTTGTTGGCCCACATGATGCTCACCACGGCCGTATCGTCGTCGAGGCTTTTCACGAGTGCCTCCCGATCGAGCCGTCCCTGCCCGTCCACCGGAATGAAGGTGACCCGGTAGCCGTTTTTTCCGTATTGTTCGAAAAGGTTTTTGATGGCCGGGTGCTCCACCCGGGTGGTGACGATGTGGCGCTTGTCGGGATTGGACTGCACCGCGGCGTGGATCGCCGTGGCGTCGCTTTCGGTGCCGCCGCTGGTAAACAGAATCTCCTCCGGCCGGGCCCCGATCAGATCGGCCACCTGCTGGCGGGCCCGCCGGATATCGACGATCAGGCCCCCCCCGAAACTGTGCATGCTGGAGGCGTTGCCGTAGCGCTCGGTAAAATAGGGCAGCATGGCCTCCACCACTTCGGGGGCCGTCCGGGTCGTGGCATTGTTGTCGACGTAGATCGTTTTCATGACACCACCTCCTCCACCACCAGGTCCCGGGTCACCAGCTCCCGCAGCTTGGCTTCCACGACGTTCTTGAGGGTCGCCTGGGAGGCCTTGCACCCGGCGCAGGTCCCCCGCAGCCGCACCATGACCCGCACCCCGTCCACGTCCACCAGTTCGATGTCACCGCCGTCCTGACGCAGGGCCGGCTTGATCTCCCGCTCGAGGGTATCCTCGATCATGCGGATTTTCTGGATGTTGGTCAGCGTCTCCTGGGGGGCGGGCTGAATGCGCACCGGCTGGCCGAAGACCTTGTCCATGATGGCCTGGATGTCGTCATGGCACTTGCCGCAGCCGCCGCCGGCCTTGAGAAAGCCGGTGACGTCCTCGATGGAGGTCAGGCGATGTTCTCGAACGGTTTTCTCGATTTCACGGTCGGTAATGCCGAAGCATTCGCAGACGATATTGCCCTCGACCTCTTTGGGCGCTTCGCCGCGGTAGTTGGCGATGGCCTTGTCGAGGGCTTCCTTGCCCATGACCGAGCAGTGCATTTTCTCCTTGGGAAGCTCCCCCAGGAAGGCGGCGATGTCGTCGTTGGTGATTTGTTCCGCCTCATCCAGGGTTTTGCCGATGATCATCTCCGTCAGCGCCGAAGACGAGGCGATGGCGCTGGCACATCCGAAGGTCAAAAACTTGGCGTCGCTGATCCGCCCGCTGTCGTCCAGCTTGAAATAGAGGGTCAACGCATCGCCGCAGGCCAGCGACCCCACTTCGCCCACCCCGTCGGCGTCCTCGATGACGCCCACATTGCGGGGATGGAGAAAATGCTCTTTGACCTTTTCCGAATACTCCCACATGATGTCACCTCCGCTTGCCGCGCTCCGCCTGGAGCGTCAGTTAGATGGCCGTAGTCATCATTCTAAGCATCAATTGCCGGAAACAAAGGGGGACCTTGAACCAAGCAAACGGGCACACCGCAAAGCAGTCCCCGCAAATATCAAGGGAACCCGCCAAGGAGGGTTGACGCTGTTTGTGGGGAATGGCAGGCAACAAAAAAGCGGGCCGCGCCGGTATCGACCGGTGCGGCCCGCCGGGGTGGGGATACCCCTGGGAAGATGCGGTTTTTCGCACGCCCCTTTGCAGAAAGGCTTCAGCCGGAACTGGAAGCGGTCTCCGCCTCGGGAGCCGGGCCGCCCTGCCGCCGGCGCTTTTCCCAGTCTTCCAGCTCGACGTCCTCCGGGATCTCCTCCCAGCCGGTGATCATGGCCCGGATGTGGGCGAAAAGCGTATGGCCGGTGGTGGTCATGTAGACATGACCGATGAGAAAGCTGAGCACACCGAAAGCGCCCAGGATGTGCACGGCGGCCACCACCTCGAGGCTGAGCCAGTCCAGCCCCCAGGCCGACCAGGAGTTGTAGCTCCAGTAGAGGAAGCCTGAAATCATCTGGATCGGCAGGAGGAAGGCCGCCACGGAGAGGTAGGCGATGCGCTGCAGGGGGTTGTGCTTGGCCTCCTTGCGTTTGGGCACCGGGTGCGGATCGCCCCGGAAGATGCCGAACATGTAATAGTGGATCACGGTGAACATCTTCTTGGTGGTGGGCACGTACTGCTTCCATTCGCCGGTGGTCAGCAGCCAGAAGACGAAGAAGGCGAAGGCGATCAGCCAGGTCAGCCCCACGAAATTGTGGATATCGGAGGCGGCCTTGTAGCCGAGCAGGGTGTAGAGGCCGTCCACCTCGAAGCCGGTCACCAGCAGAATGACGATCAGCGCCGTCTGCAGCCAGTGCCAGAACCGCTCGTAGCGGGTGTAGAGATAGGTGTTGACCATTTTATTGCCTCTCATCGTTTAATCCTCCTTGCGGCGTCGGGAAATGGCGCGCCCCAGGCCGTGAAAGCTGACCCCCACCAGGGTGCCCAGGACCAGCACCCAGCCCATGATGTTGATGGCCTTGAAGCTGTCCCGTCCCGGCATGTAGAAGCCGCTCAGGGAGGCCAGGCGCCCCTCGGGGCTGTGGCATTCGATGCAGGCCACGACATTTTCCTTGGGGGCCACCATGTGGGTGATGGGAAAGACATAGCGGGTGTCGACGAAATCGAATTCCCCACTGAAGGTCAGGCCCGCGGCCTGCATGCCGTTTTCCAGGGCCTTCTTCCAGTCGTAGTCGGCCCAGTAGGCGCCGGAACCCTTCTTGCCGAAGAGTTTCGGGATCAACAGGTTCTTGTTGATCTTGTCGTAGGGCTGACGGCCCTCGTGCACCTTGAAGGGAAAGATACGGGCGTTGGGGTCGTTGCGGCTGCCCACCGGCCAGTTGATGTCCACCACCTGGGAGGGATCGACGGTGTCCCGGGCGGTGATGGCGTTAATCGAGCCGTTGAACCAGTAATAGGCCGGCTGGACATTCTTATCCCAGCGGAAATCGCCCTTCTTGGTGTCGTAGACCGCTTTGCCGTGGGGCCCCTTCTCGGCGAAGGGCTTGCCGCCCTTTTTCTTGCCGGCCGTGGACCAGTCCCAGAACATCTTGGTGGGGTTGACCCGGGCGAACTCCGGAATGTGGCAGCTCTGGCAGGCCACCTTGTCCGTATGGTCGTTGGCCTTGACCCCCGGCTGGTGGGGC
>CAYMQN010000079.1:0-15619 GCA_964392545.1 uncultured Desulfobacteraceae bacterium
GCCCTCTTTGGGTGGAAAAGAATCGTACACAAAAACAGCGTCAAAAGGACACCGTCCGGCCCCCTTCCCCCCATTCCCGCACCCCCGGACGCAAAGCCTGCAACGCAAAGGGCGCAAGACGCCCCCGCAAGCCATAGCCGACCTTGGGATACACCGCCCGTACCTTTACATTCCCACCCGTTGCTGCTATACACGGCGCAATCCCATGCGGTGCCGCCTGAACCCCTTCGGCCTCGGCTTCCGCCCCACTCCGAAACACGCTTGCCATGACCCTTTGGACGCAAATCGGCGCCGGCATCAGACGGCATCCCTGGCTGGACACCCTCAAGTTCCTGGCCTTGTCCGGTCTGCTGGTCTGGGTTCTGGTCCGAGGCTCCGAGACACTGGGCTACTACTGGCAGTGGTACCGGGTTCCGCGCTTCCTTTTCACCATCGATGAGGGCCGCTGGATCGCGGGACCCCTCCTTGAAGGCCTGGCCGTAACCCTGAAAATCACGGCAATCAGCCTTGTGCTGGCCGTGCTGCTCGGCCTGACAGCGGCTTTTTTGCGCCTGTCCCGCTCCTTCATGGGCAATCTGGTCTCCCGCGCCTATCTCGAAAGCATCCGCAACACACCGCTTTTGGTGCAGCTTTTCTTTATCTATTTCGTGGTGGCCCCGGTCTTCGATCTGAGCCGCTTCACCTCGGCCGTCCTGGCGCTGAGCCTGTTCGAGGGCGCCTACGCCTCGGAAATTTTCCGGGCCGGGATCGTCTCCATTCACCGGGGCCAGTGGGAGGCGGCCTACAGCCTGGGGTTTTCAATGTCCCAGACCTACCGCCACGTGATCCTGCCCCAGGCCACGCGCCGCATCCTGCCGCCCCTGGCCAGTCAGGCCATTTCGCTGATCAAGGATTCGGCCCTGGTCAGCACCATCGCCATTTATGATCTGTCCATGCAGGCCCAATCCATCATTGCGGAAACCTATCTGGTCTTCGAAGTCTGGTTCCTGGTGGCGGCCATTTATCTCGTGGTGACCGTCACGCTCTCGCTGCTGATCAATCTGTTGGAGCGCCGCCTGCGGACAACGGGCTGACCTCCGGGAATGCCGCGGGAAGTATGACGCAAAGAATAACCCTTGCAGACAAAGGAGCTCTTATGATGCAACCCTCACTGGCTTCGCGAACCCTTTTCATCGTCCTTGTGATCCTGATGCTGGCCGGCCCGCTGGATGCGGGCCAGATTCAACAGCAGTTGGTTCAGGAAAGCACCCTGGAACAGGCCCAGCGCAAAGGGGTGCTGCGCGTCGGCATGGACACCTTCGTGCCATGGGCCATGCGCGATAAAACCGGGCAACTGATCGGTTTCGAAATCGACGTCGCCACGCGCCTGGCCGCCGACATGGGCGTCAAGGTCGAATTTGTGCCCACCAAATGGTCCGGCATCATCCCGGCCCTGCTGACCGGCAAATTCGATGTCATCATCGGCGGCATGGGCATCATCCCCAGCCGCAACCTGAAAGTCAATTTCACGGACCCCTACGACTACTCGGGCATGTCGCTGGTGGCCAACAAAACCCTGGCCGCCGGATTCGATGCCCTCGATGATTTCAACCGGCCCGAGGTGGTCCTGGCGGTCAAGTTGGGCTCCACCTCGGTGATGGCCGCCAGAAAATACATGCCCCAGGCCACCTTGCGCCAATTTGACGGTGAGGCCCAGATCTATCAGGAAGTCCTCAACGGCAAGGCCCACGCCGCCATCGCCTCCGCCCCCACCCCGGCCTTTCAGGCCATCGAACACCCGGAAAGGCTGTTTTTACCCATCGAGGAAACCTTCACCAAGGAGCCCATCGGATTCGCCGTTCGCAAGGGCGACCCCGACACGTTGAATTATTTCAACAATTGGATCCGCTATGTCACCGCCGAGGGCTGGCTGGCCGAACGGAAGGCCTACTGGTTCAAGACCCAGGACTGGAAAGACCGGTTGCAGTAATGCGTATCGCCGCGGACGGCCTCCGGAGGGCGGACACGCGATGTCCAGCCTCCGGAGGCGGACCAACCGCAAAAAAGGACTCCTGAACCGGTGATCGTCTTCAAGCGACGCATATCCCCCATCGATATCGTTCTCGGCCTGCTGCTGCTGGCATTGGTTTATTACGTCTACCACCGCCTGTCCGCCGAACTGCACTACAACTGGCGCTGGGAATTGATGCCCCAGTATCTCTTGCGCTTCGATGCCGGCGAAGACCGCTGGGTTCTGAGCAGCCTCACCCTTGGGTTTCTCAATACCATTCGCCTGAGCATCTGGGGCACCATCCTGGCGTCGTTGATCGGCGTGGGGATGGGGCTCGCCAGGGTCAGTCTGCGTCCGTTCCGCCGCATGGTCGGCACCACCTATGTTGAATTGATCCGCAACACACCGCCCCTCGTCCTGATTTTTATCTTCTATTTTTTTGTCAGCGACCAGTTGATGCCCATCCTGGGCGTCCAGGGTATGGCCGAAGACGCCTCCCCCGGCGTCCAGCGGCTGCTGGCCCTGCTGCTGGCACCGCCCTCCAGCCTGCCGGCTTTTCTCTCCGCCCTGATTACCTTGTCCTTGTTCGAAGGGGCCTATATCACCGAAATTGTCCGCGCGGGCGTCCAGTCCATCGAAACCGGCCAGTGGGAAGCCTCCGCGGCCCTCGGGCTTACCCGCCGCCAGCAATTGGTGCATGTCGTCGGCCCCCAGGCGATCCGGCGCATTCTGCCCCCGCTGTCGGGTCAGTTCATTTCCACCATCAAGGATTCGGCCATCGTTTCGGTCATATCCATCCAGGAACTGACCTTTCGGGGCATGGAACTGATGGCCTCCACCTATCTGACATTTGAAATCTGGATCACGGTCACGGTGCTCTACCTGGTCTTGACCCTCACCTGTTCCCTGGTCGTCGAGCGGTTGGAAATCTTCCTGAATCCCAGCCGTTGAACTTTGCCCGGACCCACCGGCGGGGAACCCGGCAGTGTCGGTGGCCACACCTTCCTGTTTGAAAAAGACGCCAAAATATGATTCAATCATGCTTGATCACCACACCGCACCACTGGTTGCCGCCGGCAGAAGGAAGACGACATGGCCCCCACCGAACAAGAGGGACGCAAATACAACGTTACCCTCTCCCGTCTGATTCAGACGGTGGTCGGCATGTCGGAAAAACAGCAGTTGATCATGCTGCGTCTGGCCGAAGAACTGCTCTATCGTCACAAAAGGCCTGAAGGGGGGCAAAGCCTCCGCATCACGAGCCCCCGCAGCCCGGACCAGCCCCGCAAACCCTCTTCGCTCATCGTCAATTTCTCCGTGGGCAACCGGTTTTATACCGATTACATCGAAGATATCAATCCGAAGGGCGTCTTCATCACCACCCAGGACGATTTCAAAGTCGGTGACGAACTTGCACTGGCCTTTTCACACCCCAAATTCCCCGATATTTTCAGAGTCTATGGCGATGTGATCTACATTACGGAAGACGGCATCGGGGTCCAGTTCAAGAACCTGACCCAACCCCAGGCTGATCGGATCAAAGCCCTGGTCGACTGGCTGAAGGGGCCGGCCGCCTGATCCCGGACCCCGCCGAAACGGGCGGCAGGCTGCCGGCCTGACGGTGGATGAAAAACGCGCCATCCGAAGCCGCGGCGCCGGTTGCCAGCCACCTCATTCGTAGCTATTATCTTCGTGCGAGCGACGGCACGGATTGGACCGGTGCTGAAGGCGTTTTCTGCTTTAACCATTTCAAGGAACGATCATGACCACCGTTGTGGACCATTTGAAAAAAGTCACCCTTCACATTCAATCGGACGAACGGCCCTTGCCCTTCGAATTCATTGTGGGTACGGCCAGCGAAGGTTTGTGCCCGTTCGAGTTTGAACTGCTGCACAAATCACCCGGTGAGCGGTGCCGCCTGTCCATCCCGCGCGAAAAGACGTCCCGGATGCTGGCCCATCTGCAAAAACCCCTGTGCGACGCCCTCCACTTGAACGAGGCCCGGGAAGACCTCGACCTGCACATCACGATTGTTGCCGTCGAGGACCCCGAACCGCGTGAAGTCGTTCGGGCCATGGCCCAGGCCGCCGAACAAAACGGATGCGGCGGGGGATGCGGTTGCGGTTGCGGCGGACAGTGACGCGTGACGCGTGCACGGGATGCATCCCTTTCCGCCGCTAGAGCCGTCACGGGGGATCGGCCCTGCGATATCCTCTTGATCCAACCCCCGATCAGGGACTTTTATCTGACCGTCAAACGCACCCTCCCCTATGGACTGCTCTCGATTGCCGCCGTCCTGCGACAGGAGGGCTTCCGCGTGGCCCTGCTGGATGCCCTGGCGCGGGGCAAATCACGCCCGCAACCGCTGCCCGCCCCCCTCGATGATCTGTCGGCCGTCTATCCCGCAGGCGACCTGTCCCCATTTGCCCTTTTCAGCGGATATCATCATTTCGGCTACGCCCTGGACACCGTGGCCGATTTGGCGGGACGTTCCGGCGCGTTTCTGATCGGCATTTCTTCCCTGTTCTCCACCTACGAAGACATGGCCCTGGCCTGTGCGCAAGCGGTAAAGAAACGTTGCCCGGAAGCCTTCGTTGTCCTGGGCGGGCATCACCCCACCGTTTTTCCGGATCGCATCCTGGACCATCCGGGCATCGATTTCGTCCTGCGGGGCGACGGCGAAGCCACGCTGCCCTCTTTGGCCAAAGCCCTGCAGCGCCATACGGGTCTCGCGGAGGTTCCGGGAATTGCCTTTGACGACCCGAGCGGACGACGCCACATCAACCCACCGGTCTACGCCAGGGACCTGAACCAATTCCCCACCCCGCCCCTCGATCTGCTCAATACCCGTTATTATCGGCGCAAGGGGGGAATCTCCCTGGCCATTGCCGCCAGCCGGGGGTGTCCCATGACCTGCTCCTACTGCTGCATGGGGGCCCGTTCGAAAATCCCCTACCGTCGCCGCAGTGTCGCCCATGTCCTTGGCGAGATCGCCCGGGCGGCGGGCCGACATGCCATCGGCATGATCGATTTCGAGGATGAGAACCTCTCCATGGATCGCGACTGGTTCGCCGACCTGCTCTTCCGAATAACCGATCTGTTTGCCGGATATCCGCCGGAACTGCGCGCCATGAACGGCCTATACCCCCCGTCTCTGGATGCATCCCTGGTCCGGCGCATGCGGCGGGCCGGCTTCCTTCAGTTGAATCTCTCCCTGGCCACCTGCAACCCCCGTCAGCTCGAACGCTTTCACCGCAAATCGGTCAACCGTGACGTCGATCGTGTTTTGGGGTGGGCGGAACAAAACGGCATGACCGCCGTTGGTTATCTCATTGCCGGTGCTCCGGATCAGGATCCCTTGGCCTCGGTTGAGGATCTGCTTTTCCTGGCGCCGCGGCGCGTGTTGGCAGGCCTTTCGATCTATTACCCGGCTCCGGACAGCTTGGATTTCATCCGCTGCCGTGTCTCGGGGCTGTTGCCCGCCTCTCCCCTGGCCTGGCGCTCGAGTGCCCTTCCGATCGACCACGTCACCCATCGGCTGCACAGCGCGACCCTGTTGCGCCTGACCCGCGCCCTCAATTTCATGAAGCAGTGTGTGGATACGGAGGGAAGGCTCCCCGCTCCGGCGTCGATGCCCGATCCGCCTGCCCCGCTTTCAGGCAATCGCTATGCCATCGGACGCCAGTTATTGCGCTGGTTCCTGGCCGATGGCGTTCTTCGCAGGGTGGATGCCCTGGGCCGGGTGACCGATTGCCCGGCGGATGCCGTTCTCACCCGCGCTTTTCTGCACGGCATCCAAAAAACGGGCCTGCGCGGTGTCAGGACCTGATGCGGGTGCCGTCTCCTGCCCGATGTCTTGTAGCGCTGCTTTGAACTTGACCAATCGGCGGTTCGCAGCCTATTTTGTCTCAATGAGGCATCTTGCAAAGACCATCGGGCTTCTGGGGCTCATGCTGCTGGTTCCGGCCGCCCATCCGCCCTCGGCGGATCAATCCTGGGGCCATCTGCGAACGGTCTACAGCCCTGCGGCCGTCATGTCCTCCCGCAACATCGATTCCGACCTCCGGATGCTGTTGCAGCCCGGTGACTGGATCCGGATTGCTTTCGTGGGCAACAACTGGGCCGCCGTGTTTGCCAAAGATGCGCCCGAGAGGAAAGAAGCCAAGGCCCTGGGGTATATCTACCTGCCGCTCACCGCCCCCTACTCGCCCTACATGCGCAACATCTGGAAACCCGCCCAAGCCAACCGCCACGATTCGCGGGTATCGCTGAGTGAAGAATTCTGCAAACTGGCGTATGATTACGATGAGCGCACCCTTCGCACCATCATCCCGCAACTGTCCCGGGTGCAGAAGCTGCCGACCGGAGATCTTCCCGATATGCAGCGGCGCAAAACCATCCGCGTGCTGACGACCTACGCGCCGTCCACCTACTTCATCGCCCACGGCCAGGGCTTCGGCTTCGAATACCGTTTGATGCAGGATTTCGAAGCCTATCTGAATGCGGCCCCGACCTATCGAAGGCTTCCCGTGGTCGTCGAAATCATGCCGATCCCCGAGAACCTCCTCGTTCCGTGCCTCCTGGCCGGAATCGGCGATATCGTGGCCGCCGGGATCCGCAGGACGCCCCAATTGAGCCGCAAAGTGGACTTTACGATTCCCTATCTGAAGAGTGTCAGCGAAGTCCTGGTTTCGCACTCAGGAGAAGCGCCGATTCGGCGCATCGAAGATCTGAGTGCGCGCACCGTCCATGTCCAGCCAGGATGGTCGGACAGCAAAACCCTTCGGCGAATCAACAACCGTCTCCTCGTCCGCGATCTAGCACCCATGGAAGTGATCAAGACCAATGCCATCCTCAGCAGCGAAGATGTTCTGGAACTGGTCGATGCCGGCATCATCGCGCTGAGCATCGTCGAAAGCCACATCGCCCGTGTGTGGGCGGAAGCCTTGCCCAACATTCGCATCCACGAATTCCCCGAGATCAGTGAACACATCCCCATCGCCTGGATGGTCCGCAAAAACAATCCCGAACTCAAGGCGCGTTTGAACGATTTTCTCCGCAAACGTCGGCGGGGCTCGCACTTCGGCAATATTTACTACCGCCAGTATTTCAAACAAACGCGATGGATCGACAATCCCCTGGCGCTCACCGACCAGGCCAAATTCTCCCGCTACGTGCCCCTTTTCCGCAAATACGGCGCCCGCTACGACTTCGATTGGATGCTGCTCGCGGCCATCGCTTTTCAAGAGTCGGAAATGCAGCACAATCGCCGCTCCCACGCCGGCGCCATCGGTCTGATGCAAGTGTTGCCGTCCACCTCCCGCGACGACCGCATCGCCATCAGCGATATCATGGATCCCGAAAACAACATTCACGCCGGGGCCAAATATTTGGCGCAACTGCGGGACGTTTATTTTTCCGATCCCGCCATTTCGCTGCACGACCGCATCCGCTTTATCCTGGCCGCCTACAATGCCGGGCCGAACCGCATTGAACAGTGCCGCAGCTTGGCCCAGAGGCTCGGCCACGACCCCAACCGCTGGCTGCAGAACACGGAAATTGCGGCCCTTCACCTGATCGGCCGGGAAACGATTCGCTACGTCGCCAATGTCAAGAAATACTACTTGGCCTACAGTTTGGGGCATACCATGGGATGTCTCAAGGCACAGCATATCGAAGCCCTCAAATCAGGCCCTCGGACCCGGACTTCCCCGACCGCGGCATATGCACACCGCTGATCGGACGTTGACTTTTTTCGCCGCTCCCCCTTATACTTTCATGGCAGCAAGCGGAACAGGGTGGTTTCAGCGGTCCAACCGCGGGGCGCCGCCGCCCGAATGAACGACAGCCCCTGTGCGGCAGGGGACGGAAAGCGCATCATGACCTCGGCCCACCGATCCAGGCTTCAAGCGTCCCCCGCGCGGGTCTTTGAATATCGTCTGCCCGGCGGCTGGATCGTGCTGGCGGGCCGCACCGATGAAGACAACGACCGGTTAAGCCTGAAAACGGCCGCTCCCAATGACTGGTGGTTTCACGTGCGCGGCCAACCGGGCAGCCACGTCCTCCTTCGGGTGCCCGCCGGGCAGGACCCGGATCGGGGTGTGCTCAAAGCGGCTGCGGCCGTGGCGGCCTACCACAGCAAAGCCCGCCAGGGCGGCGTGGTGGCCGTATCGGCCACCCGGGCCCGTTATGTCACCAAGCCCCGCGGGGCCAAACCCGGTACCGTCCAAATCCGCAAGGAGATCGTTTTGAAGGTCAGGCCGACCCTGCCGGAGGCTTCGGCCGACCACCCGGCCGCATCCTGAAAATCCGCACGCGGACGGCACACCCCATATATGGGCATTTTCACCTACCGGTATTTTCATTCAGGGGAGGTTCCATGCAACGACGGACATTTCTGAAATGGTCACTCGGCACGGGTGCCCTGGCGGCGCTCGGCATGGTGGGATGGGGTTGCTCACGCAGCGACCGGGGCGACGCACCGCCCTTCCGGCTGCCGGATCTGCCCTATGAAAGGACCGCCCTCGAACCGCATATCTCCGCCGAGACACTGCGCTTTCACTACGGGCAACATCACCGTGGCTACGTCGAGCGGGCCAATCGACTCGCGGAGGGAACCGCCCATGCGAAACGCTCCCTGCTGGAAACGATGCGCAAAAGCCATACGCCCGAAGGCCGTGCACAATCGCCACTTTTCAACAATGCCGCCCAGGTGTTCAACCACACCTTCTATTGGAACAGCATGACCCCCGAAGGCGGCGGTCCTCCCCAGGGGCTCATGGCGGAATGGATCGACAAATCCTTCGGAAGCTACCCGGCCTTTCGCAACGCCTTCAGCGAAGCCGCCTTGAGCCAGTTTGGCAGCGGATGGATCTGGCTCGTGCTCGCCGAAGGCCGGCTCGCCGTCCAGGCGACGGACAATGCCGAAACACCGATCCTGCAGGGCCACCAGCCCCTTCTGGTCCTCGATGTCTGGGAGCATGCCTATTATCTGGATTATCGACACCGGCGCGACCGCTATGTCGACGCCTTTCTCGACCACCTGATCCATTGGGAATTTGCCGCGAACAACCTCGGAGAAGCATAAAGGACAGGCCTCCTTCGGGGACCGCGATCATGACCAGCCGGGCAATTCGATTCAAAAAAGGAGATGTCGCCGTGAAAGAAACACGCGTAAAACACATCATGATCCCGATCCAGGATTACGTCACTGTGAAGAAGCAGGACCGCCTGGCGGAAGTCCTTGCTGCGATTGAGAACATGCGCCAATCCAAAGGCCAGCGCGCTCATCGGGATGCCGTGGTCGTGGATGAGAAGGGGACCTTTTGCGGGAAGGTGACCATGATCGATATCTTTCGGGCCCTGGAGCCCAACTATCCGCAAGAGAAGCGCTCCCGGGAGAATCAAACCCTGTCCGACGATTTTGTCCGCAAGGCGGTCAAAGAATTGAAGCTCTGGATGGAGCCGGTGGAAGATGTGTGTGCCCGCAGCGCAGCCGTCACGGTGGCCGAAGCCATGCATGTTCCCGAGGCCTCGGAATACATCCAGGAAACCGACAACATCGAGAAAGCCCTGAGTCTCTATGTCATGGGCGTCCACCAGCCCCTGATCGTCAAAGACGGGCAGACGGTGACCGGCCTTCTGCGCTTCGGCGATGTATTCGAGGTGGTGCGCGACCGGCTCCTGAAATGCGATCTGCTTTAGCGGTGTCCGAGTGCGCGATGGATAAGACAAACTTGGCGCATGCAGTGCCAGCGTGACGGACTGCCAGGCGTCGGCCCTGCCGGCGCGCCTCTCATTGCCTCTGAACCTCGAAGCAAAAGCCCCTGCCCCGCATTTTTTTGCGGTGGCCGGGGCTTTGACCTCCTTAGGCCCACATGCGAGCCTTCACGCCCATCGCCTGTCTATACCGGAACGGTGACGGACATCCCCATTAACGGCCAGACAAGATACACAAAAATCCCCGTTACCACCATGAGGATAATGCTCGCCGGAATGCCCCACAGAAAAAACTCCCCGGTGGTGAACTGCTTGGAGTCGTAGGCGATGGCGTTGGGCGCCGCCCCCACGAGCAGCAGAAAGGGCATGCCGGCCACGACGAGCGCGGCAAACAGGATCACTTCGGATGCGACCCCGAGGTAGGGCGCGATCACGAAAGCCACCGGTAGGGAAATGGCGATGGCGGCCACGTTCATGATGAAATTGGTCATCATCATGACGAAAAAGGCGATGCTCATGGTGAAGACGAACCAGTTGGCCTCCTTGAACATCACCAGCCAGTTCACCGCCAGCCACTTGGCCGCCCCGGTCTCCCAGAGGCAGAAGCCGATGCTCATGGCCCCCGCAAAGAGCAGGATGATGTTCCAGGGCACCGACTCCAGATCGTCGATATCGAGAATGCCCGTTACGAAGAACAGGATGGTCGAAATCAGGATGAGGGCCGTCTTGTCCACCGGCGCCAGGATCGGGATGAAGGACCGCAGGGACAGGGTCAAAATACAGGCGCCGACGATGGACGCGGCCAGGATTTCATTGCGCTTCAGCGGCCCCAACTCGGTATAGAGACGCTTGGCCCTTTCGCGCAAACCGGGGATGGTGGCCTTTTCCGGCTTGAAAACAACCATGAAGAAACCCCACAGGATGAAGGTCATCACCCAGCCTACCGGGAACATGTAGTATGTGAGCTGGAAAAAGGAGACCGTCTCGCCCACGATGTCCGTGTAGAAGCCCAAGGCCACCGCCCCGCGGGCGGCACCCAGAAGAGTGACGATGCTGCCGGCACCGGCCACGTAAGCCATGCCCATAAACAGCCCCTTGCCGAACTTGGTCGGCTTTTCCCCTTCGCCGTAGAGGGAATAGATGGCCACCAGGAGCGGATAAATCGTCGCCGCCACGGCGGTGTGCGCCATGATGTGGGTGAGGGCCGAGGTGACGACGAAGCACCCCAGGTAGATCATGCTCGTCTTTTCCCCCACGATGGCCAGCATCTTGTAGGCCAGGCGCCGCGTCAGGCCGGTTTTGGTGAACACCAAACCGATCACGATGGAGGCGAAGATGAACATCACCGACGGGTCCATGAAATCCTTGAAGGCCACCTTGGCCGGCCGGATCAGGAACAGGGCCTGGAGAACGCCGATGGCCAGGCTGGTGATCCCGATGGGCACCACCTCGAAGACCCACCAGGTGCCGGCCAGCAGGAACACCGCCAGGGCGCCCTTGGCTTCACGGGTCAGCTCGAAGTGCTTCCCCATGGGGTCGATGGCATCCGGCCAGGGCGGCGAGTAATAGGTCACCACGAACAGCGCGATGCCCAGAAAAAGAAAAATCAGTTTTCGCCAGTTGATCCGGCTCGAGGGGCCGGCCACGCCATCCGTCATATCCTCCTCCTCAGTCGAATTTCAGTATGTTCCGATCGACCGTGTGCCGATCGATCTATGGGTCGATTTTGCACTCCTTGAGCTTGTGGAAGACCGCGGCGAAAACATCGGTGAGCCTCAGGATGCCGACGATGGCGCCCGTGTCGTCCTGCACGAGCAGGGATTGATGCGAACCGACGATCAGCTGATGGATCGCCACGGCCAAAGACGCGTTCTGGTCGATGTACTCGTCGGGGCGGGGAGTATGAACGAAGTCCTTGATCTTGCGATCGACGCCCTTGCGGCAGATATCGGTCAGTGAACTGGCCCAGAGGGAATGCTGCTCGAGCATCCCGTGAATGTATTTGGTGCTGAAGCCCATCAGACGGGAGGTCGTGTCGGTCATCAACTCGTTGTATTTGGGCTCCAGGGCCTTGAGGACATCCAGTTGGCTGATTTTCCCGATCACCTTGCCGCCCTGGTCGAACACCAGGATGGCGCGGTGCCGATAGCGGGTCTGGTCGAATTCCTCCTGGGCCTTTTCCAAGGCCAGGATGGCCTCGTACAACGTGGCATCCTGGGACACGGTGGCATATTCGGAAAGTGGAATCATCAAATCGGCAACGGTGAAGGATTTCATGGGACCCCCTCTATTTGAAAAAAGACAAAAAAGCATGCAGGTTGGTCAGAGGATGTGGCGGGCAGCCCGGTATAAACAAATCGACGGGAAGCAAATGGTCAATGCCTTCCGTGATTTCCTGGCTGCCCCAAAACGGCCCTCCGGATATGGCGCAACTTCCGACCGCAATGACCGCCTTGGGAGCCGGAACGGCTTCATAGGTATGCAAGAGCGCGGTTTTCATGTTTTTGGAGATCGGCCCCGTCACGACAACGGCATCCGCGTGGCGGGGGGAAGCGACGAAATTGATACCGAAACGCGAAAGATCAAAAAATGGCGTGGCCAGCACGTTGAGATCCGCTTCGCAAGCGTTGCAGCCGCCTGCTGATACCTGCCGCAGCTGCAGTGAGCGTCCGAAAAGTGTCTTGAAATGCTGTTTGGCATGATCGGCCAGAACAGGGAGGGCGCCATCCGTAATCAAATCCTCCCGCTTGGCGGTCGCGATTTCGAAATCCCTTGAAAATTGTATGAAGCGCCCCTGCGACAAGTGCTCACAGGTGCCGCAAAAAACGCAACGTCCCAAATCGATGCGCTTTTCTTCGGCATTGATAGCTCTTTGCGGGCAGTTATCCGCGCAGCGCGCAATGATATCGTTCGGGGCATCCTGCCTTATCGTGGGCCGGCCGCGGTAACGCTCCGGCAGTTGGATCGGCTCTTTGGGGTATCGGGAGGTGCGATAGCCCTGCTCGAATCGATTTTGCAGCACTTTGATCATAACGGTTTTTCTTCCCCCAGTATCTGCATTTCTATAGGTCGAACCCGCAGTAGGACAGGTTGTAGCTCTTGTTGTTAAGCGGAAAATCGGAAATCCCTGTATCTCGAAGAGACATGGCCAGCCCGTTCCAATTGTGAAAGGAGGGGTCTTTGACCTTGTACCGCAGGATACTGCCGTCCGATGCCGTGAGCACACAGTGGGAGACTTCCCCCCGCCAGCCCTCGTTGAGCGTCACCACCATGGCGGAAGCATTTGGTTTCGGCACTTCGTACTGCTGCAATTGTGTCCGCACGGGATGCTTCAACAGGGATTCAACGATATCCATGGACTGCAATACTTCGTCCGCGCGTATGCGGGCCCGTGCATACACGTCCCCGCTCGACCGGGTGTTGGCGGGGATATCCAATTGGGCGTAATGCCCTGTCGGGAAATCGCGCCGCACATCGTAGGCGATGGCGCAGGCCCGGCCGGCCGGCCCCACCAGACCCAGATGGTGGGCGTCCTCGGTGGATACGGCACCGCATTTCTCGAAACGGGCGCGAACACTCGGTGTGGCGAAAAGCAGATCGATGGTGTGACGCACATGTGGTTGTAACTCTTGCAGCCTGCCGGACAGCGTTTCACGATCTTCGTCGGTCATGGGATATCGCACCCCGCCGGGACGCACAAGCCCTTTCCCGAATCGGTTGCCGCACATCCAAAGCGACATGTTGAGGAAATCGCCTCGCATGCGTCCACAGTAGTTGGCCGGCGGCAGAAAGGCGACGTCGCCGCTCAAGGCGCCCAAATCGCCGACGTGGTTTGCCAAACGCTCCAATTCCAATCCGATCGTGCGAATGATGCGCGCCCCGCTGTCAGGTGCTGTATCGGTCAGGGCCTCGATGGCCTGCGCGTAGCACAGGCTGTGCCCCACAGCCGTGTCGCCGGCAATGCCTTCGGCAATGATCGGCAACCGATGGGGAGCGACGTGGCTTAAAAGCTGCTCAACGCCTCGATGCTGGTATCCGAGCTGGATCTCCAGATGCAGTACCCGCTCGCCGATGCAGTTGAACCGGAAATGGCCGGGTTCGATCACCCCGGCATGCACCGGTCCTACGGCCACCTCGTGAATTTCTTCCCCCTCGACAGCGTAGTAGGGATAGTTGCCGGGGATATCCTCCGAGTAATCATTGCCGAATAGATCTTCCCGCCCCTGGTAATTGGCATGGTAGCGCACCATCTTCAGCCAGGGGTGTCCTTCAGGACGAATGGCGAACTGTTCGGCCAATTCCCTTTCAAAAAGATGAAAGCGTTCGCAGACCAGGCTCATGGAGGGATAGTCCGCGGGTGCGTCGCAACCGGCCACAAGCAATCGGTCGGTGCGCAGAACGCTCAACAGCTTCAAGGCATCCCCATCCTGGTAGCCGAAATAGTGCACGACCTTGCCGCCGGTTTCGGCGATGCGCAGGGCTTGCGATCGAAATTCATCAAAAGCCAGGTGGGGTATGCGATCCCGTGCGACCGCCTCGCCGTTGCCAATCTCAAGAAAAGCCGTTTCCATCAAAATCCCCCGCCGAGTGTCGTCACCGCCTGACTGATCGTCTGATACAAGGTTTCCGGCAGCCACAAGCAAAGCACCAGCGAGGTCGCCAGCAGGACGTACTGTGGCCAGACCATGGCGGGCTGTTCTTCGATTTGCGTTGTGACCGCGGTGTCATCGAAGGCTATCTTCATGACATGTTGGGCAAATCCGGCGAAAATGACGCAAAGGCTGAGGATGAAAAGCCCCACCTCGATATAGCGGCCGGCCCGGAAAGCGGCGATAATGATAAACAGTTCTCCCAGAAAAAGACCGAAAGGGGGTAGGCCGGAAATACCGGCGAAACCGCCGAGAAACGCCACAAACGTCTTGGGCATCCGTCGAACCAGTTGTCCGGTATCTTCGATCAGGCGGCTGCCATACCCCAGCAATATGTTGCCTGAGCATAGAAAGAGCGAGGACTTGATAAGGCTGTGGTGGATCAGGCAAAGAAGGGCGCCGTGGGCGCCCAGTCCTCCGATGCCGGTGCCGAAAGCGATGATCCCCATGTTTTCTATGCTGGAGTAGGCCAGCAGCCGTTTGTACTCTGTTTGCTTGAGAATAAAGGTGGCGGCGGCCAAGATCGATATCAGTCCGAACGCCACCAGAATCGCGCCTGAGAAATCCCCCAACCCCGCCGCCTGCATGATCATGTTGGTCTTGAAGATGCCAAGGTAGGCACAGTTGAGGAGAACGCCGGAAAGCAGCGCCGATGCCGGGCTGGGCGCCTCGCTGTGGGCGTCGGGCAGCCAGGTGTGCATGGGGGCCAGCCCCATCTTGGTGCCGTAACCCACAAGGATAAAGACGAACCCGATCTTGAGCCACGTGGGATCGAGCCCTTTGGCTTCCTTGGTCAGGCTCGAAAACGACAGGGCCGATTCCACCCCGCCCACGTCCATGGCCACGGTGATGAGCACCGATCCCAGCAGGGCCAGCGCGATGCCCACCGAGCAGATAAGGACGTATTTCCAGGTGGCTTCCAGGGAGGCGGCCGAGCGGTGGGTGTAGATCAGGGGGGCGGAGGCCAGGGTCGTGGCCTCGATGGCGATCCACATCACCATGATGTGGTCCGACAGGGTCACCATGGTCATGGTGGCCAGGAACAGGAGCATCGACCCGGTGAAGATGTTCTCGGACTGGATCCCCGACCGGGCCAGGTAGGTCTGGGTGTAGATGGAGATCAGAAAGAAGAGGAGCGAAATCACGATGAGCGACAGCAGCCCCTCGGGCGTCACCCCGAAATAATCGGGAAAGAGGGCCGCCGGCCGTTTCACCCACAGGTAGACCGACAGGGCCAGGTGGACGGCGCCCGTGAGGACCA
>CAYMQN010000080.1:0-15022 GCA_964392545.1 uncultured Desulfobacteraceae bacterium
GAATAGATCATGGCCACCACTGCCGCCAGAAGGATGATGGCGAGGGTGGGCCAGCCCATCAGGGTCAGGACACTGATCACGATGAGCCCCGTGAAAGCACCGATCATGTAGATTTCGCCGTGGGCGAAGTTGATGAGCTCGATAATGCCGTAGACCATCGTATACCCCAGGGCGATCAGGGCATAGATGCTGCCGCGCGTCAGCCCCCCGAGGAACAGCTCAAGAAAATAATCCATCGGAATCGATCCCCAAACCGACGCGCAGGCATGCGCTCGTAAAGGCCGCGGCAGGTCGGGATTGCGCCGACCGCCGCGCCCTATAGTCTTCCCTAAAATTCTGGATGACAAAAAACATCAGGGGTCCGCGCCCTGTGGTGCGACCCCTGATGGCAGTGCCGGTTCGACGTTAGTATTCCACTGTCACGTACTGGCCGTTCTGGACCTGGTACATGGCAAAGCCGACACCGATGGCATCGCCCTTTTCATCGAACTTGATGATCCCCAGCGGCGTGGCGACCCACTCCGACTGCAGGGTTTTGGTCAGCACGTCGTAGTCTGTCGAACCGCTGATTTCAATGGCGTTCAGCAGGGCCAGGGTGGCGGCGTAGGCGTTCAGGAAAAAGGCGCCCGGCTCTTCGCCGTATTCCTTTTTATGCATTTCGACGGCTTCCACGGCGATGGGATTTTGGGAGGTGTCCACCGGACCGGTGGCATAGACGCCTTCGGCAAACTCGCCGGCCACCTTGATGAACGTGTCGTCCTTCACGCCGTCGTCGGAGATGAATACCGTATCCATACCCGCGTTGCGCATCTGCTGCACCAGCTTGGAAGCTTCCGGATGATACCCGCCGAAGATGACGGCCTCGGCTTCCGAACGCTTGATTTTCTGCACCACGGCGGAATAGTCCACGGCACCCGGTGTAATACCTTCATAGAGCACCACTTCCGCGCGCTCGTCGGCCTCGAGAAATCCCTTGGCGAATTCGGCCAATCCCTTGCCGTAGTCGCCTTTGTCATGCAGCACGGCGATCTTTTTGAGGCCGAGCACGTCCAGGGCGAAATCGACTTCGAGACGGGCCTGGGCATCGTCGGAAGCGATGGTGCGGTAGAAATTGGGATAATCGCCGCTCTGGGTCAGGGCCGGATTGGTGGCCGAGGGGCTCATGGCGATGACGCCGGACTCTTTGTAGATCCCCATGGCGGCCTTGGTGGCCCCGCTGCAGATATGCCCCATCACCACATCGGCGCCGTCGGTGACCAGTTTGGTGGCGGTGTTGGTGGCCACCTCGGGTTTGCAGACGTCGTCTTCCACCAGCAGTTCGATCTGGCGGCCGCAAATGCCGTTCATGGCATTGCGTTTTTTGACAATCAGTTCCGCCGCCCGGACGGAGGGGATGCCATAGGAGGCGAGATCGCCGCTATGGGCGCCGGCCACGCCAAACTTGATCGGCTCCATGGACGCTTTCGCCGGGGCGGTTTCCTTGGCGGTCTCGGCCGACTGCTCCTGCTGCTGGCCACAGCCGAACAGAACCAATCCGGTCATGGCGACCAGTGCGAACAAAACGGCATATTTCCCAAATCGTTTCGTCATCATCCATTCCTCCTTGAAAAAGTGGCAGATAAAAGGCACACTACTGTAGAAAACCTTGTTTTTATAGTCGTCATGGGCAGTTGAGTCAAGATCGAATTGCCCATGAGCGGTCAGCGGCATGCTTTGCCGCTTGACCGCTCATGCCCGATGCAGTAGGCAGTCTAGGCACCCGCCGCACGTCGCGGCGGTTCCACCCCACCCCATGGCCTCAGGGAAAAGGCTCGCAACGTGACGACCATCGGGCTCATTGTCAAACCGGTCCCGGAAGCACGGCAAACCGCGGATCGTTTGGAGCAGTGGCTCCGTGATCGGCAGATCGGCGTGGCCCGCATCAGCCCCCCTTTCCCGGGCGAAGGCCGCACCGGCGACCCGGCCCCCCAGGAGCCTTACGCCCTGTCCTGTCTATTCGTTCTTGGAGGGGACGGCACCTTCTTGAGCGCCGTGCGCTGGATCGGGGAGGCTCCGATACCGATCCTGGGGGTCAAGTTCGGCCAGGTGGGCTTTCTGGCCGAAATCGCCGCCGACGATCTCTTCGCTGCGGCGGATGCGGTGATCAAGGGTGACTTCGCCATTCAGGAACGCATGCGCCTGGCTGTTTCCGTGCTCAGGAAGGGCCGGCAGCGGTCCCACGAAATCGTGCTCAACGACGTGGTCGTCACCAAGAGCACGCTGGCCCGGCTGGCGCACATCGAAGCCTTCATCGATGACCACTACCTGACCACCTTCCGCGCCGACGGCTTGATCGTCGCCACCCCGACCGGTTCCACCGCCTACTCCCTGGCGGCCGGGGGACCCGTGATTCACCCCAAGGTCCCCGGCATCATCATGACACCGATCTGCCCCTTCACCCTGACCAATCGTCCCCTCGTCATCCCGGACAGCGCCGTCATTCGGATGTCCCTTGAAAAGCTTTCCTCCAATATGATTCTGACCTTCGACGGTCAGGCCGGGATCGAGATCAGCCAGATCGATCAGATTCTCATTCAGAAAAGCCCCCATCCGGTTCATATGATCAAGATCCCCGAAAGCGAATATTTCGATATTCTCAAGGCCAAACTGAGCTGGAGCGGTGGGCGGGGCTAGCTGCCCCTCACAATAAAAGAGCGGCCCACGGGGCATCCCGCGCAGGCCGCTCTTGGATCGAGTGCCGGGGTCGGAGTGCTTCAGTAGCGGTAGTGATCCGGTTTGAACGGTCCTTCCACCGGGACACCGATATAGTCGGCCTGCTCGGCATTGAGCTTTGTCAAACGCACCCCCAGCTTGCCCAGGTGCAGACGGGCGACTTCTTCGTCGAGCTTCTTGGGCAGGGTGTAGACCTGCTTTTCGTGTTCGCTGGTCGCCAGTTCGATCTGGGCCAGGCATTGGTTGGTGAAGCTGTTGCTCATGACGAAGCTGGGATGCCCCGTGGCGCAGCCCAGGTTGACCAGGCGGCCTTCGGCCAGCACGATGATCGCCCGCCCGGAGGCCAGGGTCCATTGGTCGACCTGGGGCTTGATGGTGTCCTTGGTGCAGGCCGGGGATTTTTCCAGATAGCCCATGTCGATTTCGTTGTCGAAATGGCCGATATTGCAGATGATGGCTTCGTTTTTCATCTGCTCCATATGGTCACCGGTAATCACGCGATAATTGCCGGTGGCCGTCACGAAGATATCGCCCATGGGCGCCGCATCTTCCATGGTGACCACCTCGAAGCCTTCCATGGCGGCCTGCAGGGCGCAGATCGGATCGATTTCCGTAACCAGGACCCGGGCGCCGTAACCCCGCATCGACAGCGCGCAGCCCTTGCCCACGTCCCCGTATCCGCAGACCACCACGATTTTGCCTGCGATCATGATGTCGGTGGCCCGCTTGATCCCGTCGGCCAGGGATTCACGGCATCCGTACAGGTTGTCGAATTTGGACTTGGTCACCGAATCGTTGACGTTGATCGCCGGGAACAGCAATTCCCCGTCCCGCGCCAGCTGGTAGAGGCGGTGGACACCCGTGGTGGTTTCTTCGGATACACCGCGAACCTTTTCGGCCACCCGGGTCCAGCGCTGGGCGTCGTTGGCGTAGCTTGCTTTGAGACGGCCCATCAGATAGTGCAGATCCGGATTGTCGTACGTTTTGTCCAGGAGGGACGGATCCTTTTCCGCCTTGACGCCCTGGTGAATAAACAAGGTGGCGTCACCGCCGTCGTCGACGAGCAGGTCGGGTCCGCTGCCGTCCGGCCAGGTCAGGGCCATTTCGGTGCACCACCAGTATTCTTCCAGTGTTTCCGCCTTCCAGGCGAAAACGGCCGCGGATCCATTGTGGGCAATGGCGGCCGCGGCATGGTCCTGGGTCGAAAAAATATTGCAGCTGGCCCAGCGAATGTCGGCGCCCAATGCCTTGAGGGTCTCGATCAGCATGGCCGTCTGGATGGTCATGTGCAGGCTGCCGGTCACCTTCAAGCCCTTGAGGGGTTGCCGGGGCCCGTATTTCTCCCGCACCGCCATGAGGCCGGGCATCTGGTTTTCCGCCAAACGCATTTCCTTGTTGCCGTAGTCCGCCAGGGAAAGATCGGCGACTTTGTGAGGCAAAGAAAGATCCAACGCCATAACGTCGGGCGACGCCGCCTTCATTTTTACCACGGTCATAAAAAAGCTCCTTGTCGCGTCAAATCATGAACCCGGCCAATTGCGTCGCGGTGACGCGGATCCACCGGGACGATTTCCAAAAGATGCTATCCGGGCGGTTAAACTTCTCGTCATGCCAAGTGTTGCGGCCCTTCTTTGTCGTCGTTGTCTGGCCGACGTTAGAACATAGGACCCGAAACCCGTTCTGTCAGGTCCCACCGGTAAAAAAGCACCGCCCCTTAAGCCTAAAGGCCTGCCAGATTGCGGATTTCATCCACCCGGTCGGTCTTCTCCCAGCTAAACCCGGGTTCGTTGCGCCCGAAATGGCCATACGCGGCGGTGGGCAGATAAATCGGCCGCAAAAGATCCAGGTATTCGATAATGGCCGCCGGGCGCAGATCAAAGACTTCGCGGATGATTTCCTTGACGCGCTTTTTGGGGATGACGCCGGTGCCCATGAGATCCACCATGACGGAAACCGGTTCCGCCACCCCAATGGCATAGGCCACCTGCACTTCGCATTTTTTGGCCAACCCGGCGGCCACAATGTTTTTGGCAATGTGACGCCCCATATAGGAGGCGCTGCGGTCGACTTTGGAGGGGTCCTTGCCGGAAAAGCACCCGCCCCCGTGGCTGCCCTGCCCGCCATAAGTGTCCACGATGATCTTGCGGCCGGTCAAACCGCAGTCGCCCATGGGCCCGCCCACCACGAATTTACCGGTGGGATTGATGAAGTATTTGGTATCGCCGTCGATCATCTTTCCGGGAATCACCTTTTTGATCACGTCCTCGATGACGGCCTCACGGATCGTCTCGTGGGTGACGTCCGGTTTGTGCTGAGTGGAAACGACGACCGTATCCACCCGTTGGGGGGTGCCGTTCGCGTATTCGATGGTCACCTGGCTTTTGCCGTCCGGCCGGAGGAAATCCAGGGCCCCGTTCTTGCGGACCGTGGCCAGGCGGCGGGTCAGCTTGTGGGCATACATGATCGACATGGGCATCAACTCGGGGGTTTCGTCGGTGGCGAAACCGAACATGAGGCCTTGATCGCCGGCGCCCTGATCCTTGTATAGGCCCTGGCCCACGTTGACTCCCTGGGCGATATCGGGCGACTGCTGGTCGATACTGGTAATGACGGAGCAGGTCTGGTAATCGAAACCCATCTGGGACGAGCGATAGCCGATCTCCTGGATGGTGTCCCGCACGATCTGGGGGATGTCGACGTAACAATCGGTGGTGATTTCACCGGCCACAAAGGCCAGTCCCGTGGTAACCAAAGTTTCACAGGCCACCCGGCAGTCCTTGTCCTGGGCGATGATGGCATCCAGAACGGCGTCTGAAATCTGGTCGGCAACCTTGTCGGGGTGCCCTTCGGTTACCGATTCGGAGGTGAAAAAAAACTGTTCATTGCCCATGGCGTGGTATCTCCTTCAATTGCAGGCGGAACCCGACACCCGACCCGCTGCGGATCAGGGTGTCAGGGGCATGTTGTCGATCAGGCGCGTCGCACCGACCTTGACCGCCATGGCCATGCGGGCCGGCCGGTCGATCACGTCCATGTCTTCAAGCGTTTCAGGGTCAACAATCACGATATAGTCGATATCCGTATCCGGAAAGGAACCAATCATCGCCCTCGCCGCCGCCACAAGGTGCTCCGAGCGGGTCTCGCCGGCGGCTACTTGCGCCTGGGCCTGCTTCAGCGATCGGCTGAGGCTGAGAGCGGCCGCCCGCTGCTCCGGTTTGAGGTAGGCGTTGCGCGAGCTCATGGCCAGCCCGTCGGCTTCCCGTACGGTGGGAACCCCCACGATATCCACCGGAAAATTGAGATCCTTGACCATACGGCGGATCACGGTCAACTGCTGGAAATCCTTCTCGCCGAAAAGCGACACTTGCGGTCGGACGATGTGGAACAGCTTGCTCACGACGGTGGCCACCCCGCGGAAAAAGTGGGGCCGCGAAATGCCGCACATCCGGCGTGCCAGGCCCTGGGGCGTCACGAAGGTCTGGCAACCGCCGGCATACATATCCCGGTCGTCGGGGGTAAAGAGGATATCCACGGGAATCGTCTCGGCCAGCCGGCAGTCCTTTTCCAGATCCCGCGGATACGTTTCAAAATCCTCGCTGGGCGCAAACTGGGTCGGATTGACATAGATGCTGACCACCAGCAGATCGGCCCTCGTGCGGCCCTCGTGCATCAGCGCCAGGTGCCCTTCGTGCAAAAACCCCATGGTGGGCACAAACGCCAGGGTCCGGCCCTGCCGGCACAACTGCTCCGAGCGACGCTGCATGGCCTGTACGGTGGAAATGATTTCGATGGGTGATCTCCTCCCTGCCCCTAGCGGACCAACCGTCTCTTATGGTAGCGCTTGTTGAATGTCAACCGGGATATGGTTCACGTCGACGGTGGGAGGCGCCGTAATCACGGCGCAAGAGCAACGGCGTCGGCCTAAATCAGTCTTTCGATGTCCGGGTGATTGCGCAGCACCGTCACGAACTGGGACGTGCGGTGGTCGAGCCGGCTTTTGACCACCCACAGGAGGCGCTGATAGAAAATATAGGCCATTTCGTGGTCTTCCTCGAGCAGGTTCAGCATTTTGTCGGAGCGGATGGAATATACCAGGGAGGGTTCGGCGCAGAGCGTCATGGTGGAATAGGCCATGCCCCGGCCCATGACCGCCGACCAGCCGAAGGAGTTGCCGGGCTTGACCGCGCCGATGGAAAAGGAAATCTTGTCCGAGATGCGTTTTTCGAGCAGAACCTTGCCGCGCTTCAGAAAAAAGAGGCGATCGGCCGGATCCCCCTCCTGGAAGACGATGTCCTCCCCGTCGTATTTCAGGATGTCGAGATGCGGCAGGATCGCATCGAGCATCGGTTCGGTCAAATGGCTCAAATCGACGATATCTCTCACGTCATCATGGGATGGCATTGTTCACCTCTGCAAAGCGTTGACCGCTTATCGTCTCACGGACATACGTTCAGCTGAAATAAAAGAGCAATATCAGAAAAAGCCCCGAGGCTGCGGCGCTCAGTCCGATGGGTACGAGGCCCTTGTTCAGCGCTGCCTGGATCGTCTCTCGGTAATCTTCACGGTGGGCGGTTCCGCTACCGCCCATTCGATACAGCGGCAATAGCAGCCAGCTGGTCAAGCGGACCGGCGCATGGCGGCAGAACCGATTGATGGCCAGCGTCAATTCGCCGGCGATGTACCGGTCGCAAAGCCGGTTGATTTGGTTGAAGACCGCGTCCGCCAGCCGGTAAAGAAGACGACCGCCTTTACGGTAGAACCAGTCCGTATCCAGGGAAATGGTTTCCGTACGTTTCAAGAGGGGCAGAAAGAGAAAAAACACCAGGGCCGAAAGCATCAGCAGTTGCAGCTGTGAAAGCACATGGGCGAACGTATAGGCTTGGTAGTGCACTTCGCCGAATGGCAAAATGCTATAGAGCGGGCGGGGATAAACGCCGAGAAAAATACACAGGAACGCCATGAATCCCATGGCGAGCAACATGGTGCGGGGGGCTTCGCCGGGCCGCAGGCCGCTGTCTTTGGCAAAAAAGACAAAATAGGGGAATTTGATGCCGGCATGCAGAAAAACGCCGGCCGATGCGACCTCCAGTACGAGCCACACCCAGACGAGATGTTCCTGCACGGACCCATCGATAATGAGCGTTTTGCTCGTGAACCCGCTCGTGCCCGGGAAAGAAGAAATGGCCAGCGCCCCGATGGTGCCGAAAATCAGCGTCCAGGGCATGGTCTTGTAAAGCCCGCCCAGGTCCGTGCAGCGGCTCCTGCCGGTCATGTAGAGCACGGATCCGGCCGACATCCATAAAAGGGACTTGTAGATGATATGGCAGAAGGCATGCGCGGCGGCGCCGTTCAAAGCCATCGCGGTACCGATGCCGACACCGGTGACCATGAACCCGACCTGGTTGATAATGCTGTAGGCCAGTATCCGCCGCATGTCGTTTTCCAACAGGGCATAGATGATGCCGTAGAGGGTCATCACGCAGCCGATGACGATGAGGATTTCCCACCCCGGGAAACCACGGATCAGCGTGTAGACCGCCGTCTTGGTCGTATAGGCGCTGAGGATAACGCCACCGGTGACGGTGGCCTCCGGATACGCATCGGCAAGCCAGGCATGCAGCGGCGGCGCAGCGGCGTTGACCAGAAAACCGATCAGTATCAGCCAGGTGGCCAAGCCGGGCTCGGACATGGTGTCGAAAGCGATGGATCCGGTCTGCTGGATAAACACCAGAATGCCTGCCAGTAGACAAAGCCCGCCCGCGAGATGCACGAGAATGTAACGAAAACCGGCCCCCAGCGAATGCTTCGTCTTGCGCGCCAGAATCAGCATCGTGCTGGCAACGGCCATGACCTCCCAGAAGAGATAGAGGGTGATTAGATCGCCGGCAAAGACAACCCCCAAGGCACTGCCGATATAAAAAAGCGCCGCCACATGCTGGGTGGCGTCCCGCAGGTAAAAGGCGTAGATGAACGCGGCAAACGCATTGAGCGTGAAGATGTAGCCGAAGACTTTGCTGAGTTTGTCGACCCGCAGGAGGGTCAGTTCATGTCCCAAAAAGGAAAGCTTCCAGCTCGATCCGGGCGAAAGCTGGACGATCAAAAGAAAGGCCGCCGCCGGCAGCAGGATGATGAACCCCTTGCGGAGGTTTCCCCTGAGGAGCGGCACCAGCAGGGCGCCGACCAAGAACAAAGCCGCCGGGGGGACTTCAGTCGTCATAGTATTCCTCGCGGACCTTGAGAAACAGCGCCACCAGTTTGGAAAGCAAGATCAGGACGGCGCAGGACACGAAACCCAGCACCGCGTAGAAGCCGAAGAAACTGTCGAAGCCGAAATGCGGATGACGGTGAACAAAAAACTCGCCGATTACCGTCAGCCCGCAGACCACATATAGGAGGATCCACAACTTGCGGATCACCTCGGAACGATCGAAATAATCAAATTCCTTTTTTGCGCTCATCCAACGACCTCTCCATCACCCAAGGGCCAGCCGGGCGAGGTTAATGAAAATGTCGGGGTAAAAAAACAGGGCCACGGAGGCAGCCGCGGCGATGGCCGGCGGAAGGACACACCACATCGGCGCCTCGGACAGACCTCCGGACGGCTCGTGTCCCGGCTCCACCGCATTGAAAAATGCCCTGAACACGATGGGCAGGAAATAGAACGCGTTCAGGAGGGAGCTGGTCAGCAGGACCACCAGGACGGGCCACAGTCCGGCATCCAGGCTGCCGAGCGCCAGGTACCACTTGCTCAAGAACCCGCCGGTCGGCGGCAGCCCGATAACGCTCAAGGCGCCGATAAAAAAAGCGCCCATGGTAACGGGCATCTGGCGCCCGATCCCTTTCATCTCGCTGATATTTTTCTTGCCCGTGGCGACAAAGATGGCGCCGGCGCAGAAAAAGAGGGTGATCTTGCCGAAAGCGTGCATGGCGATGTGGATCATGCCGCCGGTGAGTCCCTTGGCCGACAGCAACCCAACCCCCAGGACGATGTAGGACAGCTGCGCGATGGTCGAAAAGGCCAGCCGGCGCTTCAAATTGTCCTGTGACAGGGCGATCAGCGATCCCGCGAGGATGGTGACGCAGGCGATCGCGGTCACCCAAACGCCCAGGTCCATCGTGGCGAGCAGCTCGGTTCCGAAGATGCCGCTGAGGGTTCGAAAGATGCTGAAGACGCCGACCTTGACCACGGCCACGGCGTGCAAAAGGGCGCTGACCGGTGTCGGGGCCACCATCGCCGCCGGAAGCCAGGAATGCAGCGGCATGACGGCTGCTTTGGCGAAACCGAAAACGAACATGAAGAGCAGCAGCGCCACCGTCGCCCGGGGAGCATTTCCGGCAAGCACCCCCTGGGCGCTGAAATCCAGGCTGCCCGTAAGGTGATAGGTCATCAGCATGGCCGGCAGCACCAGCCCGATGGAAGCCCCCACCGTGTAGAGCAGATACTTGCGTCCCGACGTGCGGGCTTCCGGGTCCTGATGGTGCGTGACCAGGGGGTAGGTGGCCAGCGAGAGCATTTCGTAGAAGAGATAGAGCGTCAGCAGGTTGGCGGAAAAAGCCACGCCTACGGTGGCGCTCAGGGAAACCGCAAAGAAGCTGAAATACCGGGTCTGGGCGTGCTCGTCCAGGCCGCGCATGTAACCGATGGAATAGGCCGAGGTGATGATCCACAGGAAAGAGGCCACCAGCGCGAAGAGCATGCCGAAGGCGTCCACCCGGAAGGCCAGGCTCAGACCCGGCAGCACCTCGAAAAGGGTACACGAGATTTCACGGCCGCCCAACACCGCCGGCAGCATGGAGGCCACCAGGGCGAATTTCAGAATGGCCGCCAGAAAGGTCCAGCCCTCACGCAAATTGGGGGATCGGCTGGAAGCGATCAGGGGTACTACGGCCAGGGAAACCAGCACCGCCAGAAGGGGTTTGATCGAAATCAGGGTATCCATGCGTCAGGCGATCCCGGCCGGAATGGCATTGTCAATGATCAGGCTCACGATATCTCCCGCGTAAATGCCCAGGGCGAAGAGCAGCGCGGCGGTCACCACCAGCGGCACCAGCATTTCGAGCGGGGCTTCCTGCACTTCCGAAACCACGCCGCCATGCCCCCCCTGGCCATGGGCGCCGCCGTGATGATCCGTGAAGGGCTCGAAATAGGCGATCTCGAAAATGCGGAAAAAGAGCACCAGATTGATCAGGCTGCTCAGCAGGAGCGCGGCCACGAACCCGAACTGACCGGCGGCCAGGGCGCCGGAAATCAGGTACCACTTGCTGAAGAAGCCGCAGGTCGGGGGCACGCCGATAATGGAAAGCCCGGCTACGACAAAGACCGCCATGGTGACAGGCATCTTCTTGAAGAGCCCCTGCATGTCGTCGATGGCGTCCGTTCCGATCCGGGCGATGATGGCGGCCGCCGCCAGAAAGACGCAGAAGGTCATCACGGCATCGTTGACGATGTGCAGGATGGCGCCGGAGATGCCCAAACGGTTGCCCAGCCAGAAGCCCCCCACCATGTAGCCCACTTCGGCGACGACGATGTAGGTCAGCATGCGCTTGAGGCGCCGGGTGGACAGCGCCAGGAGCGAGCCGGCCACAATGGCGACGACCGACAGCCAGACCATGGGTTCCCCGACAGCCATGTGGCCGAAGGTGAACGCCGGGGTGAAGACGAACAGCATGACCCGCACCATGACATAGATCATGACTTTGGTCACGAGCGGGGCGACCAGGCTGCTGACCGGATCCGGCGCGTGGGAATAGGCGTTGGGCAGCCAGCCGTGCAGGGGAAAGAAGCCCATCTTGATGCAGAGCCCGGCCAAACAGATGACAAAGGCCGATACCGCCACCCGCGAGGAGTAGAGGTCGGGCACGCGCGTGGCCAGATCGGCCATGTTCAGAGTGCCGGTAGCCAGGTAGAGATAGCCCACGCCCAGGAGGTACAGGCTGGCACCCACCGTGCCGATGAAAATGTAGTTGAGGCTGGAGAGGGGTGCGCGCCCCTCGCCCATGCCCACCAGAGCGTAGCCGGTCAAGGCGGCGATCTCCAGCAGGACGTAGAGGTTGAAGGCGTCACCGGTGGCCACCATCCCCAACAGGCCGGTGACCAACAGGACGTAGAGGGTGTAGAACGGCCCCAATCGATCGCCGAAGGTATCGGCCACCAACGGCCGCGTCCCCAAGAGGTTGATGAATGCGATCGTGGTCACCGTCACCAGGACGAGGGCGCTCAGGTGGTCCACCCGCAGGGCGATGCCCACCGGGGGAGGCCAGCCCGCCATGTAATATTCCACCATCCCGACCCGCAGGACCTGCACCATGAGCCCGAGGGAGGTCAGCAGCGTTCCGAGCAGCGCCAGGGCCGTCAGCGGGAAGGCCAGACGCTTGTCCAGCAGGGCTCCGATCAGGATCAGAAAGGCCGCCACCAACGGAAGGATAACGACCAGAGCGGGCAGGTGTGCGCTCATGACGCGTTTATCCGTTTAGCGATTTCATCTTCATCGAGCGTTCCATACTGCCGATGGACCTTGACGGCCAGTGCCAGCGCAACCCCCAGGGTCGCCACCGAAACGACGATGGCGGTGAGCATCAGGACGTGGGGCAGCGGGTTGATGTAATCGAGGGCCTGCACCGCGTGATGGCCCTTGTCCCCCTGCCCATAGACGACAATGGGGATGGTTTTGCCCTGTTTGGCGCCGATGGAAACGAAGAACAGGATGACCGCCGTCTGGACGATGTTCATGCCGATGATCTTCTTGACCAGATTACGCTTGGCAATCATGGCGTACAACCCGATCATGATCAGGCCGATGATGGCCCAGTAGTTGTATTTGGCCATGAATTGAGCGAGCAGGCTTTCCATGATCAGAGTCCTTCGTCGAGCCGGCCGGCGGATGACAGAATGTAATAGAGCGACACCATGACGGCCATGACCGCCAGCCCCACCCCGATTTCAACGATCAGGATGCCGTGGGACCGCGCCATGACGGCATCGGTGTGCAGCAGGCCCGCCAGCGCGCTGTAATCGAGAAAATTGCCGCCGAGAAGAAGGGCGAGCACCCCGGTGCCGACAAACAGCAGAACACCGGCGGCACTGACCAGAAGAGCGGCCTTTTCGTTCAGCCGCCGGAAGGCCCGGCGCATGTCATGGGCAATGGCATACAGAATGATCGCTGCGCCGAAAATAACGCCGCCCTGGAAACCGCCCCCGGGGCTGTAATGGCCGTGGGCCACCACGTATAGCGCGAACAGCTGCACGAAGGGCACGATCAGGCGGCTGCAGACCTTGATGATCATGTCGTCCGGCACCCAGAGGGAATCGATGCGCTCGAACTCGGCCGTGCTCTCCGGTAGCTTGCCGCCCTTTTCGATCCGCAGGATCACCCCGGTCAACGTATGACGGTAGAGCCGGGTCTGGATGGTCTTGCGGCGATAGACCCGCAGCAGGAAGAAGCAGGCGATGCCGGCCGAAAAAATGACGGCCGTTTCGAACATGGTGTCATAGCCGCGGTAGTCCGCCAGGACGGCCGTCACAAGGTTGGGGGCATGGGTGTCCTCGTAGCCCCGTTCGATGTAGTAGGGGGACACGTGCCGGCTGGCCGGGGACTGGGGGTCGCCCCAGGCCGGAAAGTCCGGCGTGCCGTAAAACAGAAGGCCACCCACCAGCAGGATCGTGATGATGGCAAGGTATTTCAATCCTTGGTCCTCCGCGAGGTCCGGAAGACCGCGGCCACGAACAACACCGCGCTGACCCCCGCGCCCACCGAGGCTTCCGTGAAGGCCACGTCCACCGCACCCATGATCGCCTGCAGCAGGCACATCATGAAGCTGTAGGCACCGAACAGAATGGCGGCCCCAAGCAGGTCGCGCACCATGATGGCCCCGATGCCGCAGATCATGACGAGCACCATGATGATGAAATCCACCGGCCAGATCATTTTGAATCCCTTCGATTTTCTTTGACCCAGGGCAACAGCCCGGCCCGCACCCCCGCGTCGACGATGGCGTGGGTGGCCGTCGGGCTCGTAATGAAGATAAACGCCACGATCAACAGAATTTTGAGCGCGGTCAGCACGGCACCCAGCGTCCACTCGTGAACGACCCACAGGGCCAGGGCGGCCATCGAGGTGAAGAGCCCCATGGTGTCCAGCTTGCCGGCCGGATGCAGGCGGGAATAAAAATCCGGAAAGCGCAGGATTCCCAGCGCGCCGGCAAAAAAGAAGAGCAGCCCGCCGGCCAGCAGCACGATGACGATGAGATTGACGATCCCCATGCTCCTATGACTCCTGAAACCGACTTTGCGCGGCGTGCATCGCGCAAGGGCCGACTATCTTTGTCCCGCTTCGTCAAACAGGCCTTTACGCTTCTGGAAATAACGGGAGGCCGCCAGAACCGCGATGAAGTTCAGCGTCGCGTAGGCCAGGGCGATATCGACGAACATGTCGACACGGTCGTAGAGCAGGCCGATCAGGATCAGCAGGACCGTGGTCTTGCTGCCGATGGCATTGACGCCGATCAGGCGATCCAGCACGGTGGGACCGAAAACCGCCCGATAGAGCGACATGGCCATGACACCGCCCAGAAAAACACTGGCATATAAAAAAATATCGTGCATGGATCACTCGTTGAAAATCTTGGCCACCATGGTTTCCATCTGACCGCCCAGGCCCTGCGCCGATACGTCGTCGATGGCGTGGACCGTGTAGGAACCGTAGCGGGAGACATAAACCGTAATCGTACCGGGGGTCAGGGTGATGGAATTGGCATAGATGAAGCGGGCCATTGGACCGCTCAGGCGGCTGTCGAATTCGACCATCTGCGGATTGATCAGATCCATCATGCGCGGGTGGAACACCAGGCGCATCATGTGTAAATTGGCGCGAAAAATTTGATAGAGCAGCCAGGGCACATAAAAAACAAAGCGCAGCCACTGTCCCGGCAGGCGCTTGGGAGGGTTGTGGGCGGAAAACAGCATGTCGCCGGAGGCGATGGAGACGATCACGCTGGAGATGACACCCAGGGCCAGATGGAAGGCATCGAACTTGCCGGACAATACCAGCCAGGTCGCCATGCAGACCAGGAAGGTCAGGATGTAGGGCGCCGGGGATCGTTTGAATCCGGCGGAGCGCGAACGCGGCGGGGCGCCTTGGGTCTTCGGGGTTTCGGGCTGACGGGTGGGGGTGTCGTTCAAGGTCAAGAGCGTCCGTCTCCTGGAGGCGTGTCCGTTGTCAAATCGCGCACGGCAAAAGGCTCGGCTCAGGTTATGCCGGCCCCGGAGCATGAATCCCATAAACGCTTTCACGCTTTCAAGTCAACCCTTTTC
>CAYMQN010000081.1:0-7029 GCA_964392545.1 uncultured Desulfobacteraceae bacterium
ACTGCCATCGTTTCAACCCCAACTTCCTGGATGCCCGCGTTCGCGGGCATGACGGCAAGTTCGTAGGATGCGCTGACCCAGGGAGCGCATCATGGGGGCAATCACTAATCCGGTCGGTGCTATGACCTGTCGCCCATTCAATCCCGATACCGACCCCGACCGCCGACCCCGATTCTGCTTTGTCAATTTCATGAATTCTCCGGCGCAGCCGGAGAATTCATCCCAGCAGATTGTAATCCCCCGGGTCCACCGAGGCCGCGTGCCGGTAAGCGCTGACGATCAGGGCCAGTCCCACGGAGACCTCGGCGGCGGCCACGGCGATGACGAACAGGACGAAGGCCTGACCTTCCAGGTCCTGCCAGCGCAGGGCGCCTCCCACGAAAGCGATCATGGCCGCGTTGAGCATGATCTCCACCCCCAGCAGAATCATGATCAGATTGCGGCGCGCCACCGCGCACAGCATGCCCATCAGAAACAGCAGGCCCGCAAGGATCAGTAGATGGCCGTAGGGGACGATCATGTCTCCTCCTCTTCCTCGGACGCGCCCGCCCGCCGCAGGGGCCGGCCGATATACAACGCCCCCACCATGGCGATCAGAAGCAGCAGGGACACGATTTCCACGGCCAGCCAATGGCGCCGGAAGACAAATTCCCCGAACCGGGCCGGCAGGGCCAAAGCGGTTTCCAGAGGGGCGGCGGCGCCGGGATCCACGGCCAGCATGACCGTCCCGGCCACCAGGTAGACGATCCCGAACAGGGCCGCCGGCACGAACTGGCGGACGGGAAAAAGCGTTTCCCGGGGATCGCCGGCCTTGAGCATCATGATGATGAACAGGAACAGGACCATGATGGCCCCGGCGTAGATGATCACCTCCAGGGCCGCCAGCAGCGGCGCGCCCAGCAGATAGAAGAGCATGGCGGTCCCGAAAAAGGAAACGACCAGATAGACCACGGCGTGCACCAGGTTGCGGCGGGTAACGGCCAATCCGGTGGATGCCAGAATGACCGCGGCCAGAAGGTAGAAGATCACGGTATAGAGGGTCATGGCAGATTGCTCCGGATATCCACCGGGGCGTCCTCCCGGGCGTGCCGGCCCTTGCCCCCCACGTTGCTGTCCACGCCGGCATAGCGGTAGAAATTGTAGTCCGGGTCCTTGCCCGTGTGATCCACGGTGAGGTCCTCCTTTTCGTAGACATAGCCAAGGATCGCCGAGCGGCAGTTCTCGTAGTCCGGGGTCAGCTGGATGGCCGAGGTCGGGCAGGCCTCCTCGCAGAGGCCGCAGTAGATGCAGCGCGCGAAATTGATGCGGAACCAGGCCGCGTAGCGCCGTCCGTTGGGCCGTTCGGCCGACTGCATGGAAATGCAGCTCACCGGGCAGACCGCCGAACACAGATAGCAGGCCACGCAGCGCTCCTTCCCGTCCGGGTCGCGGGTCAGGATGATGATGGCCCGGCTTCTCTCCGGCAGGGGCCGCTTGTATTCCGGGTAGGATTCCGTGATCGGCCGGCGGAAAAGATGCCGGAAGGTGGTGGCGAAGCCCTGGGCCAGCGCGGCCACGGCGTCCCAGGCGGTGTTGATCCGGGGGGCATCTTCTTTGATCAGTTTGGCGTTAAATCGTGAAGCCATCATGGGTGTCATCCGTTGCTTTCATTCAAGGGTCGGCAGCCATTGGTCATTGGGAAAACCCGGCCCCCGGTTGTCATTCCCGCGCAGGTGGGAATCCAGGAAGTTCGTCTGCGACGACGGCAGTTGCCGCCTGGATTCTCCGGTTACCGCCGTCATTGCCAGGCCAGCAGCACCGCGCCGGTGACCACGATGTTCACCAGGGCGGCCGGGATCAGCACTTTCCAGCCCAGGGCCATGAGTTGGTCGTAGCGCAGCCGGGGGAGCGTACCCCGCATCCAGATCATGGCCAGGGCCACGGCCAGGATTTTGATCAGCAGCCACACCGGGCCCGGGAGCAGCGGGCCGCGCCAGCCGCCCAGGAAAAAGACCGCCACCAGGGCGCCCAGGACCTGCATGTGGACATATTCCCCCAGAAAGAACAGGCCGAAGCGCATGCCGCTGTACTCCATGTGATACCCCGCCCCCAGCTCGTTTTCGGCCTCGGGCAGATCGAAGGGAATGCGTTTGCTCTCGGCGGCGGCGCTGACGAAAAAGATGATGAAGGAGACCGGCTGCAGCAGGATGAAGGGCAGGCCCGCCTGGGCGTCGACGATGGCCACCAGGCTGAAGGAGCGGGCGTGCATCACCACCGGCACCAGGGAGAGGCCCAGGGCCAGTTCATAGCTGATCATCTGGGCCGCCCCGCGGATGCCCCCCAGGAGCGCATACTTGGAATTGGAAGCCCAGCCCCCAAGCGCCACGCCGTAGACGCCGAGCGACGACAGGGCGAACACGTAGAGCAGGCCCACGTTGAGATCCGCAATCACCATGGGGATCGTCTGCCCGCCCAGGGTCAGGGGACGGCCGAAGGGCACCACGGCGAACATGAGCAGGGCCGTGCCGGCCACTACGGCCGGGGCCAGGAGGAAGAGTGCCCGGTCGGCCCCCTCCGGCACCGTGTCTTCCTTGGTGAGCAGCTTGACCGCATCGGCAATGGGCTGCAGCAGGCCGAAGCGGCCGGCCCGATTGGGCCCCAAGCGGATCTGCAGCCGGGCCAGGACCTTGCGTTCCACCCACACCAGGTAGGCCGCCAGGAGCAGCAAGGCGCCCAGCACCACGCTCAGCTTGATCAGCAAAAGGATGAAAGCGGCCGCCCAGGTCATGGCGTTTCCCCCCCGGAACCTGCCTTGCCCGGCGCGATCTGGTCGCGGGTGATCACGGTGTGCTCGGACGGGAAGATGTGCCAGTCCAGCTGATAATGGCGCGGCAGCACCAGGAGACCGGCGGCCATGCGGTCGGTAACGCGCACGGCAACCGTCAGCCGCCCCCGCTCGGTGGTGATCGTGGCCGGCGTGTCCTCGCTCAGACCCAGGGCCGCAGCATCCTCCGGGTGCAGGAAGGCGCAGGGCGCGGGGGTCAAGGGGGCCAGACAGGGGGAGCGTACCGAGAGCGCCTCGCTGCCGAAGGTCCAGTCGGTGAGCACGAGCTGCAGGCCGTCCGGCGGGGTTTTCCGATCCGCCTGGGCCGGATCGAAACGGTAGGTCTCCGCGGTGGTGTGCAGCAGTCGCCGGCCTTCGTCGCCGGACGACGCCAGGGCCTCCTCCAACGGCAGTCCAGGCCGTGTGGCGGCGAGATAGTCCAGCGGAGCGCTGTCGGATGCACCAGGCCCTCCCAGGATTGCCAGGGCTTGCCAGGTCGGAGGTCGTCCATTGCCCGGAACGGGGGCGTCGTAGGCCCGCGGGGGGTGGCCGCCGCCCCCGGTCTGCAGGATGGACAGGCCGTTGGAGACCGCCGGCACATACTGCAAGCGGCCTTCCTGGTTGACGAAGTGTCCGCCGGATTCGTAGGCCGTGGCGGCCGGCAGGTGCACGGTGGCCCTTCGGCCGATGGCGGTGTCGAGGTCGTCGCACACCACCAGGAGGTCGAGTTTCTTCAGCGCCGCCGCCAGCCGCGGCCCGTCGGGGAACTCATCACCAGGGTCGGTTTCGACCACCAGCAGGGCCCGCACGGTTCCGTTTTCGATGCCCGCCACGACCGCTTCCCATGCCGGACCGCTCAACAGGGCGGCCCCGAACGCTCCGGCCCGGGGCAGAACGTAAAACAGGCCGGCCGATTGCCCGCCGGCGCGCAGCAGGCGAACGCCCTTGACGGCCATCCGCGGTAAATCGTCGGCCGCCAGGGCGGTTCCGCAAACGATGGCCGGCCGTTGTCTGCCGCGCAGATCCGCCGCCACCGGCTCCAGGGCGGCTTCGAAGGGTACCGTGGCATCGCCCAGCGCCTGATGGAACGATTTCGCTGCCGCGCTCAGCGAAGCGGCCGCCGCGCCGGCGATGGTTTCCCGGCAAAGCCATCCCAGGGCGTTCACCAGGGTCTCCGGTGAGGCCGCAATATGGGCGAAGTCGAGGGGCAGCCGGATCGGCCGGGGGTCGATGACGGTGACGGCGGCCCCTCGGCGGTGGGCCTGGCGCAACGCCAGGGCGAGCATGGGGGCTTCGTTGAGGGGGTCGGCGCCCACCACGACCACGGCATCGGCCGATTCGATCTCACGCAGGGACAGGGCCAGCTCCGCTGGCAGGGCGGCTGCGGCCATTGTGCGGCGCTTCACGGATTCGCTGGTAAAGAATGCCGGACCCTGCCAGCCCCGCTCCCGGCAGAGCCGGTGCAGCGCGGCCTGGGTTTCGAGACTGCTGCGGAGCCCGCCGAGGCAGGCCACCGCATTCGGTCCGCGGCGGCTGGCCACCGCATCCAGCCGGGCGGCCGCCTCTTGCAGCCCCTCGGCGGGCGGGTATTCCTTCCCGTCGACCCGTGCCGTCATCGGACGGTCGGGTAATTCGGCGTAGTAAAACCCGAAGCGGCCCCGATCGCAGATGAAGTGGCCGTTGACCGCCGGGCTGAAGCGGGCCTCCTGGCGGACGACTTCCCGGTAGCGGGCGTTCACCACCGTGTGGCAGCCCAGGGCGCAGTTGATGCAGACGGCAGGCGTGCGTTCATAGTCCCAGCGGCGGCCCTTGTAGCGCGACGGCTTGTCGGTGTAGACACCGGTGGGACAGAGGTCGCTCAGATTGCCGGCAAAGGGGCTTTCCAGCGGCCCGGAGGCAAAGCGCCCGAAGTAGGTGCGGTTGGCGATCTGCATGGCGCCCAGATCCCGGTAGCCGGCGAACTCCTGATAGAAGCGCGAGCAGCGGTAGCAGTGGATGCAGCGGTTCATCTCGTGCTGCACGAGGGGGCCCAGGTCCTGGTCCGGGTAAGTGCGTTTGCGGCCTTCGTAGCGCCGCCGGCCGTGACCGCCGGAAATGGTCATGTCCTGCAGGAGGCAGTGGCCGCCCTCGTCGCAGACCGGGCAGTCGTGGGGGTGGTGCAGCATCAGCCACTCGATCACGTGGCGTCGGAAGTCCACGGCTTCGGGGTCGGTGGTCGAAACCACCATGCCGTCCTGGGCGTCGAGCATGCAGCTCATCTGGACGCCTTTGAAGGGGCCCTGCAGGCACTTCACCGCGCAGACCCGGCAGGCCCCCACCGAGCCCAGGGCCGGGTGGTAGCAGAAGCGCGGAATCATGATGCCCAGCCGCTCGGCGGCCTCGATCACCTTGGTCCCCTCTGGCACCTCGATTTCACGTTCGTCAATGGTCAGTTTGGGCATGAAACGCTCTTCCTGACGGGGTATGAGGTGAAAAAACGGTCGTTGGTCATTGGGAACAGCCTTAAAAAAATCCCAAAGCGTCATGCCCGCGCATGCGGGCATCCAGGAAGTAGGGGGTGAGTCCGTGCCAGTTAGCGCTGGATTCCCGGGTCACTCCCGGGAATGACAACCCTGAGCTGTTTTTCGTTGTCGTTGTCGTGGTCGTAATCGTAATCGTCTTTTTGTTTCCCACTGGAAAGTCCCGATTACGATTACGACAACCGTTCCGCCTCGCTCCACTGACAACGACAACGATGTTTTTTTTAGTTTCCGTAACCAATGACAAATGACTATTGACCACTGTCCCCCTCTCCGAAAGGACAGCCGCCTCCCTCGATATGCGCCTGGACCTCATCCCCGAAATGCTTCAGCAGGCTTTGCAGGGCCGATACGGCGCCCGGCGCGAAGGCGCAGTAGGAATTCCAGAGATAGCCTGCCATCGTATCGAGCCGTGCGGTGTATTCGGGGCGCCCCTGGCCCGATTCGATGCGCTGCAGCAGGTCCTTGATGTAGGGCAGGCCCTCCCGGCAGGGGGTGCACCAGCCGCAGGACTCCCGGGCGAAGAATTCGATCAGGTTGAGGGTGGCCGCCACCAGGCAGGTCTTCTGGTCGAAGACCATGATGGCCCCCGTTCCCAGGCGGCTGCCGGCATTCTTGACCGCATCGAAGTCCATGGGCAGATCGTAGTGCGCGGCGGTCAGGAAACCTGTGGAGGCGCCGCCGGGCAGGCAGGCCTTGAAGTGCGATCCCTCGGGCATGCCCCCCGCATGGACTTCGATGATTTCGCGCAGGGGCACCCCCAGCGGCAGTTCCACCGCCCCGGGCCGGTTGACCTTGCCGCTGACGCAGAAGATCTTGGTGCCGGCCGCAGCCTCGGTCAGGGCCAGATCCTTGAACCACTGGGCCCCGTTGCGCAGGATGGGCGGAAGGCAGGCCAGGGTCTCCACATTGTTCACCAGCGTCGGGCAATCCCAGAGGCCTTTGACCGTGGGGTACGGCGGGGGCTGTTTGGGGTTGGGCCGGCGGCCCATGAGGGCGTTGAGCTGGGCCGTGACCTCACCGCAGATGTACCGTCCGCCGCTGCGGTGGACCACCACATCCAGGCTGTAGCCGCTCGCCATAATATGTTCCCCTACATAACCGGCCTCTCGCGCAACCTCGATTTCGCGCTCCAGAATGCGGGCCGCACTCTCGTACTCGGGCCGGATGAAGATGATGCCCTTGTCGGCCTGGATGGCGTAGGCCGCCAATACGATGCCCTCGATCAGCAGGTGCGGGTCGGCGTGCAGCAGCACGCGGTCCTTGAAGGTTCCCGGCTCCATCTCGTCGGCATTGCAGACGATGTAGCGCGGGTGGGGGGCGTCCTCGGCCACGGTTTCCATCTTCTTGCCGGCCGGAAACCCGGCCCCGCCCCGGCCCAGCACGACGGCGTCCAGGATCTGCTGCCGCACCTCGCCGTAGGATCGATGCCGAAGCGCCTCCTCCAGGGCGCGGTAGCCGCCGCTCTCCCTGTACTCGGCCAGGGTCGCGATGCGGTCCGGCTTGCGGTTCTGGAGGAGGACTTGGGGATAGTCGGTCATTGGTTGTCAATTCCGGTCATTGGTCATCTGTCATTGGCTGCGGCATAAAGGGCCGAGCACCGTTCGCCGTTATCGTGTTCGTTGTCGTGGTCGTAATCGTAATTGTCTTTTGAGGCTTATCGGAAAACCGCGATCGAATACGATTACGACAACCGTTTCGCTGCGC
>CAYMQN010000081.1:7129-14763 GCA_964392545.1 uncultured Desulfobacteraceae bacterium
GCCTCGACCCGCAACGCATCCAGGACTTCGTCGATCGCCTCCGGCGTCAGCGGGCCGTAGACCTTGCGGTTGACGAGCATGGCCGGGGCGCGGTCGCAGTAGCCGATGCAGCAGACCGGCAGCAGGGTGAACAGGCCGTCGGCGGTGGTCTCGCCCATGCCGATGCCCAGTTTGGTGCACAAATAGTCGCGGATGCCGACATAACCCTCCATCAGGCAGATCAGGCTGTCGCAGAGGTGAATCACGTAGCGGCCCACCGGCTGCCGGTAGATGAAGGTGTAGAAGGTTGCCAGCTCCTCCACCTCCAGGGGCGTCATTCCCAGCAGGGCGGCGGCCTCCCCCACGGCGGCGTCGTTCAGGTAGCCGCAGCGTTCCTGCAGCGCGAACATCACGTCCACGGCCAGCTCCCGGGGGTGGGGGGCTTCGGCGATGCGGGTTTTAAGATCTTCGATGGTGGTCATCGGATTAACACCCGTCAGTGGTCATTGGCTTTTCCGGATACTGGATGCTGGATACTGACCAAGGACGCCCTGGCAGTTTTTCTACCGGTCGATATCCGGCAGGATGTAATCCACCGAGCCGGCGATGGCGATCAGGTCGGCGATGGTTTCACCCACCGCCATGCGCGGCATCACCTGCATGTTGGCGAAGCCCGGGGCGCGGATGCGCAGACGGTAAGGGTAGCCGATGCCGTCGCTGACCACGTAATAGCCTTGCTCGCCCCGGGGGATTTCGCAGGCAGCGTGGGCCTCGCCGCGGGGAATCGCCGGACCGCGGGTAACATTGACAAAGTGATGGATCAGGGTCTCGATGTCTTTCAGCATGTCGGACCGCTCGGGGACCACGTAGCGGTAGTCGTCGGTGATATGACGGCCCGCCGGCATGTTTTGGGCCGCCTGGCGGATAATCGACAGGCTCTGACGCATCTCTTCGATCCGCACGAGGTAGCGGGCATAGCTGTCCCCGCCTTCGGCGACGGGGATTTCGAAATCGAACCGGTCGTAGCCGCTGTAGGGAAAGGCCTTGCGCAGGTCCCAGGCCATTCCGCAGGCCCGCAGGTTGGGGCCGCTGACCCCCCAGTCCACGGCCTCCTCCTGCGTGAGGCGCCCGATGCCGCGGGTGCGGGCCCGAAAGATGGGGTTCCGGCGCAGCAGCGCTTCATATTCTTTCAGGGCCGCGGGGAAAACCTTTACGAAAGCGTCCACCCCCTCCTTCCATCCTTCGGGCAGATCGGCGGCCACGCCGCCGATGCGGAACCAGGAGGGATGCAGCCGCCCGCCGGTAATCCGCTCGACGATGTCCATGATCATTTCGCGTTCGCGAAAGGTATAGAAATTGGGTGTCATGGCCCCCACGTCGTGGGCATAGGTGGACAACCAGACCAGGTGGTTGCTGATGCGGAAGAATTCGCTGAGCATCACCCGGATGACCTGGGCGCGTTGCGGCACGCGGATGCCGGCCAGCTTCTCCACGGCCATCACGTAGGGCAGGTTGTTGGCGGCCCCGGCCAGGTAGTCCACCCGATCGGTGTAGGGGATGAACTGGTGCCAGGTCTGCCGTTCGCCGACTTTCTCCACGGCCCGGTGGTGGTAGCCGATATCCATGTCCAGATCGGTGATCTCCTCCCCGTCCAGGGCCACGATGTAGCGGATCAAGCCGTGCGTGCTGACATGGTGGGGGCCCACGTTCAGGATCATGGGGTGTTCGCCGGCCGGAGCTTGCACGTAGCGTTCCCCGTCGAGGGGCTGATGACGCCGGGCGTCCTCCCGGGTGTAGGGGGCCATTTGGGTGGCCCGGCCGGGGTAGCCCTTGCGCAGGGGGTGCCCCTCCCAGTCGTGGGGCATGAGCAGGCGCCGCAGATCGGGATGACCCTCGAAGCGCAGGCCGAACATGTCGTAGGCTTCGCGCTCGTACCAGGCGGCGGAAGGCCAAAGATCGGTGATGCTGGCCGTGGTCGGGTTTTCCCCTTCGAGGGGCACCTTGAGCCGCAGGCGCTGGGGCGGATCGAAAGCCAGCAGGCTGTAGACCAGGGTATAGTCGCGGTCGGCGGGACGTTCGCGGCGGGCCGACTCGTCCACCGCCGTCAGGTCGTCCAGGCGGCGGAAGCGGGGCGCGGCGTCGGTCTTGAGGTAGCGCAAGACGGCCTTGAGCCGCGCCGGATCGATCCGGAGCGTGGGCATGTCGACCGCTTGCGCCGCAGGGACGACGGCTTCGCCGAAGCGCGCCTGGAGGTCATCGACAAGACCCTGCGCGGGTTCGTCAAGGGTGATGCGCGGGGCGGACGGGACCCACATGTGCTCCGAGCGGCTTTCAGGGAAGTACGGCGGTGTGGCCGAACTGCCGCGGATGGCCGTGTGCTGCATGCCCGGGCCCCGGGGATCGCGGGATTTGGTAAGGCCGTCTTCCAGGATGGGTTTGCCGCTTCCCTGGCTGCCGCCGGCCAGGTGCAAGACGCTGCGGCCGGGCCGCTCCTCGGCCATGATCTTCTTCTGCAGGACCACCAGAGCCTGTTCCACGGCCTCCGGCCGGGGCGGGCAGCCGGGGATGTAGACGTCCACGGGCAGGATCTGGTCGATGCCCTGAACCACGCTGTAGACGTCGTACATGCCGCCGCAATTGGAGCACGAGCCCATGGAGACGACCCATTTGGGTTCCGCCATCTGTTCATAGAGCCGCAGGATCACCGGGGCGATCTTCTTGAAGATGGTCCCGGAGGTGATCAGCAGGTCGGCCTGGCGCGGTGAAGGGCGCAGGACCTCGGCCCCGAAGCGGGACAGGTCGTAGCGCGCCGTAAAGACGGCGGCCTCCTCCACGAAACAGCACGACAGGCCGAAGAACATCGGCCACAGACTGTACTGGCGGGACCAGTTGATCAGCCGATCGGTGGCCCGCCAGAGTCTTCCGCTCAGCGGTTGACGGGCCGGCCCCATTCCAGACCTCCCTTGCGCCAGACGTAGGCCAGACCCAGCACGAGAATAGTGATGAAAAACGTGATCTGCAGCCAGCCCTTCCATCCGAGGTTTTCGAAGGCAATGGCCCATGCAAAAATAAAAGCCCCTTCGACATCGAAGAGGAGAAAGAAGACCGCCACGAGGTAGAACGGTACCGGGAACCTCAGACGGGCCGACCCGGTAGGTATGACCCCGCATTCATAGGGACGCGCCTTTTCGGTGCCGGGGGAGCGTTGCCCCAGCCATGTTGCCAGGAAGAGCAGCAGGGCGATGAGGATCCCCACCATAAGGGCATAGACCGCCAGGCTGAGAGCATCGGGCGACCCGGCGGCAAAGCCTGCGGCATCCAGGGGGCGGTCCATAAAGTGGTCTCCTCGTTGCGTAGGCCCTGATGGAGAAAATCCCGGCCCGGCTGCGTCCGGTAGCCCGGCCTCGTCGGCGGGCGGCCGCGCGTGCCGGGGGATGCGGGACGATACACCCCTTCTATCTGCCGCTTTCGTCCCCAAAAGACCATACAGGGTATCCTGTATTCCCTGCCGGCGGGCGAGTCTATATTGCTGCCGGAAGAGGGCCTGTGGCGGGCCGTGTCGATGCCGGGACGGCGATCAGACCCGCAGGCGTTCGGCCTTCTCCATGGCGGTCTTGCACTGGATGCAAAACCGGGCCACCGGGCGGGCTTTGAGCCGGGCCACCCCGATGGGCTCGCCGCAGGCCTCGCAGATGCCGTAGGAGCCGTCGGCGATGTCCTCGAGGGACTGGCGGATCTTGCGGATCAGAAGATTTTCCCGATTGCGGATGCGCAGCGAGAAATTGCGGCTGTTCTCTTCGACCGCCTGGTCCATGGGGTCCGGGCGGCGTGTGTTGCGGTCCTTGAGTTCGGCGACCGTGCGCTCGGACTGCTTGACCAGATCGTCGAGCCAGTCCTTGAGCTGCTTCTCGAAGTACTGCAGATTTTCGGCGTTCATGATCGGCTCCTATCCTAAGGGTCGTCAGAAAAGGCGTGCGAGGACGGGTGCTTTCGGCAGGCGCATTTGAACCACTGCGGCCCCCAATCCACAATACGGCCAACACCCCATTCCGGATGACCGGCCGCTGTAGGCGTCGATACGTAGGGTCGCGCTTGCCCCCAGCGCAGCGGATACTCCCTCCCACGGCCGGATATGGGGGGTGAGGGGTATGGCCTTTTGGCGGGTAACCGAAGAGGATCGGTCGGAAACCCTTCGGCAATCCGCCTGCCCTGCGGCGTTGCCGGCGTTGCATGACCCTTGGGCAAAGAAAGGATGAAATTGAGGACATGAAGACCGATATGGGACATCTGCAGAATATTGCCGCCGCTGTCCGCTACCTGATCCTAAAAGCGACGACGGCCGCCGGTTCCGGCCATCCGACCTCCTCGCTTTCGGCGGTCGACCTCATGTGCGGCCTCATGTTCAGCGGGGCCTTCCGCTATGACGTGCAGCAGCCCGAGCACCCCAACAACGACCGGCTGATCTTTTCCAAAGGCCACGCCGCGCCCCTGCTCTACGCCCTCTGGGTGGCGGCGGGCAAGGTGACCGAACAGGAACTCATGACCCTGCGCCGCTTCGAAAGCCCCTTCGAGGGGCATCCCAGCGCCGCCTTCCGCTATGCCGAGGCCGCCACCGGCTCCCTGGGGCAAGGGCTTTCCATCGGACTGGGGATGGCGCTGAACGCCCGCTATCTGGATCATCTGCCCTACCGGACCTATGTCCTTCTGGGAGACAGCGAGATGACCGAGGGGTCCCAGTGGGAAGCGCTGCAGCTGGCGCGACACTATCGACTGGACAACCTGGTGGGGGTGCTCGACGTCAACCGGCTGGGTCAACGGGGAGAAACCCTCTACGGGCATGACCTGGAAGCCTACCGCCGCCGGGTGGCCGCCTTCGGGTGGCGCACGCGCCTCATCGACGGCCACGACATGGCGCAGATCGTGGCGGCCTTCGAGGAGGCCGGCAAGGTCCCCGACCGTCCCTTGATGATCATCGCCCGCACCTTGAAGGGCAAGGGCGTCCCCGCGCTGGAGGACCGCGAGGGCTGGCACGGCAAGCCCCTTGCGCCGGAAGAGCTGTCCGACGCCGTCAAAGCCTTGGGGGTCGTCGATTCCGGCACCGAGGGTGCCGTGGCGCTGCCGGAGGACCGCGTCCCCGCGCCGCCGGAGCCGTTCACGGCATTGCCGCCCGCCTATCGATCCGAAGAAAAGGTGGCGACCCGCGAAGCATACGGCCGCGCCCTGGTGCGGCTGAGCGGGGCCTTTCCCGACCTGGTCGTCCTGGATGCCGAGGTGAGCAACTCGACCGGCAGCGACGCGTTCCGAAAAGCGCATCCCGAGCGGTTCTTCGAGATGTTCGTGGCCGAACAGAATATGGCCGGCACGGCCTGCGGTCTCGCCGCGCGGGGCAAGGTGCCGTTCGTTTCGACCTTTGCGGCCTTTCAGACCCGGGCCTTCGACCAGATCCGCATGAGCCAGTACGGCGCCGCCAATATCACGTTTTGCGGGTCGCACGCCGGGGTGTCCATCGGGGCCGACGGGCCGTCCCAGATGGGATTGGAGGACATCGCCATGTTCCGGTCGCTGCGCGACGGCGTGGTTCTCTATCCGGCCGATGCGGTGGCGACCGAAAAGCTGGTGGAGGAGGCTGCCCGGCACCACGGTCTGGCCTACCTGCGGACCACCCGCAATCCTACCCCGATTCTCTACCCCCTCGAGGAAGCGTTTCCCCTGGGCGGCTGCAAGATCCTGCGGCGAAGCGCCCAGGACGTGGTTACCATCGTGGCGGCCGGCATCACGCTGCACGAAGCCCTTGCCGCCCAGACGACCCTGCAGGCCGAGGGTATCGCCGCGCGGGTGATCGACCTCTATTCCATCCAGCCCCTGGATGTGGTCAGCCTGCGCCAGGCCGCCGCGGAAACCGGCCGGGTCCTCACGGTGGAAGACCACTATCCGGCCGGCGGCATCGGGGAAGCCGTGGCGGCCGCTTTGGCCGACCGATGTGTCCCGGTCCATTGCCTGGCGGTGCGCAAGCAGCCCAAAAGCGGAACGACGGAAGAACTTCTGGCCTACGAGGAAATCTCCCAGGAGGCCATTGTGCGCAAGGTCGAGGCGATTCTGGCCGCGGAAACGATTTGATGCACCATGAAACGGCCGAAGAGAGCGGGGCCGGGGGAGCGGCTTCAGATCCAAACAAAGGCGGGGCCGGGGAGACATCCCTGGAAAGCCCTGCACCCCGGGCCCTGCCGTCATCGGCCAAGCCCCCATTGACCATTGGCTAAAACCGTTCTTATATTTATGACCACATTGTTAATGATGCATGAATCACCGGAGCCAAGGAAGGATACCCCATGACCGAAAGAATCGCATTCCAGGAAGGCGATGCGCTCTTGATGATCGACATTCAGAAGGACTTCTGCCCGGGCGGCGCCCTGGCGGTGGAAAACGGCGATCTTATCCTGGCGGCGGCCAATGCCTGGCTGGCCCAGGCCGAGCAGCAAAACGTCCCGGTCTACGCCTCCCGGGACTGGCATCCCCTGAACCATCCCAGCTTTGCGGAGGAGGGGGGCGATTGGCCGCCCCACTGCCTTCAGGACAGCGAGGGCGCCCGGTTTCACCCGGACCTGGTGCTGCCCCCCGACACCATCGTGGTGACCAAGGGGGTGCGCTTCGACCAGGACCAGACCTCCGTCTTCGACCAAACCGGGCTGGCCGTGCATCTCAAGAGCGAGGGCATCCGGCGGCTGTTCATCGGCGGACTGGCGCTGGATGTCTGTGTGCTGGATTCGGTCATGGACGCCCGGGCGCAAGGCTTCGAGGTGGTGGTGATCACCGAGGCCACGCGACCGGTGGATGCCCGCAAGGTGGACGAGGTCCTGGGCCGGATGCAGGCCGCCGGGGCCGTGCTCACCGACCCGAAGGCCCTGGCCGATTTGACCGCGGGCCCGGATACGGCCGAAGATCCCGATGTCTGTGTCAAAGCCCCCGAATGGGCCGAACACCAGCGGCTCGACGACGACGACATGCCCTGCGACGACGGCCGCAGCGGCAAGATTTAAGCCCGCAAATCGTTGTCGTTGTCAGCGGAACGGTTGTCGTTGTCGTAATCGTAATCGGCTATTTTAGAGAACGTCAAAAGACGACCACGACAACGAGAAAACCTGTTATAGGCCGTCATTCCCGGGCCTGACCCGGGAATCCAGCGTATGCTGCCACTGTTTCAACCCCTACTCCCAGGATGCCCGCCCACGATGCCGTGCCGCAATTTGATGAGGTCATCCGTCTTTGTCCGTCATGCCGTCGGAAGCCGGCATCTCATGGGGATAACGGCATGAAATTGCGAGAGATCCCGGCTTTCGCCGGGATGACGTTTTATGACGAAATTGCTTGCGTGTAAATTGTGACACAGCCTCTTTCGACGGGATGGCGATCGGTGCCACCCTTTTGCGTGCAAATTACGGCACCGTCTCCTGCGCGGGTATGACGAAGGGCAGAAGCCGGCATCCGCAGGCATGAAAATGAGGGGGCATTGGGGCGTCTTTATGCGGTGTCCTATGTCAAAACCGCCTCCTCGTCGCAGGGGAGCTCCAGGCAGACGGTGGTGCCTTTACCGGGGCTGGAATCGATGGACAGCCGGCCTCCGGCCATGGCGGCGCGGTCCTGCATGCCCTCCAGGC
>CAYMQN010000082.1:0-14759 GCA_964392545.1 uncultured Desulfobacteraceae bacterium
CGGCTTCGACAATCTCGCGCTGGTGAAGGACCTCGTGGCGCTTTATCGCAACCACCTGCCATTCGATGGACAACGAAACTAAACAACGAGGTCCCGGCCTGCGCCGGGACGGCGAACCGGTCCTGTGGGCTGGCACGCGCAATCCCGCTAGCGTCATGCCGGCGGAAGCCGGCATCTCGGGGTATACGCCCGTCGGGCCTGCAAAGGATCCCGGCTTTCGCCGGGATGACCGGGGAACAGGGGAAGGCGGAAATCCGCGTGCCACGGTCTTCCACCTCATGCGCCACGCCCCCACCGAATGGAACGCGGCCGGGCGCATCCAGGGCCGGGCCGACGCTCCTCTGACCGCAACCGGCCGGCAATGGGCCGCTTCCTGGGGCAGACAGCTGGTTACGCTTGGCGCGACACGCCTCTTGTCCAGTGACACGGGGCGGGCGTTGGCCACGGCACGGGAAATGAACGCTTCGCTGGACCTCCCCGTAACGGCGGAGGCCCGTCTGCGGGAGCAGGATTGGGGGCAATGGACCGGCTGCCGCCACCGCGGCCTCCAAACCGAAGCGGCCGAAGCGTACGTCCGCCAGCAGGCGCGGGGATGGGATTTTCGCCCCCCCGGCGGCGAAAGCCATCTCGAGGTGCTCGAGCGGGCCCTGGCCGCCCTTGGGGACGCCATGGCCACTTTCCCCGGCGAGAGGGTTCTGCTGGTCACCCACGAGGGGGTCATCAAGTGCCTCGTGTACCACCTGGCCATTCGGGACGGCTGCGGACGCCCCCCGACGCCCCCCGCGGCCCGGCACCTGCATCGTCTGGTGGGCAGTGGGGGCATCCTGCGGCTGGAGCGGGTCAATGCCTTCAACTTGAATGGGTGAGGACCGGAGCGACGAAATCATCCGGTCGGTTTTTCGCCGTCATGCCGGCGAAAGCCGGCATCTCGGGGCATACCCTCGTCGCTCCTGAACAGATCCCGGCTTTCGCCGGGATGACGACCTATTCCACGCCATCCGAGCGATGGCGCCTTGACTTAAGACCATGACCAAGCGCTTGAAAATCTTCGTCTACTGCCAGCACGTCTGGGGCCTGGGGCATTTTTTCCGGATCCGCGAAATCATCCGCGCCCTGGAGGGACACGACGTGGTCCTGGTGACCGGCGGGCCGGAGGTGAATATGCCCCTGCCCGCATCCGTGCGCCGCCATCAACTGCCGGTGCTGCGCATGGGGCCGGACAGGAAGCTGGTGGCCGGGGACGGCCGCCCCGTGGACGAGGTCTGGCTGGAGCGCGTGCGGCGCCTGCAAACCCTTTTTCGTACCGAGGCGCCCGACGTCTTCCTGGTGGAGCTCTACCCCTTGGGCCGCAAGGCCTTCCGCCGCGAGCTGGACCCCATCCTGGCGGGCATTCGCCTGGGAAGCCTGCCGGCCTGCCGGGTGTATTGCAGTGTGCGCGACATCCTGGTGGCCAAGCGCGATCAGGCCGAATACGAAGCCCGGGTCTGCCGGGATCTCAACCGCTGGTTCGACGGGCTGCTGGTGCATGCGGACCCGGCCCTGGTGACGCTCGCGGAAACCTTCGGCGCCGTGGAGGCCATCACGATTCCACTGGTATACACGGGATACGTGGCGCAGCCCGGCCCCGCAAAGGACACCCGGACGGCATTCCGCCGGCAACACGGCATCGGCGAGGATGAGCGCCTGGTCGTGGTCAGCGCCGGCGGCGGTCAGTCGGGTTATCCCCTCCAAGCCGCTGTTTTGGCCGCCTGGGAAAACCTGCCCGCCGATCGGCGCCTGCGCCTGGCCGTGTTCGCCGGCCCCTATCTGCCCGAGGCCAAACTGGCGGCCCTGCAAGCCGCCGCCCGGCCGGGGGTTTCCATTCGGCGTTTCAGCCCGGATTTCACCTCCTGGCTGGGCGCCGCGGATCTTTCCATCAGCATGGCCGGCTACAATACCTGCATGAACGTGTTGACCGCCGGCATTCCGGCCCTGGTCCGGCCGTTCGAGGGCGACCGCGAGCAGCCCCTCAGAGCTGAGCGCCTGGAAAAGGCCGGCTGGCTCGCGGTGCTGCAGACGGCCGACCTGGAACCGCCAAGGCTGGCCAAACGCATCGCAACGGCCCTGAACCGCCAAGCGCCGGCCGCCAAGCCCGTCGATCTCGACGGTGCCCGCCGCACGGCCCGCCATCTTCAGGAGGACCGCCCCCAGCGCCGGCGCCCACCCCGCCGGGGGCCCGTCAGGAAGCTCGTGGTGTATTGCCAGCATCTGCTGGGCATCGGCCACTTTTTTAGGACCCTTGAAATCTGCCGGGCGCTGGCCGGCCACGACATTCTCCTGGTGACCGGCGGCCAGGAGCCCCCCGTGGCCCTCCCGGACCACGTGCGTCTTCGCAAGCTTCCGGAACTGGTGACGGACCAGGCCTTCCAGAACCTGCATGCCCCTTCCGGGGAAGACCTGGAAGCGATCCGCGCCGAGCGGCTCCGCCGTCTGCACGCCATCCTGCGCGAGGAAGCCCCGGACGCCTTTCTGATCGAGCTCTATCCCATCGGCCGCAAGGCCTTCCGCTTCGAACTCGACCCGCTGCTGGCGGCCATCGCCGAGGGCGCGCTGCCGCCCTGCCGGGTCATCTCGAGCGTGCGGGACATCCTGGTGGAAAAGGAGGACACCGCGCGGCACGAGGGCCGCGCCGTGGCGGTGCTCAACCGCTGGTTCGACGCCGTTCTGGTCCATGCCGATCCGGCCGTGGTGCGCCTGGAGGAGACCTTCGGCCGCACCCCGGACATCCGCGTCCCCATCGTCTACACCGGGTTCGTGGCCCCGGCCCTGCCCCCGCCGGCCGCGCGCGCGCCTTGGCGCCGGGCGCGGTGGATCCCCCCGGAGGAGGCCCTGGTGGTGGTCAGTGCCGGCGGGGGGGCCGTGGGCCATCCCCTGCTGACGGCGGCCGTCCAGGCGCTGGGCCATCTGTCAAAGGACGTTTCCCTTCGGATGCAGATCTTCACCGGGCCGTACCTCTCCGAGGCGGCGTACCGGTCGCTGCCGGACCTGGCGGACGATCCCCGGCTCCGCATCGACCGCTTTGCCGCCGATTTTCCGGCCTGGCTCCAGGCGGCGGATCTTTCCCTCAGCATGGCCGGCTACAATACCTGCATGACCATCCTGGCCACGGGCGTGCCGGCCCTGGTGCTGCCCTTTGCCCAAAACCGCGAGCAGGCCCTGCGGGCCCGCCTTCTGGAAGCGCGCGGCCTGGTAAACGTGCTCTCCGAGAACGACCTCGCGCCGCAGGCGCTGGCCCGGCATCTGCGCCGGAGGCTGGCGGCCCCCCCTTCCCGGAGGGGCGCCCCCGTCGACCTGGCCGGCGCAGCCCATAGCGCCCGCTGGATCGAAGCGTGCATCGCAAAGGGGACCACCGCCCCATGACACCCGACGCCGCCCCCCTCTGGAAGCGGCTGCCCGCCGATTGGACCGGGCAGCTGGACGCCTGCCTGGCACAGGCCGATGCGACCGGTCCGGCCGCCCGCACCGTCTACTTCCGGGCCGACGACGTGGCCGTGCCCGGAACCCGCTTCGACCAATTGGCGGCCCTATTCCGGCGGCACGGGGTGCCCCTGGGCCTCGCGGTGGTGCCGGCCTGGCTCACGCCGGCCCGCTGGCAGGCCCTTGGCCGGGCGACCGCCGCCGACCAGGACCTGTGGTGCTGGCACCAGCACGGCTGGCGCCACGCGAATCATGAAGTCCGCGGGAAAAAGCAGGAATTCGGACCTTCCCGCACGCCCGAAGCCCTGGCCGGCGACCTGGCCCGCGGCCGCCGCAAGCTGGAAGCCCTCATGGGCCGGGCGTTTCAGCCCATTTTTACGCCGCCCTGGAACCGCTGCTCGGCAAACACCTTGGCACTGCTGGCCGAAATGGGCTATAAAGCCGTATCCCGCAGCCGGGGCAGTCAGCCGCCCGCCCCGCCGGGGCTTGCCGACCTGGCCATGGACGTGGATCTGCACACCGGCCGGGCGGCCTCCGCCGCTCAGGGCTGGGGGCGGCTCACCGCGGCCCTGACGACAGGATTGAGCCGCCCGCTGTGCGGCATCATGATCCATCACCAGCGCATGACCCCCGCAGCCTTTGTATTTCTGGATCGTCTGCTGGCAATGCTGCGCCGCCGGGCGCGCATCCGGTTCGCCGATCTCCGGGACCTGACCGCATGACAGGCAAGGCCATCGTACTGACGTCCATTCATCCGCCCACCCCGGCCGTCCAGCGGTTTGCCGCCTTGCCGGAGTGGGAGGTCATCATGGTGGGCGACCGCAAGACCCCCGGGGACTGGCACTGCCCGTCGGTCCGGTTCGTTGCGGCGGCGGAGCAGAAAACCCTGCCCTTCCGTATCGCCCGGCGGCTGCCCTGGAATCACTACGCCCGCAAGATGATCGGCTATCTGCTGGCCGCCCGGCAGGGGGCGGCGCTGCTGGCCGAAAGCGACGACGACAACCTGCCGTCAGCGGACTGGCGCTTCCCGGCGATGCGCGGCACCTTTGCCCAGATCCCCGCCGGCCGCGAGGTGGTCAACATCTACAGCCTGTTCACGCGGCAGAAGATCTGGCCCCGGGGGTTCCCCCTGACCCGCATCACCGCCCCCGATACCCAGGTGAACCCGGACACCCTGACCGACCAAGCGGCCGAGATCGGGGTCTGGCAGGCCCTGGCGGACGACGACCCGGACGTGGACGCCATCTACCGGCTCACCGCCAACACGCCCTGCCGCTTCGAGCGGCGGCCCCCGGTGGTGCTGCCGGCCGGCACCTTTTGCCCCTTCAACTCACAGAACACCGCCTTTCGGCGGGAGCTGCTGGCCTTGATGTACCTGCCGGCCCTGGTGAATTTCCGGGTGACCGACATCCTGCGGGGCTACGTGGCCCAACCCATCCTGTGGGCCGCCGGCTACCGCCTGGGGTTCCTGGGGCCCACCGTCCGCCAGGCGCGCAACGCCCACGATCTGCTGGCCGACTTTGCCTCCGAGCTGCCCCTCTACACCGAGGCGGAGCGCATTCTGTCCCTGGTGACGGACCGTGTCCGGCCGGGGGCCGCCGTGAGCGACAATCTCTACACCGTTTACGAGACCCTCGCACGCCAGGGCGTCGTCCCGGACGCGGAGCGCGACCTCCTGTCCGCCTGGCTGGAGGACGTGGCCGCCCTGGAGCGCACCTGAGCCCATGAAGCCCTTCGTCTACCTGATCCAGTCGGCCGCCGGCATTCCCTACCCTGAAATCCCGGATGCGGCCTGCGACCGGATCGTGCTCAACTGGCGCGAACCGGCTTCTCAAGGCGGCACCCTCTTCGCCCCGGGATCGAGCTGGAACGAGGGCCGCAACCGGCTCCTGGCGGAAGCCCTGAAACGTGCCGAAGCCACCGGCAACGCCTATCGCTACTTCATCTTCATGGACGACGACTGCATCGTGGCGGAAGACGCCGCGCTGGCGCGCCGGCTCGGTATCGCGTTGACCGGCAACCCCTTCCGCACCTTCGAGCGCTTTCTGCTGGAATGGGAACCGGCCGTGGGGTACACGCGCTACGCCTGGCAGCATACCGAGCCGGACCGGGCCGTGAACCTGGGGCACAATTTCGACGGCCTCTTCAATGCCTTCCACCGGGAGACGCTTTCTTTCCTGCTGCCCTACTACACCGGCTTCGACAGCGAATCCTGGCTCTACTCCCAGCACATTCTCAACCACATGGCGAGCCTCCTCTACCATCCCTATCGGATCCAATACAATCTGATCACCACCCGCAACGCCCGGCGCAAGGGCTATGCCCAGCGCAGGAAATACTGGGACATCCCCACCACCTTCCTGGCCGCGGCCCTCAAGGGGGAGCTGCGGCGCAGGCTCAACACGGCCGCGCCCAACACCCCCCTGCCGGCCCCGGGCCGGCCCCGCGCCAAGGACCGCTCCTATCGCCTGTCGCCGTCCGATATCGCCCGGCACTGGCATGTGGATCATCCTTTGGTGCAACACCGCCGCCTGGCCGCGCTTACCCCGCCTGCGCCCCAGCGGCTGGGACCGGCGGCCCGGGTGGCCGTATGTCTGTCGGGGCGCTGCCGGGGCCTCGACCGGACCTGGCGCCGACTCCAGAAATACGTGTTTGCCCCCATTGGCCGCTACGACCTTTTCATGTATGTTCCCGATGATGAGGATGCCCAGTTCGCGTCCCTGTTGCATCCGACGGTGCTCGAAATCGTGCCGGATGGCCCCCTGGACGAGGGCCAATTGCGCAACGGGGTCGACTGCCGTCTGAAGGTGGGCCTCCAGGGCTATTTGCAGCAGCTTTACGGTCTCAAGATGTGCGATCGGCTGCGGCAGCGCTACGCACGGCAGCACGGCATCCGCTACGATGCGGTACTGCGCTGCCGGCCGGATCTGCTCTTCGAAAGTCCGCTGCCCGATGTGCGCGCCCTGGATTTGGCCTATGTCCACGTGCCCGATTTTCACATGTACGAGGGCTGCAACGACCGGGTCGCCATTGGCAACCCGGAAAATATGACTATGTATATGAGGAAGTTCGACGACTGGCCGGCCTATGTGCGGAACTGGATGCGGGCCAGCCCGAAGGCCCCGCCGGTGACCGCGGAAATGTTCACTGCGGGGCAGTTGCGACAGCACGGCATCGGCGTGCGCTTGATGCCGGTGCGCTTCAACCGGGTGCGGGCCCACAAGGTCAAAACCGACTGGCAGGATCACCGCCGCAAGGAGCGGCGCCGATGAGAAAATCATGCATGAGGACATTGAAAAAGAAAAGCGGGATAGCGGCCTTTTCTGGTTTGCTTTCTTGATGGTGCTGTAAAAAGCCGCTAAGTCGTCACTCCCGCGGATGCGGGAGTCCAGACCCCATTGAACTGCCTGGATCCCCGCATGCGAGGCTGTGTCGCAATATACACGAAAGGGATTTGTCATAGGCCGTCATCCCGGCGGAAGAGCCTGTGTCACAATTTTCACGCCAGGAGGTCGGCGCAGACCGTCATCCCGGCGAAAGCCGGGATCTCAAGCAATTTCATGCCGTAAGCCCGATGAGATGCCGGCTTTCGCCGGCATGACGGGCGAAAATGGAATGCGGCAGCGGTTGCGACGCAGTCTCGAACGCCGGAATGACGTTTGGACGGCAAAACGCCAAAGATGTAAGTCTTGGATCGAAATGACACTAGCGCCAAGCGATAGCCCGCAACCGCCGGAGACAGCCCCACGCATCCACCGCCAGGTGGTGCTGCCCTGGAGCAAATCCCTGGAGATTGCCTTCAACAGCATCCGGGTGCGGTTTTTCCGGTCCCTGATCACCACCATGAGCCTGGTGCTGGCGGTCTCCTTCCTGAGCTTCGTGTCGGTCAGCACGGACGTGGCCAACGGCCTTCTGGCCACCGGAGATCCCGCCCTGCGGCAGGCCCTGATCCGCTCGGGCTACGATCTGGGACCGGAGGACACCTCGGCCGGCAGCAGTCCCAAGCAGCGTTGGATCGTGGTGCTCTCCCTGCTGGTCTGCGTGGTGGGCATCGTCAATGCCCAGTTGATGGCCGTGTCCGAACGCTTCCGCGAAATCGGCACCATGAAATGCCTGGGGGCGCTGGACCGTTTCATTTTGCGCCTTTTTCTGCTGGAGGCGTTCATGCAGGGTCTGGTCGGTGCGGCGATCGGGGCCCTCGCCGGGGCGCTCTTCGCCCTTGCCGGCAATGCGCTCAGCTTCGGCTCCCAGGCCCTGACGGCCTCCGCCGCGGGCGCCGTGGCGGCGTCCCTCGCCGTGGCCGTCGGCGTGGGATGCCTGCTCAGCGTGGTCGGGGTTATCTATCCGGCCTTCGTGGCCGCCCGCATGCAGCCGGTGGAGGCCATGCGCGTGGAGCATTGAGCCGGAACCCGCAAAACCACTCTACACCGGCCGAAAGGAAAGCGATCATGGCCGACACCAAGCATATCGTGAGGGTCTCCAATGTCACCAAGACCTTTCAACTGGGCAAGATCGCCGTCGATGCGCTGAAAGGGGTCGATCTGGCCATCCCCGCCGGGCAGTATGTCTCCATCATGGGGCCGTCCGGATCGGGCAAGAGCACCCTTTTCAACATGATCGGCGGATTGGACAAACCCACCAGCGGCAAGGTCTTTATCGACGAGGTGGATATCTCCCAACTCGACGCCTATGAGCTGGCCTGGCTGCGGTGCCGCAAAATCGGCTATATCTTCCAGACCTTCAACATCATCCAGGTCATGACAGCCCTGGAAAACGTCACGTTGCCGATGATCTTTGCCGGCATGCGCAACGAACCCGCCGTCGAAAAGGGAATGGAGCTGCTCGAGCTGGTGGGGTTGGCCGACCGCTTCCAGCACAAACCGTTCGAGCTTTCCGGCGGCCAGCAGCAGCGGGTGGCCGTCGCCCGGGCCCTGGCCAACGACCCGGCCATCATCCTGGCCGACGAGCCCACCGGCAACCTCGATCTGGCCACCGGCGAGGAAATCATCACCCTGCTCAAGAACCTCAGCAAGGACCGCGGCGTCACGATCATCTCCGCCACCCACGACATCAAGATGCTCAACGTGTCCGACCAGGTGGTGTGGATCCGCGACGGGCGCATCGACAAGATCGAAAGCCGCGAAGAGCTGACCATTTCCGTGGGCCGCATCGGGGCCCGCGCCGAGGCGCAAGCCCATGAAGACGGTCATTAAAACCAGGTGCGCCGGCCAGCGGGCGGCACCCGACACCCGGCGCCGAGCCATGGCAGGCCGTCTTTTCGCCGCCGGGTGCATCTGGCTGGCCGCCCTGCTGCTCACGGGAACGATGGCATCCACCGGGGCGACGGCGGCGACGGATTCCCCCCTGGCCCGGGACATCCAGGCCCTGGCCGCCTACGGCGATCGCAGCACCGGCAGCCCCGGTGCCGGGCAGGCCGCCGACTACATCGAGGCCGTCTTCCGGGGGCAGGGATACGACACCCTCGGCCGATTCCGCTTCCAGGTGCCGGTCCGGGAACACCGCGGCAGTGCCCTGCGCCGCCGGCCGGGTGCGCCGCCGCTGGCCGTCAGCCCGCTGTTGGCCAATGCCGTCTCGCCGGGCACGCTGCCGGTCGAAGGCATCCAGGGCCCCCTCGTTTACGCCGGCAACGGGACCCTTGCCGAATTCAACGGACGGAATGTGGTCGATGCCATCGTCCTGATGGAAATGACCTCCGGCAAGAACTGGCTGAACGCCGCCAATTTGGGCGCCCGGGCCTTGATCTACATCGACCGGGGCGAAAGCCACCGGTCGCGCTTCAAGGAAAAATATGAACTGACCCCGATCGATTTTCCGCGCTTCTGGGTGTCCCACACGGACCTGCAGGAATACCTGGCACTGGATGACGATGTGGCCCACGCCGACCTGCCGTCCCGGGTGCACCTGACAGCCCAGATCGCCTGGCGCGACACCGAGGCCGAAAACATCTTCTGCCTGGTGCCCGGGGTGGACCCAACCCTGGCCGAAGAACTCGTGATCGTGGAGGCGTTTTACGACAGCTCCGTATATGTGGCCGGGCGCGCGCCCGGTGCCGACGAAGCCGGCGGCATCGCCGGCCTGCTGGGGCTGGCGCGCTATTTCAAGGAACACCCCCCGCAACGCTCGGTGCTCCTCCTGGCCACCGCGGGGCACGCCCAGGGCCTGGCCGGCATGCGGGAGGCCGTGTGGAGCTTTCATGCCACCTCCAGGGAATTTATCCTGAAGCGCAAGATGCTCGCCGGCGAGCTCAAGCAGGCCCAGAAAGTCGCCGCCAATCTCAGTCCGGCCGCCCTGACCGCTCCCGACCCGGACGAAGCCCTGGTAACGGCCTTCATCGATGCCGTCAAGACCGAGGCCGACCAGGTCTCGCGCCGCCTCATGCGGCTGCGGCTGAAAGCGGAAGACGGGGCCGGCGAGGAAGAAATCCGCCGCCTCGCCCTGCAGCGCCAGGTGCTGCGGGGCTTGAGCTGGAAAACGACCTTTACCGAACTCAGCGACCAGGAAAGGGAGGCGCTGGCCAGCCTGATCCCACAGGCCCGGGCCCTCGCCGAGGCCGTGGCCCGGGATGCCCGCCGCCAGCTCGCCGTGCTCAAAGAGACCATGGCCTTTCGCAGGGTGGTGCGCAACCACGAGATCGCCGCCGTCCTGTCGCTGCATTTGTCCAGCAATGGGGACGGCGTGGGGGCCTTCAACCAGGGCTGGCTCTACGCGCTGCGCCCGCACCGCGCCAGCGCGCGGGTGTCGCCCTACAGCCTGCTGGAAGAAACCCTGCGCCGGACGGCGCGCGGCGTCACGGACGACCTCGGGCTGCCCCCCCTCTTTAAAGACAGCCTGCGTCCCAGCCGCCTGAAATCCTGGGAGAGCTACCTTCCCGACGAACCCCAGATGGGCGGCGAAGTGGCCGCCATGGCCGGCCTCCACGGCATCACCCTGGCCACCACCCATGATCTGCGCAAGTTCTGGGGCACGCCCTTCGACACGGCGGCGCACATCGACTGGGCCTATGCCGAACAGCAGCAGCGCTTCGTCACCGCCCTGATCCACCGCCTGGCCGGGCAGCCGTCTCTGCACACCGACGATTTCCCCCGCGACGGCATGTCCCGCCTCACCGGCCGCGCCAAGTTCATCCGCCAGGGCGAGCTCTTTGCGGAGCAGCCCGCGCCGGGGACCATGCTGCTGGCCTTTCAGGGACCGGCCATCTACCATGCCATGGCGGATCAGATGGGCCGTTTCGAGCTGCGCGGCATTTCGGACAAAAAACTCGTCTACGACAAGGTCATTCTGGAAGGCTACCGCTTCGATCCCACCACCGGACAAACCCTGTGGGCCATCGACAAGGACGAGACCGGCAAGAACGCCTATCGCGTCAAGATGCAGCGTCAGGAAATGGAAACCGACCTCATCATGTTCGCCTGCCGCCAAAGCACGCTCTTCGGCCTGCTCGAGCCGCGCAGCTTTCGCTACATGACCAGGATCAATCTTCTGGACGGCCGCCTCGAAGCACCCCCCAGGCGCTACTGGTGGAGCCGCATCGACACCCGGGAGTCCACCATGACGACCGTGCTTCTGCAACCGGGCACCCGCTTCAAATTGACCCTTTCCGATTCGGTTCTGAACAAAAAATTGATCCTCACCCGCGCCACCGAGCGCCGCCCCGAAGGCGTCGGCTACCGCGTGGACGACTGGCCGCGGCTCTATCACACCGAATTCCGCGTGGCCGAGGACATGTGGCGCCTGTTGAACCCGCGGCTGCAGAGCCTCGAGCGAAACGGTATCCACAACGAAAGCCTGCGCGCCATCGAGGATCAAGGCCGCCGGGCCCTGGAAGAGGCCCGCCAGGCCCTGGCCGACAAGACCTACGACCGCTTCATGGAAGCCGCCACCCGGTCCTGGGCCCTGGCCAGCCGGGTCTACAACCAGGTGGAAGGCACCCAGAAAGACGTCCTCTTCGGGGTCCTCTTCTACATCGCCCTCTTCGTACCGTTCGCCTTCTGCGCCGAACGCCTGCTGTTCGGCTACCGCAACATTCACAAACGCATCATCGCCTTCCTCCTGACGCTGCTCCTGCTGATCGTCGTGATCTACCATGTCCATCCGGCCTTCGACCTGGCCTACAGCCCGACCGTGGTCATCCTGGCCTTTTTCATCATGGGGCTGTCCCTGATCGTAACGCTGATCATCTTCTTCCGCTTCGAGGAGGAAATGGCCCTCCTGCAAAACCGCGCCGTGCGCAAGAGCGCCGAGGAAATCAGCCGCTGGAAGGCGTTCGTGGCCGCCTTTTTCCTGGGGGTCAGCAACCTGCGCCGGCGGCGGCTGCGCACCGCCCTGACCTGCGCCACCCTGATCATCCTGACCTTCACGATCATGAGCTTTACCGCGGTCAAATCCTCCCGGCTGCACGCGCGCATCATGTTCCAGCCGGATGTGCCCTACCAGGGCTTTCTGCTCAAAACCCCCAACTGGCAGGATCTCCCCCCGGAAGCCATGGCTGTCCTGGCCAATATCTTCGAGGGGGCCGTGGCCGGCCCCAGGGTCTGGCTTGAAGACGAGGACCGCACCCGCGTCCCCCGCATCCCGGTGGCCCACGGCGCGGAAACCTTCGAAAGCCAGGGGGTGGTGGGGCTGTCGGCCCGGGAGGGCCGCATCACCGGCCTCGACCGCCTTCTCGTGGCCGGCCGCTGGTTCGCGAGCGATGTCGAGCCGGCCGTCGTCATTTCCCAACGCATGGCTGAAAATCTAAAGGTGCCCATCGGCGACCTCGACCAGGCCGAGGTGGTGATCTGGGGCACCCGGTACAAGGTGGTCGGGGTTTTCGACGGTCGCCGACTCGAGGCGCAGACCGACCTGGACGGCGAACCGCTGACGCCGGTGACCTTCCCCAGCGAGGTGTCCACCCTCATGACGGAAGTCGAAATGGAGGCCCTCGAATCCGGGGAGGACGTCCAGGCCTTTCAGAGCCGCTACCAGCACACCGCCGCCGATCTGACGGTTTACATGCCCTACCGCACGCTGATGGCCATCGGCGGCCGCCTGAAAGCCATGGCCATCGTGCCGCCGGAGGGCATCGATACCCGAGCGGCGGCCCGCAACCTGACGGACCGCTTCGGCCTGGAACTGTTCAGCGGCGAGCCCGGCGGCACCTTTCTCTACCATTCCAGCGACACCATTCGGTACAGCGGGGTACCCAATATCCTGATCCCCCTGGTGATTTCCGTTTTTATCGTCCTGAACACCATGATCAGCAGCGTGTACGAACGCCGGGGGGAAATCGGCATTTACACCTCCGTGGGCCTGGCGCCGTCCCACGTTTCCTTTCTTTTCATTGCCGAAGCCCTGGCCTTTGCCATCCTGAGCGTCGTTCTGGGCTACCTCGTCGCCCAGACGGCCGCCAAACTCTTTGCCGATACGGCCCTTTGGGCGGGGATCACCGTCAACTACTCCTCCCTGGCCGGCGTGGCCGCCATGCTGCTGGTCATCCTGGTGGTGCTGGTCTCGGTGATCTATCCTTCGCGGGTGGCCGCCAACATCGCCATTCCGGACATCAACCGTTCCTGGCGCATGCCGGATCCGCAGCAGAGCCGGATCGAGATTACGCTGCCCTTCCTGGTAAAGTACGGCGAACAGCAGAGCCTGAGCGGTTTCCTGTTGAGCCACTTCGCCGGGCACCAGGACGTTTCCCATGGACTTTTTTCAACCGGTGAGATAGCGTTCGAGACCGATGCCCAGCCATCCGGGGCTTCCCCAACGAAAGAATCGCCGCAGGAGGCCGAAGCCTGCTTCCACATGACCTCCCGCGTCTGGCTGGCGCCCTTCGATTTCGGCATCATGCAACGGGTCGACATCTTTTTCTGCCCGTCGCAGGAGGGTCCCGGATTCCTGGAGATCCGGGTCCGTCTCACCCGCGAGACCGGCGAAGTCAACGCCTGGGGCCGCATCAACAAAGCCTTTGTCAACGACCTGCGCAAGCAGCTGCTCATCTGGCGTTCCATGGATGCATGGACGCTGGCGCACTACGCAAACGAACTGGAAAAAGCGGCCGCCGCCGAGACCGCCTGAATGCCGCGGGCGCCTTCGGTGGGGCCAGCCAGCAGAATCGGAACCGATGGAAACCCGGACACCGCTCCCAAATCAATCGTCCCTGCGACTGCGGGCCTTTCTTTTAGGGCTTCTCCTGGCCGTCGGCATCTGCGTCCTGACGCCCTTCAACAACGCCTTCCGGCAGGCCACCCCCTTGGGGGGCGGCCATTTCCCCCTGGCGCCCTTTTTCATTTTCTTCTGGCTGACCCTGCTCATGGCCGGTGCCGGGCGGCTTCTCAAGCGCCCCCCCTGGCTGAACGGCAAGGAACTGCTGTTCGTCTGGATACTCATGGTCCTGGTGTCCGGCATCGCCTATACCGGCTTGGTGCGCACCTTCTTCATCAACATCACGGCCCCCTTGCATTTTGCCACCGCCGAGAACCGGTGGGCCGAGATCCTCCTGCCGCTGCTGCCGGACAACTGGTTTCCGCGCAGCGCGGAGGCCGTGGATACCCTCTACAACGGTCTGGCGGGCGGCCGCCGCCTGGGATGGGTGGCCGTTTTGCAGGCCATCCCCTGGTCGGTGTGGGTCCTGCCGCTGGTGTCCTGGGGCGCGTTCGTGCTCCTGTGCTATTTCGTCATGATCTGCATGGTCAACCTGTTCAGCCGCCAGTGGCTGCGCAACGAGCGCATGAATTTTCCGCTGCTGCGCGTGCCCATGCTGATGGAGGAAGCTTACTCCCAGGAGGCCCTGGGCCGCTTCATGCTCAACCGCTACATGCTGGTGGGCCTCCTCATACCGGCCACCCTGCATCTCATCAACGGGCTGAATTTTTATTTCCCGGCCGTCCCCCAGGTGCCCACCCTCATTCTGGCCGGCACCTATTTCCCGAAATACGGCCTCTTTTCGGGATTTTACAAACTTAAAATCTATATCTACCCGGCCTTCATCGGGTTCGCCTTTCTGACCACCCGCCAGATCTCCTTTTCCTTCTGGGTCTTTTTTCTGCTGAGCGGGCTGCTCTTCGGCCTTCTGGCGGTGATGGGCTATAGCATTCCGGCGGCCGCCCTGGGCACAACCTTCGGCCCGACCCTCTCCCGCCCTGAAGAAATGCAGATGGTGGGTGCCTACGGGATTTTTTTCATTTTCCTGGTATGGCTGGCCCGTTACCATTTGATGGATGTTGCACGCCAGGCCTTCGGCCGGGCGCCCGACACGACGCCGCGGGCAGCCTGGTTCTCCACCCGCCTGGCGGCCTGGGGCTTCA
>CAYMQN010000083.1:0-14749 GCA_964392545.1 uncultured Desulfobacteraceae bacterium
CGGGACCGCGTTCCGCGTTGCGGGCGTTCTCGTCCGATCGCATGAACCAGGGTGGGTCCCGATCATTGACATATGAGAAAGGAAGGGTCTTCAGGAAGGCGTCAAGCCGCCGCGAACGCTCAGCTGACGTATATCTTGTGGGCCATGCCGCGCCCCAGCACCAGGCGGCTGCCCCGCACGTCGAGAATGAAGGGATCCCCCGGCGAATTGCTGATGATTTCAACCTCCACGCCCGGGAGCAACCCCATGGCGGCCAGGCGGGAGGTCATCTGCTTGCCCCCGTTGACCGACACGAGACGCACTTTGCTGCCCCGGGAAGCCATAATCAACGGCATTAGCGACATGGTCATCGTCCTTCCAAGATGGGAGAGAAGCTCATAGGGCCCTCATAGGCCAACTGCCTTGCCCTGTCAACAATTATTTGGCTGGCCAAACATTCTTTCTTCTTCCAATCCCTGCCCATCGACGCGGTATCGGACGCATACGGTCTGAATGGGGATACAAATCCGAACCTCGCTCCAAAAAATCGAAATCGGCATCGCTATCGAAATCGAAATCGGCAGTCCACAGACGATCGGCAAGGAAACTTGACCTCACAGGGATGCCGGTCCACCTTTCCGAACCACGCGGCGCGCTCCTCGGACAGCAAACACGATTTCGATCCCGATACCGATTTCGACCCCGATGAACGTCAACCCGAACCTATTTTTTCCAAGCGGGCGACGCTCTCGATGTGCCAGGTGTGGGGAAACATGTCCACCGGCTGGACTTCGGCAAGCCGGTAGTGGTCTTTGACCAGGGCGATATCACGGGCCAAGGTGGCCGGATTGCAGGAAACATACACGATGCGCCGCGGCGCGATGCGCAGCACCTCTTGCACGACATCCTTGTGCATGCCGTCGCGCGGCGGATCGACCACCAGGACCCCGGGCGAGAGCGCCAGGGAAGCCAACTGGTCGCGGATATCCCCCTCGATGAAACGGCAGTTTTCAATCTGGTTGGCCTGGGCGTTGCGGCGGGCGTCCGCCACCGCGCTGCCCACGATTTCCATGCCGATCACCTCGCGGGCCGCATCCGCCAGGAAAATGGCGATCGTGCCCGTGCCGCTGTAGAGATCCACCACCGTTTCGGTCCCCGACAAGCGGGCGAAGGATTTGACGGTCTCATACAGCAGGGCCGCCGACCGCGTGTTGGTCTGGAAGAAACTGTTGGCGGATATTTCGAATTCGAAACGGCCGATGCGATCCTTCAGCTTGGCGGCGCCGGCAACGGGCCGTTCGAATTCACCCACCGCGATGGCCGCCTTGCGCCGGGTAACGTTGTTGACCACGGAAACCACTTGCGGGTGGGCGGCCATCAGGTTTTCGGCCAGCGGCCGCACGGCATCCCTGTCCTCCTCCGCGGTGATCAGGTTGACCATCCACTGGTCATAGGCCACCGAATGGCGCAGCATGAGAAAGCGCCAGAAACCGACATGGCTGCGGAGCCCGTAAGGCGGCCGCCCCGAAGCCCGCATGCCTTGCCGTGCTTGCGCCAGAAGGCGATTGCCGAGGTCGGGCTGCAGCAGACAGGCCTCGATATCGAGCACCTTGTGAAAGGTGCCGGGCACATGCAGCCCCAGGGCAAACGCCGTATCCTGGTCATCCCGGTGCATTTCCGACGGCAGCAGCCAACGGCGGTCCGCACAGGAAAACTCCATTTTGTTGCGATAGCCGAAAATCGGATCGGCCGGCAGGGTTGCGTGGACGTCGGCATCCGGCAGTCCGCCGATATGACCGAGAGCTTCGGCCACATGGCGCCGCTTGTAGACCAGTTGCCGGTCATACCGCAGAAACTGCCATTTGCAGCCGCCACAATACCCGCTGTAGGGGCAGGGGGCGGGCACCCGGTCTTCCGAGGGCCGGATCAGGGCCAGCACCCTGGCTTCGGCGTACTGCTTGCGTTTTTTGACAATCCGCGCTTCGACGCGATCCCCGGGCACGGCCTGGTCCACAAACACGGCCATCCCGTCGATCCGGGTCAGGCCTTTACCGCCGAACGCCATATCCGTGATGTCAACCTCGACAATTTGACCTTTTTTGACGGTCATGTTTGAATAACTCCGGTTCCTGGGGCGCCCGCCGGGGGCGCGTGGCGTCCCATCGTTTTGCATCGGATGAACAACGGCGCGGCCCATCCGGCACGGGGCACCCATTATACGAGGCGCGCACGCAAATCAAGCCCCGATTGCCCATCCCAAGCTTTCCCGACAGGGAGGATCCATTGGAACGCCCGGTCAAAGAAAAGGCGCTGACATTTCTGTCGGCCGGATTTCGTCTGCAGGGCATTCTGCACCTGCCCGGGGAGGACCACCCGCCGCTGATCGTAGGCGCTCACGGCCTGTACAGCAACGGGGATTCCCCCAAGCAGATCGCCCTGGCCCAAAGCTGCGCTCGCCTGGGGATGGCCTATTTCCGATTCGATCACCGCGGCTGCCATCGGAGCCAAGGGCGCTTTGCGGAGGTCACCACCCTTGCAGGCCGCCGGGACGACCTGGTGAACGCGGTGGCCTTTCTGCACACACATTTCGATCTGGGAGACCGGCTGGGCCTTTTCGGCAGCAGCTTTGGCGGAGCGGCCTGTCTTGCCGCCGCCGGCCGGTTGCATCCCCATCGCATGGTGACCCTGGCCGCGCCGGTGGACAGCCGTTCCATATTGTCCGCGGCGGAACACCAGGCGCTGCCGGTGGAGGATGTCTTTCTGCAGGAGGCCTTTCAGTTCGACCTGCGCCAGGATCTTTCCAAACTAGAAGGCGTGCTGGTCATTCACGGCGGCCGCGACGAAGTGATTGCACCCCGGCATGCCCAGGTCATCCATGACGGCGTGGGGCGCCCCAAAGACTGCCTGATACTGCCCGAAGGGGATCACCGCCTCAGTCGGCGGGACCACCAGGAGGCCTTTCTGAAGGCCGCCGTGGACTGGTTCAAGCCGTTGACCGCACCCGTTGAAGTAGGATAAGCGATAAGGCCATGCTGAACGTCAAAGTTGCCCAGTTGAGCCCGGCCGAGATCAAGGCCATCCGGGATTTGGAGAAATCCCTGGGCGGCAAGGTTTGCCTGCTGGCGGTTGAAAAGGAAGGCGCCCTCTACGTCTTGGAGGCCAAGTTGGCGCCCAACCATTGGGAGCGCATCGATCGCGTCTATCCCGAAATCCCCGATCTGCGGGCCTTCTTCCGGCGCCACGAAGACGCCCACGACGCCAAGGCGGCCCTCAAATCCTTCCTGAACTCCCCCCGCGCCAGGGCGTTTCAGAAGCGGCCGATACGGATTCGGCTCAGTGTCCCCCTCGCCGACTAACCCCGGCCGGTTGCCCAGAGGCCCGATATCGGCGTTGTGCGGCATCCCTCGTCGCTGCGGCGTACCTGGTGTACCCCTCACTCCTCCGGCCTTGCACGCCTTGATCTCGGACCTCTGGCGCAACCGGCCTTCCCCGCCACTGAAAATAAGCCTCCTGCCGAAGGGAGCGACACGAATGTTGTTTTCTTTGGGTTCATTTTTCTGATGAGCCCGTAAAAAGTCGAAAAAGGTGAAATTTTGTCATCCCCGCGCATGCGGGGATCCAGGCATTTCAATGGGTTCTGGACTCCCGCATCCGCGGGAGTGACGACTTAGGGACTTTTTGCAAACCCATTTTTCCTTTTGCGCTAAAGAAAATGAACCATCCATTCCGGTTCCTGCACCAGAAATGGCGGCTATAGCCTATAGCCCAAGCCAGAAAACTGGAGCTAAGAGGCGTTCGCTGGACGGGTTGGGCGGCGGTCGAAAATCGTGCGGCCGTCGACCATGAACCAGACCGGGGTGGCCAGGCTGTCCGGGAAATCCCGCGGGCCACCGGGCAGGGCCAGCAGGGTGGCGCGCCAGCCGGGTGCAAGCCGGCCGGTCGCTTTCAGGCCCATCAGATCGGCTCCGTGGCCGGTGGCGCACTGGATCGCTTCGGGAACGCTGTAGCCGGCCGCCAGAAGAAGGACGATTTCCTCCTGCAGGGCGCGTCCGTGATGCACGCCGATGGTGCCGGCGTCCGTCCCTGCGGCGATCTTGACCCCCAGGGTGCGTGCCCGCCGCATCTGTTCCAGCTGGTGATCGAGATTGCGCCGCGAAACCTCCGCCTCGGGGTTGCCGGGCGTGGCATGCCGGTGGTAGCCCTGCATGGTAACGGCCGTCGGAACCCAGAACGCCCCGCTTTCCGCAAGACGGTTGAGGTTGTCCGCCCCCATGAAAAAGCCGTGCTCGATGCTGTGACATCCGGCCGCAAGCGCGCGGCGCACAGGCGCCCGCCCATTGGCATGGACCATGACCGTCCGCCCGGCCGCCACGGCCGCCGCCACCGTCTGACGGAGTTCCGCCACCGTAAACTGCGGCGCGGTTTCGCGGCCGAACTGCTTCAGGCTGTTCAGGCCGGAATTGACGATTTTGACGTGATCGACGGGTTCCCTGGAAAAGGCCACGGCCCGGGCCAGGGTTTGCCCGTCGGACGGAGGGCGTCCGATCAATCGGCCGTAACGCCCCGCCCGGCGCCAGGCCCTGCCGGCGGCATGCAGCGTGAGCGGCGAATGCCCATGCGTCCGGCCATCCCTTTTAAACCGCAGGGTGTGGGCCGCATAGTCCCCGCCGTCCCGCACCGCCGCAACGCCACTGGCCAACTGGCGGTCCAGATGGGTTGCGATGACCGGCCGCATGGTTTCGAAAGGGGCTTTCAACTGCCATTCCCGGGTGGCCGGATCCGTCGTGCCGGACATGAACAGATGCACGTGGGCATCGATCAATCCCGGCAATAGCAGGCAATCGCTTAGATCGATGCCGGTCCGGGCGGTTTCAGCGCCGGATGCCTCGAAAAGGCGGATGATGCGACTTTCCGCGATCTCCAAAACAACGTTCTGCCGGAGGGGGGCGCCGCTCCCGTCGGCCATCCAACCGGCCCGGATCGTCCCCTGTTGGTCGGTGTTTTTCATTGCGGGATTGCCATGCGGGTCGGCAGGATGCCGTGCCGCGCGAGGAACTGCTGCACGGCGGGGGCATAGCCCGGCGTCGTCGAAGAGGCGCTGTGGTTGGCCCCGGGAGCCATGAAAAGCGTCACCGGGGCGTTCGCGAAGCAGGCGTTGAGTTCATGGGCGAAGCGCACGGGAAATCGGCGGTCGTTTTCGCCGTGGATCAGCATGACCGGGCTTCGAATCTCCCTTGCCAGACGGCAGGGCGTTACCCGGCGCAGGCGTCCGCCGTAGAAGAGATTCATCCAGAAGAGGATCGCGGGTCCGCACAAACGGCCGAAATAGGGATTGGCCCAGGTGTAGAGATGCATCAAAGCTTCATGGGTGTCGGCGAAAACGGCTTCCAGGAAAAGGATCCGGATGCGGTCCGGGTTGCGGGCGGCGGCGATCAAGGCCGCGCCGGAACCGGCGGAGTGGCCGTAAAGCAAAACCGGCTCGTCCAGCCAATCCAGCACGGTGCCGATGTCTTCGGCAAACTTCATGATATTCATCAGGCGGCAGGCCGAACTGTTGCCGTGATCCCGTGCGCTGAGAAGCACGGTGGTAAAGCCCCAGCCGGCAAAAATGCGGGCCCGCCCCACCATGCGGTCCCGGTTGCGTCCCCAGCCGTGCATGAAAAGCACGGTCCCGCGCGAAGGCCCTTGCGGCTGAATCCGCCAGACCTCGATCGCCCCACCGTCCACCGCCCCAAGCCGCAGGTCTTCCACCTGCCCCCAATCCGGCGGATCTTCCACGGAATTGCGGGGCATCTGCTGCACGACATAGGTCAAAAGCAAGGTCACCAGCCCGTAACCCACCACCAAAGCAATGAGCGCATAGACAATCATCATTTTTTTGCTGCTTCCCTACCACCTGTAATGGATTCTGGATCCTGGATCCTGGATACGCGATGCTGGATAAAAACGCCGGTGGCTTCCTGTCCTAATCGTTCTCGTGACCGTAATCGAAAACCTGGTTATCCATAAAGTGAAAGTAGCTTTTTCGATGGGTCAGCTGCCGTGAAGGCGAAAAAACCATTCTATCCACAGATTACGCAGATGACGCAGATGAACGCCGATAACGGCATAACCGCATGTGCACGGCCAATGACCAATTTTTTTAATCTGCGTTAATCTGTGTCATCTGTGGATCAAAAGCTTTTGTTTTGTGGATAACCAGGATCGAAAATTTTGACGTGCCCGGGGCAAGCAGCCATTATCGCGCATCCAGCCACCCGTATCCAGCATCAAGCATCCAGCCTCAATTCCCCTGCAAGCAACAGCCGCAGCCGATCAAAGGCTGTGGCCGCAAATACGCGGCGGTTCATATCCCGGTCCCCGAAGGGGAAGACATAGCGAAAAGCGGCGGTCTGGTCGGTTGTGGCCAGGCCGATGCAGACCGTTCCCACCGGCTTTTCCGCGGTGCCGCCCTCGGGGCCGGCAATGCCGGTGGTCGACAGGGCATAGTCGGCACCGGCGGCACGCCGCGCGCCCTCGGCCATCTCGCGCGCCGTAGCCTCGGAGACCGCACCATAACGCTGAAGGGTGGCCGGCGATACGTTTAAAATGCTCGTCTTGGCCGCGTTGGCATAGGTCACCGCCGAGAGGAGAAAAAACCCCGAACTCCCGGCAATGTCGGTCAACTGCTTGGCCATCAGTCCGCCGGTGCAGCTCTCGGCCAGGGCCAGGGTAGCGCCGCGCTCCAGCAGCATGCTCCCCAGCGTTTCGGCCAGGCCGAACCCCCGAGTGGACAAGACGCGCCGGCCCAATCTTTCCTTTATCGCCGCGATGACCGGTTCGACGGTTTTCTCGCAGGCCGCCTGCCCCTCGGCGTGGCTGTAGATCCGCACATGAATCTCCGGAAACCGGACCCGCAGCCCGATGTGCACCCCTTCTGGAAGCGGCAGATCGCTCAGCTTTTCCCCCACCACCGACTCGGGCAAACCGAAGGTCGTGAGCACATCGATCCGATGAATTCGTCCACTGCCGTTCTGGGGAGACAACAGATCGCCGAACACCTGCCGGGAAAGCATGGGGCGCATTTCCCGGGGAACGCCCGGCAAGAAATAGAAGCGGCACGCTCCAATGGTCATCCGGAATCCCGGGGCCGAGCCGTCCGGGTTTTCCAGGACCGCCGCTCCTTCCGGCAGCAAAGCCTGCTTGCGGTTGGCCGCCGACATCTCCAGGCCGCGGGTGCTGAAGAAACGCTCGACCTGGGTCAGGGCCTCGGCTCTTTCGACGAGCGCCACGCCGGCCGCCCGGGCGGCCGCCGCGGCGGTGACGTCGTCAGCGGTTGGGCCCAGCCCGCCCGTGACCAACGCCAGGTCGGCGCGCGCGGCGATGGCCAGCAGTTCACCGGCAATGATCGCGATGTCGTCGCCCACGCAGGCATGGCGCTGGACGTCGATGCCCTGGGACTCAAGCGCTTCCGCGATATAGGCGGCATTGGTGTCCACCACGGCACCCGAACGCACCTCGTCGCCCGTCGATAAAATTTCAGCCCGCATGGTTTGCTCTCCGGTAATACGGTGCGATGCAATGAAACGAAGCGGAGGCCGGAGCCTTTGTCGGCACCTTGGCCCTGAAGCCCTCCGGCTTTTGCAGGGTTGGGGTCAAAATAGCGGGATCGGCCGCCGATGGCAACCTTTTCCACCGGGCCGACACGTCGAAATACCATACGCCAGGGCTTGAAAAGGCGGCCGGGACATGCGCCCTGGATTGCATCGCCGAGACGCCCATGTTATGCCCAGCCAAGCGGTCACGACACTTCACCCCAACGTTGCATAAAAAGACGGAGGACTCCAAAGACCGATTTGGGGAGCCACCATGAAGCGCATTCTGATTGCCGATGCCGTCATCGTCAACGAGGGGGAAATCCTCGAGGGCGACGTGCTGGTTCGCCGCGGCCGGATCGAAGCCGTGGGCGGCGATCTCGCCAGCCGGCCCCACGACCTTGTCATCGATGCGGCCCGCCGCTGCCTGATGCCCGGTCTGATCGACGATCAGGTCCATTTTCGCGAGCCGGGGCTGACCCACAAGGGAAATATCGAATCCGAATCCCGGGCGGCCGTGGCCGGCGGCATCACCAGTTTCATGGACATGCCCAACACCCTGCCGACAACCACCGATCGCCAGGCCCTGCTGGAAAAACACGCCCTCGCAGCCCGCCGGGCCCACGCCAACTACGCCTTTTATCTGGGCGCCACCAACACCAACATCGAAGCCGTCAAGGGCCTCGACCCGGCCATCACCTGCGGCGTGAAAATCTTCATGGGCGCCTCCACGGGCGATATGCTGGTGGACGACCCGGACACCCTGGAGGCCATTTTCGCCCAAGCCCCGATTCTGGTTGCCACCCATTGCGAGGATACCCCGACGATTCTGGCCAACGAAGCGCATTTTCGCCGGCAATTCGGCGATGACATCCCCATGCGCCACCATCCGGATATCCGCAGTCGCGAGGCCTGCCTGAAATCCTCTGCGCTGGCTGTTTCCCTGGCTCGGCGCCATGGCACCCGGCTGCATGTCCTGCATCTGACCACATCGGAGGAACTGGCGCTGTTCGATACGGGGCCCGTGGAAGGCAAGCAGATCACGGCCGAAGTCTGCGTCCATCACCTCTTCTTCAACGCCGACGATTATGAAGCGCTGGGCACGCGCATCAAATGCAACCCCGCCATCAAATCGGAATCCGACCGCCTGGCGTTGCTCCAGGCCGTCAAGGATGACCGTATCGACGTTATCGCCACGGATCATGCCCCCCACACCATCGAGGAAAAGCAGCGCCCCTACTTTCAGGCACCCTCCGGCCTTCCCCTCGTGCAGTACGCCCTGCCCTCCCTGCTGGAGCACTACCACCGCGGCCTGCTGAGCCTACCCTGCATCGTCGAAAAGACCAGCCATAGCCCGGCACGCTTGTTCGCGGTGAAAGAGCGCGGGTTTATCCGGGAGGGCTGCTGGGCGGATCTCGTCCTGGTCGATCTCAATCGTGCCCCGAAAGGGGGGCCCGAGCAGATCCTGGGCGCCTGCGGGTGGTCCCCCTTTGAAGGCTATCGTTTTCAATCCGCGGTCGATCTCACCATGGTCAACGGCTGCATCGCCTATCAAGACGGCATTTTGAGGGAAAAACCAAAGGCGGTGCCCATCGAATTTCAACGTTCATCATACTAGCCGGAGGAATGGGTAAAATGAAGAAGTTTGCGATGCTGGTGGTTGTGGGAATCCTTTTCACCACGGTTCAAACCGGCGTGGCCCAAAATCTACTGAGGGGCTTTTCCGGCATCGCCTGGGGGACGTCGATCGATGTTCTGCAGGATTTAGAGGAAACCGCCCGCAGCGGCGATATCCGCTACTATAAACGCCCCGGCGATTTTTATCGTCTCGCGGGCATCACCTTGCCCGAAGTGGTTTACGGCTTCTACAAGGACCGGTATTTCGCCGCCTACCTGCGGGTGGCTTCCCCCGAGCACTTCGATAAGATCAAATCCTACCTCCAGCAGCGCTACGGCGACCCCCGCGCCCAACTGCGGATCGATCAAACCATCTACATCTGGGATTACCTGGATGCCAAAATCAAGCTCAAACAATACCAGGACCACCCGGAGGCCAAGCTGGCCTTTTATTATGTTCCCCTTTCAATCCAGGCCAACGAGGCCCGGGGCAGCGATAAAAATGTTAGGGTGTACCCTCTGGACGATCTGACACCGGATTATGATTTTTGAACCTGGCCGGAGGCGGGGTGTCATTTTGTGAAAGCCCTTTTCACAAAACCAGACAGTCAGCCAACCCTTGCCCGCCGCGCGTTGGGGAAAATTGTACACAATTTCTACATCTTGTGGATACCTGGAATTTCCGGCACCATATTTGCAGCATTATTGCCTGTCTTACCCTCATCCCAGGCATTCATTCCAGGTGGTTGGTCATGGCAGCTCAAGTATTTCCCAAAGTACTCGTGGTGGACGATTTCGATGGTGTGGCGACGCTCGTCAAGGAGGCCATCGAGGATATCAACTACACCGTGCAAACCGCATCCAGCGCCGAGGACGGCTATCGCACCTATCTGCGCTTCAAGCCCGACATCGTGATCACCGATATCGAGATGGGTGAGCGCAGTGGGTTCGACTTGGTGGACGATATCCGCTCCATCGACCCGCAGATCAAGGTGATCTTCATGAGCGGCTATACCGATCGCCTCGAAAAACGGAGACAAGCCGAGAGCGACCCGTGTTCCATCGCCTTTCTGCCGAAACCGTTTTCCCTGGATGATCTTTACGGTTATCTGGACCACTTTGGGAACACGGCCTGTCACTGATCCGGGAGAAGCCATGCCGAGAAAAACCATGAGCCCGATCGAGCCGATGCTTGGCAAGTTTGCGGAGGACCGCCCTTTCCGCATGTCCGAGCTGCCGTACGAAGAATCGGAGAATTTTCCGAAATTCGGCAAGGGCAACTGCGCTTTGACCGATGGCGTTGTCTGTGAAGCCCATCAGCGTAACCGCTTTTTCGGCGGCATCTGTCTGGCACTGCCGCTCTCCGCCTTGTTATGGGGCTTGGTATATCTCCTTCTGCAACGCCTGGCATTCTAAACCCCATCATTGCATAAAGAGAAGCAGTTCGGTTTTCTCCATCTTTTTTATGCAACGTTGGGGTAGACGCATCATCCATTCCTATTCCAAATCCAGCAGAAGATAAATTGCGTCCGAAGAGCAGGCCCGACGACATGGGTTGAAGCATGCCGTGCATAGGTCGGCCGTAAATTGTGCCCGGCCAGAAAGGGCAGCTTTTGGCTCCTGGTCCCGCTTGACGGCATTTCACGTCTGATCTTAAAAAGCCGATGGTGTTCAACAAACCGCAGCCGACCGGCGCCCGCAAACGTAACCCGACTGCGTCGAGGACCGGCGGGAGGCGAGAACGACGCTTGGCCGCCAAAGGTGGTCATCACCGGCGGTGGGCCAGGGGCCGAAAGATGCTATTTCGGGATAGAGGCTGAAACGTGTCCGGCCAGAAAGGGTAGATTTCGGCTCCTGGCAAGGCCGCAGCCGACCGGCGCCCGCAGACGTAGCCCGGCTACGTCGAGGACCGACCGGAGGGGAGAACGCCGCCAGGGACCAAAAGATGCTATTTCGGGATAGAGGCTGAAGCGTGTCCGGCCAGAAAGGGTAGATTTTGGATGGAGGCGGCAGGCGGATTCGAACCGCCGAATAACGGCTTTGCAGGCCGCTGCCTTACCACTTGGCTATGCCGCCAGAAATAAAAATGGAGCGGGAAACGGGATTTGAACCCGCGACTTCGACCTTGGCAAGGTCGCACTCTACCACTGAGTTATTCCCGCTCAGTTGAGAAAACGTTTCTTATCGACTTCAGCGGGGGATGTCAACAAAAAAAACTGAGATAGCGCCTAGTGTTTCAGCACCGCCCGGAAGCGCAGGAAGTAATCCGCCCCCGACCAGATGGTCAGGAGAAGCGCACACCAGAGGAAAAACGTCCCGATCAGGTGGAATTGGATGCCGAGATAGGGATAGTGAATCAAAAGGGGGATGATGGCCGCAATCTGAAAACCCGTTTTGTATTTCCCGAGGTTCGATGCGGAGACATCCTCCCGGCTTTCCGCCATCAGGTTGCGCAAGCCGGTCACCGCCAGTTCGCGGCCGATGATGATGCATACGATCCAGGCCGGCACCCATCCGAGCGAGGTCATCATGATGAACGCCGAGGACACCAGCAGTTTGTCGGCCACCGGGTCCATAACGCGTCCGAAGCTCGACTCCAGGCCCAGGCGCCGGGCAAAAAAACCGTCCAGCGCATCGGTGATGGATGCGGCGCTGAAGCACAGCGCCGCCAGCAAAGTGGTGATCCGGTTGGGGAACGACAGCAGCAGCACCAAACCGGGGATCGCCATCACCCGGTAGAGGGTCAGGTTGTTGGGGTTGCTGAAATGCTGTTTCAGTCGGTCCGGAAGTTCCATAGGGCGGACTCTCTTGGTTGCCGATAATCGCTTTGGGCTATTTGCCGGCGCGCTTCCAGTCGTCCAGAAAGGCCTGGATGCCCTTGTCCGTGAGGGGATGGGCGGCCAATTTCTTGAGCACCTTAAAGGGAATCGTGGCGATGTCCGCCCCGATCAGGGCCGTATCGAGCACATGCAGTGGATTGCGCACGCTGGCCACGATGATTTCGGTATCATAGGCATAGTTGTTGAAAATTTCGGAGGCCTGTTCGATCAGGAGCATCCCCTCCTGGGAAAGGTCGTCCAGGCGCCCGACGAACGGGCTGACGTAACTCGCCCCCGCCTTGGCGGCCATCAGGGCCTGCAGCGGGGAAAATACCAGGGTGACATTGGTGTGGATGCCGTCGGCGGCGAGCGTCCGCACAGCCTTCAAGCCGTCGGTGGTCATGGGGATCTTGACCACGATGTTGTCATGGATCCTGGCCAGCTCACGGGCCTCCTTTACCATGCCGTCGGTATCCAAACCGATCACCTCGGCACTCACGGGGCCGTCCACGATGCGGCAGATTTCAGTGATGATCTCCTTGAAATCGCCCTTCTCGCGGGCGATCAGCGAGGGGTTGGTGGTGACGCCGTCCACCATTCCCATGGCATTGGCTTCTTTGATTTCATCGATGTTGGCCGTATCAATGAAGAATTTCATGCGTGCGTTGTCCTCCTGATCAAAATTAGGCGTGGTTCACGTGTCATATGCGGTTAAGAGCGGTGTTCGTTCGAACGCGATTCCAGGTAGCGATCGCGGCAGGCCTCGCTGCAGAAGTAGATTACCTTCCCATCCTCCTCCAACGGAATGCCGCTGCGCTGGGCAATATAGGTCTCGCAGACGGGATCCTGCACCAGGACATCGTCCACCTCCACCGATCCTTGCGAACGCCCCCCCAGAGGGCGCTCGCCCCCGGGGGTCATCCAGGACTTCAAGGCGCGGTAAATGACATATCCCACGACGGCCAGAACGATCAGTTTAAGCATCGATGCGGGCGACCTCCTGCTCATCGTCTTCCAGGCGGGTTAGCAAATCCTGGACGCTGTGCCCCAGAACCGGGTGTACAAACTGGGGTTCTATATCACAGATGGGCTGCAGGACAAAACGCCTTTTGTGCATGCGCGGATGGGGCAGCTCGAGATCGGGCTGTTTGAGGATCAGGTCGTCGAAAAAAATGAGATCCAGATCGAGGATCCGCGGACCGAAACGCAAGGCTTTGGGGCCTTGCCCGGCCGAAGCCTGGACGGCATGGGTCAGCGCCAGAAGCGCGTGGGCTTCCAGAGCGGTCTCGATGCGGAAAGCGGCGTTGACGAACCAGTCTTGCGCGGTGAAATCCACGGGGGCCGTGCGGTAAAAATGGGATGTCGCCGTCAACAGGACATCCGGATGGGCGGCCGTCGCGGCAATCCCGAAGCGGCAATTGGCAAAGGCGTCGCCCATGTTGGAGCCCACGGAAAGATAGACGGTGTGTCGGGTCACGCCAATACCCTCCCCGGCTAGACGGCGGATCACACCAGCAGCGCGTCCGGCTGGATCTCGCCGGTGTAGACGATGCGGGCATCCCCTTCCAGATAGACCCCGCGAAACCCCTCGCCCTCCCGCTCGAAGTGAATGGTCAGAATGCCCCCGCTGCGCGTCGTGACAGGAATCGGCGACGGCCATCCGCGCCGGGCGGCGGTCACCAGGGCGGCCGCCACGCAGCCTGTGCCGCAGGCCAGGGTCTCGTCCTCCACGCCGCGTTCGTAGGTCCGCACCTGAAGCCGATTGGCTTGGGTGGAATGGATGAAATTGACATTGGTGCCGGCCGGCGCGAATGCGGCATGATAGCGGATTTCGCGTCCCAGGGGCACGATGTCCGCATCGGCCGGGGTGTCCTTTTCCACCACCACATGGGGTACGCCGGTGTTGATGCTGCTCACGGTCAAAGCCCCCCCGGCCAGCTCGAGGGTATCGTCCAGGCGGCAGGCCGAAGGCGGGGTCATCTTGATCCTGACCCGATCGCCGCGCATTTGGGCTTCGATGGGCCCGGCGTCGGTCTGGAAGTGCATGTGCGGACCGGCAATGCCCAGTTCGTGGGCCAAGCGTGCCGCACAGCGCGCACCGTTGCCGCACATTTCCGCGCGGCTGCCGTCGGCGTTGTAAAACTGCCACTGGAAATCAACCCGGTCGCTTGCCTCGATCAGGATCAAACCATCCGCCCCCACCGACAATTTGCGTCGGCAGACACGCCGGGCAAAGGGCGCCGGGTCGCCGGCCACATGTCCCGCGCGATTGTCGATCAGGATAAAATCGTTGCCGCAGCCGTTCATCTTGTAAAAGGGGATTGGATTCATGGCATCTTTTCCTCGCCGCCCGGTGGATTTTCGGATTTGATCCGGAACGTTAATGAACCGACAGCCGGATCCCGGCTTCCGAGGCTGTGTCGCAATCCGATGACGTCATCCCTTTTTGCCCGTCATGCCGGCGGAAGCCGGCATCTCATTGAGCTAACGGCATGCAATTGTGAGAGATCCCGGCTTTCGCCGGGATGACGTTTTATGGCAAATGGCTTTCGTGCAAATTGCGCCACAACATCTTCCGCCGGAATGCCGTCTAGATGGAAAATTCGACTATTCACGAGACCGTCCAGAAAGGGTAGATTTTGGCTCCTGGTCCCGCTGGTCGGGATTTCACGTCTGATCTTAAAAAGCCGATGGTGTTCAACAAACCGCAGCCGACGGGCGCCCGCAGGCGTAGCCCCGCTACGTCGAGGACCGACCGGA
>CAYMQN010000084.1:0-14593 GCA_964392545.1 uncultured Desulfobacteraceae bacterium
CGGCTGCGGCCTTGCCAGGAACCGAAAGCTACCCTTTCTCGACGGACACGTTTTGATGAGCTCGTAGAAAGTCCAATAATAAAGGTTTTGTCATCCCCGCGAAAGCGGGGATCCAGGCATTTCTATGGGTTCTGGACTCCCGCATCCGCGGGAGTGACACCTTAGGGACTTTTTACGGTTCCATTAATTTCAGGCTCTATTCCTAAAGAGCATCCTTCGGCTCCTGGCCGAAGGATGCTCTTTAGAGATGGGCACGCTTTAGCAAGCAGGCCACCCGGTCCTGCCCGCCGTAATCCTGGCGGCAGCTCACCTGGGCGTACCCGCCGCAATCCTCGGCGAGCTGGCGCACGGCGGGATACTGATCGTGCCCGATTTCGACAAAAAGCCCTCCGCCGGGGGTCAGGAAGGCGGCGGCCCGGGCCACCAGGTGGCGGATGCAATCCAGGCCGTCCGCCCCGCCGTCGAGGGCCGCCCGGGGCTCGTAACGGGCAATTTCCGGCTGCAGGTGGTCGATCTGCGCCGACGGGATATAGGGCGGATTGGAAACAATCACATCGAAGCGGGCTTTGGCCGGGGAGAAGCTGTCCAGCCAGTTGCCGGCCAGCAGGTCCACGCGATCCTCCAAATGATGACGCCGGCGGTTGCCGTCGGCCAGCGCCAGGGCCTTCAACGAGCGATCCACGGCCGTCACCCGGGCCGCCGGGCAACTTTGGGCCAGGGCCAGGGCAATGGCGCCCGAGCCCGTGCCCAGGTCGAGCATGCGCCCCGGGGACCGATGGCCGCGATCCTTTACAAAGGCCAGCACGGCTTCCACCAGGCATTCGGTTTCCGGGCGCGGAATCAAGACATCCGGCCCCACGGCCAGATCCAGCGTCCAGAAGGCCTTTTCGCCGAGGATGTAGGCCACCGGCTCGCGGTCCTTGCGGCGTTTGACCAGGTCGCGGAAGCGGTCCAGCTCCTCCTGGTGGAGGGGCTGGTCGTGGCGCAGATAGAGGTCGATGCGGGTCAGCCCCAGGGTCGCCGCCAGCAGCAGCTCGGCATCCAACCGCGGGCTTTCGATACCCCGGGATTCAAAAAAGGTAGTGGTCCTCTGCAGGAGTGGGATGACCGTCCACTCGTCAGGACGCTTCATCTTGAAGCGCCTGGGCCTGGAAGTGGGATATCAACTCGTCGATGACGGGGTCGACCTCCCCCTGCATGATTTCCTCGAGCTTATACAGCGTCAACCCGATGCGGTGATCGGTGACGCGGCCCTGGGGGAAGTTGTAGGTTCGGATGCGCCCGCTGCGGTCGCCGTCCCCGATCTGGTTCTTGCGTTCGGCGGAGCGCTGGGCATCCTGTTCGCGGACCACCTGATCCAGCAGCCGGGCCCGAAGCACCTTGAGGGCCTTGGCCTTGTTCTTGATCTGGGATTTCTCGTCCTGACAGGTGACCACCAGACCGGTGGGCAGGTGGGTGATGCGCACGGCCGAGTCGGTCGTGTTGACGCTCTGGCCGCCCGGCCCGGTGGAGCGGTAGACATCGATCTTGAGCTCGGAGGGGTCGATGGCCACATCCACCTCCTCGGCTTCCGGCAAGACGGCCACAGTGACCGCCGAGGTATGGATGCGCCCCTGGGTTTCGGTCGCGGGCACCCGCTGGACCCGGTGCGTGCCGCTTTCGTACTTCATGCGGCTGTAGGCCCCACGGCCCTGGATCATGGCGATGATTTCCTTGAAGCCGCCGCCCCCCGTGGGGTGGTCGCTCAGCACCTCCACCTTCCATCCCTGACCTTCGGCATAGCGGCTGTACATCCGGAACAAATCGGCGGCAAACAGCGCCGCCTCGTCACCGCCGGTGCCGGCACGGATCTCCAGGATGATGTTTTTTGCGTCGTTGGGGTCCTTGGGGACCAGCAGGCGTTTGAGCTCGCTTTCCAGAGCTTCCCGGGCCTCGGTCAGGCGGGCCACTTCGGAACGGGCCAGGCTCTTCATTTCAGGGTCCGCGTCGTAGAGCAGCTCCTGGCTGTCGGCCAGTTCGGCGACCACATTCTGGTATTGGCGGTAAACCGCAACCACCTTGTTCAGATCGGCATGTTCGCGACTGAGTTTTTCGAAGGCCGCCCGGTCCTTGACCACGTCCGGGGCGCTCAGGGCGGTTTCCACCTCGCTGAAGCGTTCCTCGACGCCTTTGAGTTTGTCAAACATAACGCCTCTGGTTTCTCATCGGGGAATAATGCGGCCGGTCCGCTCCAAGGCGGTTGCCGCGGTGCGGATCGCGCTGGCCACGGGGCCCAAACGCACAAGACACCAAGGCACGCCGCAGGGCCTTCCGCCGGTGGATCGATCGATCCGGCCGAAGGCCGCCGGGCCTTGATGTCCATGTCCTTAAAGGTAAACCGTAGGCCGTGCTACTGCTGGGGCTTCTGGAATTTTTCGTACTTTTTGCGAAACCGTTCGATGCGGCCGGCCGTATCCACCAGCTTTTGTTTGCCGGTAAAAAACGGATGGCATTGGGAGCAAATTTCCACCGTGATGTCCTTGCGCGTCGAACCGGCCTCGAAAACAGCGCCGCAGTGGCACGTGATTTTGGTCTGTTGGTAAGCCGGGTGAATGTCTTTTTTCATGGGTAACTCCAACCTCCAAAGTAGGGTCTTATGCGTTCATCGAGCTCAAAAACTCTTTATTATCCGCCGTCCCGTTCATTTTTTCAAGTAAAAATTCCATGCTGTCCACCGGATTGAGGGAAACCAGCAATTTGCGCAGGATCCAGACCCGATTGAGGATTTCCTCGTCCAGCAGGAGCTCTTCCTTGCGGGTTCCCGATTTTTTGATGTCGATGGCCGGGAAGACGCGCTTGTCGGCCAAACGGCGGTCGAGGACCAGCTCCATGTTGCCGGTGCCTTTGAATTCCTCGAAGATCACTTCGTCCATGCGGCTTCCGGTGTCGATCAAGGCCGTGGCAATGATGGTCAGGCTGCCGCCCTCCTCGATATTGCGGGCGGCCCCGAAAAAGCGTTTGGGTCGCTGAAGGGCATTGGAATCCACACCACCGGACAGGATCTTGCCGCTGGGCGGCACCACGGAGTTGTAGGCCCGGGCCAGGCGGGTGATGCTGTCCAGCAGGATGACCACATCCTTTTTATGCTCCACCAGGCGCTTGGCCTTCTCGATGACCATCTCGGCCACCTGCACGTGGCGTTCGGCCGGCTCGTCGAACGTGGAGCTGATCACCTCCGCGTCTACGGAGCGATCCATGTCCGTGACTTCCTCGGGACGCTCGTCGATCAGCAGCACGAAGGGCACCACGTTCTTGTGGCTGGCGATGATGCTGTTGGCGATGTTCTGGAGGAGCATGGTCTTGCCCGTGCGAGGGGGCGATACGATCAGCCCGCGCTGACCGAAACCGATCGGCGTCATCAGGTCCATGATCCGTGCCGAGTAGTTGTCCGGCTTGGCTTCGAGATTGATTTTGCGTTCGGGGTACAGCGGGGTGAGGTTGTCGAAGAGGATTTTTTCCCGGGCCACTTCCGGATCTTCGTAGTTGACCGCCTCGACCTTGAGCAGGGCGAAATAACGCTCCGATTCCTTGGGCTGGCGGATCTGCCCCGACACCGTGTCGCCGGTGCGCAGATTGAACCTGCGGATCTGGGACGGCGAGACATAGATGTCGTCCGGTCCGGGGAGATAGTTGGACCCTGGCGAGCGAAGAAACCCGAACCCGTCCGGCAGAATTTCAAGGGTGCCCACGCCGTAGATCGAGCCGTTCTTTTCGATCTGGGCCTGGAGCAGGGCAAAGATCAACTCCTGCTTGCGCATGCCCGCGGCCCCCTCGATTTTGTACGTCTTGGCCATCTGGGTCAGCTCACTAATCTTCTTCTCCTTCAATTCACTGATGTTCATACCGATAGCACTCCGTTAAAAATATAAGGATACAGAGACCCACCTCTTTCAACCGCTTTAGCCACAACCATTTATGCAAACTGCATCGAATAAAGGACTGCGGAAGGTCAGACCCGGCCGTCAAAAACGGCGGCGGCCTGCTTAAGCTCGCTGCTCAATCGAGCGCTTGGAATAGGTTGTTCGTCCGGTTTTTAAACGTTTCTCTACGTCGATGTAATCGCGACCAGGATCCTTGTTGGTTGTATTGGAGGAATTGATGTTTAGGTCGTTGGGATGAAATTCATGAAAAGGCGGGCCCCGTGCCTTTAATTGCCGCAAAGTTATAGCATGGTCCCGGACCTGTCAAGAAATTTCAGCCCCCCGGTTCGCTTTTTGGCTTGATTTTCAATGGCTCGCCGCTTTATCCAATGGATGGCGCCCTACACAGGCGCCCTCTTTTACGCTACCGCCTCGCAAAGCCCCGCCGCACAAGGTCTTTTAGGCCTGTGCCAGGCGGGTACGGGAAAGCCGTTCATCATGCCCCGCCTGCCGCTGCCGCCATTGCTGCTGCAAGCCCTGCCCGCCGCGCCAGCGGCCTATCTGGTGGGCGGAACCGTGCGAGACCTGCTGATGCGGCGCCGCCCCAGTGATGTGGATATCGCCACGCCGGGCGTCCCGGCTGCTTTCGCCCAAGCCGTGGCCGAGCGGGCCGGAGCGCGGGCCGTGCCCATCGGCAAAGCCGGTCGGGTGACCCACCGGGTGACCGCCCGCAGCATGCCGATCGACATCACCGGCCTGGTGGGCGGTACAGTGGAAAGCGATCTGCGCCGCCGCGATTTCACGATCAACGCCATGGCTTACGACCTGGCCGCCGACCGGTTGATCGATCCCCTGGACGGCCGCCGGGACATCGCCGCCCGGCGCATCCGCATGGTCTCGGAACAGGCCTTCATCGACGATCCCCTGCGCCTGCTGCGGGCCTTCCGCCTGGCTGCCGTCCTGGGTTTCACGGTGGCGCCGGAGACCCTGGAGGCCATCGGCCGCCATGCCCGGCGCATCGCCCGGTCCGCCGGCGAACGCCAACGCCACGAGCTGCTGCAGCTGCTGGCCTGCCCGGCTTCCGCCCCCCAGATCCAGGGCATGTCCGATTGCGGCCTGCTGGTCCATCTGCTGCCGGAGATGGCGCCTTTGAAGGGCTGCGGGCAAAACGTCCATCACCATTTCGACGTCTACGATCACACCCTCAGAGCTTACGCCGGCCTCGAAGAACACCTGGGACAGACCGCTCGCCTGCCGCAGGCGCTCACCAGACGCTACCGCCAGGCGCCCTTTCGCCGCAAAACCACGGCCATTTTAAAGTATGCCCTGCTCCTGCACGACATCGGCAAACCCGGCACGCGCCGTGTAGACGCGGAAGGAAAGGTGCACTTTTACGGCCACGCCCGGCATAGCGCCGAGCTGGCGGAAGCCGTACACCAGCGTTTGCGCCTGTCGGGCACGGAACGGGCCCAGGCCCGCTGCGTCATCGCCAACCACGGCCGGCCCATGGATCTCTTATCCGCCCACCAAGCGGCAAACTTGAGCCGCAAAGGCATCAACCGTTTTTTTAGGGACTGCGAACCCTGGACCCCGGAGGTGCTCCTGCATGCCCTGGGGGACACCCGGGGCAAAAAAGCCGCGCCGGACAGGGCGGTGGAGACCACCCTGGCCTTCATTGGCGATCTGCTGGACGATTATTTCCATCGTTTCCGCCCCCTGGCGTCGGGCCGGCCGCTGCTGGCCGGCAAGGAGCTCATGGCCCGCTTCGGCCTGGCGCCCTCCCCCCTGGTGGGCAGGGTTCTCCGGGCGGTGGAAGAAGAACGCCTGGCCGGCCGCCTGGCAACCCACGCAGAAGCCCTGGCCTTTGCCGGAGCATTGCTGGCAGGCAACATCGATCAAGCGCGAAAAGACGACTGAATTGGCCTTTAGCGGGATCGGGATCGGGATTGGGATCGGACTTTGCCTTTTCGAATTCGATTTCGATACCGATAGCGATCCCGATTTCGAGAACGACGTCATTGCCGGGCTCGCCCCGGGAATCCGGGGCGGTAAGACCGCAACGGCAGGTAACTTCCTGGACTCCCGCGCGGGGGTGACGGCGGGAGGGATATTCTCCTCTTAGAAGATTGTCATTCCCGGGCTTGACCCGGGAATCCAGGGCCAGAGTGCGAAAAAAAACAGCCGCCCAAAAAAATCCCGCCGGGGGATCCCGGCGGGATAATAAGGCCTTTCGAGCCCTTTAGACTTTGTCAAGCTCGCTGATGATCTCATTGGAAATGGAGTCCAGCGAGCCCACGCCGTTGATGTGGATATATTTCGGCGCGTCGCTGTCGCCGGAAGCTTCCCATTTCTTGTAGTAGTCGATCAGCGGTTCGGTCTGCTGGTGGTAGACGTCCAGGCGCTTTTTGACGGTCTCTTCCTTGTCGTCGTCGCGCTGCACCAGCGGTTCCCCGGTCACGTCGTCCTTGCCTTCGACCTTGGGCGGGTTGTAGACAATATGGTAGGTCCGTCCGCTGGCCAGATGCGCCCGTCGCCCGCTCATGCGCTTGATGATCTCCTCGTCCGGCACGTCGATGTCTACCACGGCGTCGATGGGCACGCCGGCTTCCTTCATGGCGTCGGCCTGAGGGATGGTGCGCGGGAACCCGTCGAACAGAAAGCCTTTTTCGCAATCCGGTTCCTGGATCCGCTCTTTGACAAGACCGATGATGACCTCGTCGGGCACCAGGCCGCCGGAGTCCATGTACGCCTTGGCCTTCAAGCCCAGGTCGGTGCCGGCCTTGACCGCCGCCCGCAGCATGTCACCGGTGGAAATCTGGGGAATGCCGTACTTTTCCTTGATCACGTTGGCCTGGGTGCCTTTGCCCGCTCCGGGGCCTCCTAACAGAATCAAGCGCATTTACCTTCCTCCTTTTCCTCGTGTGGATGTAACGCCGGCCCACCTCCTAGGCGATGGACACTGCCTTGTTTGCACCTATTCATTATCCCCGCGCGGCGGGAATCATCCATATTCGGGTGTGCGGTTTCCCGCATGTTCGGGAGCAGGGAACAAGTTTGTAAAGCGTATTCCAATGAAACTGCTTGCGAAAAAGACATTTCCAAGACGGTTACGCAAAACGTTCAAGATCAAGGTGTGCAAGCTCCGAGGAGAATAGCGTACATCGGTACGCCGCAGCGACGAGGAGCGCCGCACAACGCCGATATTGGACGTTTTACGGAACCGTCAAATGTGGCACTATCTCCCAAAGACCCATCCCTGTCAAGATTTGGTTGACCCGCAGGGCCTCGCGGCCGTCGGCTTGGGAACCGCAACCGAGGGCGGTCCCCCTTGAAGGATCATAAGGAATGTTTAGCGTATTTGACAAAAACCTGTTGCCAAAAGTAACGCATTTCGGTATACAACGGTTTTACTTTTGAACACACAGACTAAACAACCATCGGAAATAATTTAGTTTATCAACCGATGGCCGGAAGGGGGCGAGTCATTTGAAGGAAATTGCAGTCAAAGTCTACGACAACGATATTGAAAAGGCGATGCGCATTCTGAAAAAGAAGATCCAGAACGACGGCCTTTTCAAACGGCTGAAGCTTAAAAAAAGCTACGAAAAGCCGAGCGAGTTCCGGCGCCGCAAGCAGCGTGAGGCGCTGCGCCGCGAACGGATCGCTGCAGCCCGCCGCTACCGGCGTTAGTCGTTCCAGCGTCATCTAAACCCGGCAGTTTCGGCTGCCGGGTTTTTTTGTCGATCGGCCGTTATTGTCGAAAGGATGGTTCCATGGAGTCTTATGAAGACTGCCTGCGCACCATGTACGGGCTTCGGCGCTTCGGCATCAAACTGGGCCTGGACATCATCACCCGGATCCTGACCGGCCTGGGCGACCCCCAGAAGACCTTCCGTACCATTCACGTGGCCGGCACCAACGGCAAGGGCTCCGTGGCCGCCATGCTCAACGCCATCCTGCAGGCGGCCGGCTATTCCGTGGGCCTCTACACCTCGCCCCATCTGGTGCACTTCAACGAACGCATCCGCATCGACGGCCGTCCGGTCAGCGACCCCGAAATCGTGGACACCTACCGGGCCATCCGCAAGGTGCAAAAGGGCGGCCGCGAGCCCACCTTCTTCGAATTCACCACCGCCATGGCCCTGCACCTGTTCAAGCGGCACCGGGTGGACTGGGCCGTCATCGAAACCGGCATGGGCGGCCGCCTGGACGCCACCAACGTGCTCGCGCCGGAACTTTGCATCATCACCAACATATCCCTCGAGCACAAGGGCTATCTCGGCACCACCATCGCCGCCATCGCCCACGAAAAGGCCGGCATCATCAAGCCGCGCACCCCGGTGGTGACCGGCGTGCGCCAGCCCTCCGCCATTGCCGCGGTGGAAAACCAGGCCGTCCGGGCGGGGGCCCCCTGCTACCGCATGCCCAGGGATTTCACCAGCCGCCGCACGCCCGCCGGCCGCTTCACCTACAGGGGCCTGGACCACCACTGGAAGGACCTCACCACCAACCTGGTGGGCCCCCACCAGGTGGAAAACGCCGGCCTGGCCCTGGCCGCCGCCGAGGTGCTCATGAGAAAGGACGTCGCCCTCCAAGAGGCCCACCTGCGCCATGGCCTCAACCACGCCTACTGGCCGGGGCGCCTGGACATCGTCTGCGAGGAGCCCCTGATCATCCTGGACGGCGCCCACAACCTCATGGCCGCCCGCAACCTGGGCCGCTACCTGGCGGAAACCTACCCCGGCCGGGAAATCATCATGGTGGCCGGCATCCTGGACGACAAGCCCGCCGAGGAGATGCTCGCCGCGCTGTTGAAACCCTGCCACCGGGCGGTGATCACCGCCCCCGCCATCGAGCGCGCCATCCCCTCCAAGGCCCTGGCCCGCATCGCCCAAAAATTCATCGACACGGTGGACGAAATCCCCACCGTCGACCGCGCCGTGGCCCGCGCCCTCCAACTCGTGCACCAGGACCGGGTCATCTGCGTCGCAGGATCTTTATACGTGGTGGGCGAGGCCATCCAAGCGCTTCAGCGGATGGGCCTGATGAAACAGCCCATTTAGCCCCGCTCAACGTACATACCCTTATGGCGTGACTCTGCGCCGATCCGCCGTCATTCCGGCGGAAGCCTGGATCTTGTCGCCAACCCATTCTGTTATTTCATTCCGGAACCGAAAAATGCTGTCTCGGCGCGGGCACAAGCCGCCTTGACATATGGATTGAATTGACCTATTGGGAAGTGCACCTTTCATGCGCCCGTAGTCCAGGGGATAGGACGTCAGCCTCCGGAGCTGAAGATCGCAGGTTCGAATCCTGCCGGGCGTACCAAAAATAAACGGGCCAGCGGCAAGCCGCTGGCCCGTTGATCCTTTCAGAATTCTTGTTTTGCCTCCAAGTCTTCCCCGAGCCTTCGGTACAGGGTTCTTCGTCCTATACCCAGTATGGCCGACGCTTTTCGCTTATTTCCGCTGACCTGGTTCAGCACATGGCGAATATAACGCCGCTCCACCTCAGCCAGGGGAAGCAGATGTTTACTTTTAAGGTCGACCGCGGGCATATCCTCCGACCACCACTTCCCGGATTGTGCCTGCCGCAGCATGCGAGGGGGCAGATGTTTTGTGTGAATCCATTCTTCCGTGGTGAAGGTGACGGCGCGTTCCACAATATTCCGCAGCTCCCGCACATTGCCAGGAAAAAAATACCCAACAAGCAGTTGCATGGCTCGATCACTAAACCCCTTGATCTTCTTACCCATCGCCAAGGCAAATTGCTGCATGAATCTCACTGCGAGGCCTTCGATATCTTCATCGCGCTCCCGTAGCGGTGGGACGCGCAGGGTAAAGGCTTCCAACCGGAAAAAAAGATCCTCGCGGAAATGGTGCCGCCGCACCTCCTCGGAAATGTCCCGGTGGGTGGCCGCCAATACCCTCACATCTACCCGCTGTTCACGGTTCTCTCCCACCCGTCGAAGGCTACCGTCCTCCAGGATGCGCAAAAGCTTTGCTTGCAGGGAAAGGGGCATTTCCAGGATCTCGTCCAGTAGCAGTGATCCGCCTTCAGCCTCGGCAAACAGACCCCGGCGACTCTTATTTGCACCGGTAAAGGCCCCCTCGGCATGACCGAAGAACTCGCTTTCAAGCAGATGTTCCGGAATGCCGGCGCAGTTGACCGGCAAAAAAGGACCTGCGCTGCGGAGGCTCTCCAAGTGAATGGCTTTGGCCACCAACTCCTTCCCCGTGCCGCTTTCCCCGAGAATCAAGACCGGTGCCTGTGCCCTGGCCACCTGGCGGATTTGTTGAAACAGACTTCGCATAACCTCGCTTTGGCCGAACATGCCGTGAAAATTTTCCTCGGAAAGCAGTCCGCGCATTTGATGCACGACTTCCCTGAGACGCTTCCTTTCCAAGGTGCGTTTGACACTCAACATGAAATGCTCCAAATCCAAGGGCTTGGTCAAGAAGTCATCCGCCCCCGCCTTCAAGGCGTCCACAGCCATCGGAATGGTCCCGAAAGCCGTAATGACGATAAACCCGGGCGGCGATTCCGGCGCCTGGCCCAGCATTTCCTTTAGAAATGCCATGCCATCCATTCCCGGAAGCCTCAGATCGGACACGACCAAATCGGGCCATCCCCGATCTCGAAGGGCTAGGGCGTCTTCGGCAGAGGCATTCCAGATCCCCTCCAAACCGGCATCCTGCAATTCTTCGAGCAAAAGCTCGCCCAGGGCCCGGTCGTCTTCTATGACCCACACCAACCCGCTTGCCGTATCGTTTTTGGCCATTCCCTCCCTATTCCCTTTCATCCGGATTGTGAACGAAGCGTTAAATGAAAGGCGGCGCCGCCCATGGGACTTTCCCCTACGACAATACGCCCACCGTGCTCCTGGGCCACGGCGTAGACTACGGCCAGCCCCAGTCCGGTGCCATCGCCCACGCCCTTGGTGGTATAAAAGGGTTCGAAGATGCGGGAACGCTCATTGGGCGGAACGCCCGGACCGTCATCTTCTACCCGAAAACCGACCTCATCTCCTTTTTGCTGCCATCGGACGCGAACCCTGCCGCCGGGTGTGGACTGAATGGCATTGCGCACCAGGTTGGTCAAGGCCTGCTGAACCCGCACGGTATCCAGCAGAATCTGGGTTTCCCCCCCATTGCCCACCCCACAATCAAGGTGCGTCCCGCTATTTCTTGCTTCTGCGGCAAGGGTCGCAACGGTGGACGCCGCCAGATGGCCCGGCTTGATCGCCGTGCAACGCAGCGGGTTGCGTCGACTGAAGTCCAACAATTGCCGGATGATATGGTCCATCCGGCCGACTTCATCCCGGATGGCCGTCAGAACATGCCGCTGACGGTCCGAAAGATCCCGCTCGCGAAGCCCCCGCTGGGCCTTGCCGCTGACAACACTCAGCGGCGTACCCAGTTCATGGGCGGCACCGGCGGCCAGCCGACCGAGGGCGGCCAGTTTTTCGGCATGGCGCAGCTCCCCTTCAAGTTTCTCCCGGTGGCGGCGATGGGCCATAATCGTCCGATGAGCGCTATCGATGCTGTCAAGCATATGGTTGAACGTCTCGCCGATCTGGAGAATTTCCCGGGGGCCGCGGCAGCCAAACCGGTGGTGGTGCTCGCCATGGGCGATCTTGGACATGCTGGCGGTCAATCGTTCCAAAGGCCGCCCAAGGGCACGGTGATGGCCGTATAGAGCCACTGCGGCTAGCGTTGCCAGCGCCATCACGAGAATAACGGCGCCGTTGCGCCTGATCCGCGCGAGGTTTTCGCTGAATTCGCTTTCCTTGCGGGTGAGCTGCAACAGCCCGATGACCTGCCCGCCCATATCGGTGAGGGGTACGAAATAGGAAAACACGGGTCGGTCGGCGATCCGTCCGTACTCGCCCCGCTGCTGCCCCTCGGCGGCCAGTGAGACCAGCCGGTCCCTTTCGGGATCCGGCTCGGCCCGTCCCAGCCGGAAGATCTCCCGGCCTTTGTTGCTATACACGTAGGCGGAATAAACCCTTCCGATGGCGAATACGGATTCCAGGGCCTGCTGGATGCTTCCCATCCGGTCCCGTTCCATCGCATAACTCAAGGGCAGTTTCACCGCCCGCGCGACCAGTTCCAGGTCTTTCTGCATCTGCTTTTCAACCTGTCGTTCAATCGTGCCGAGCAACAAAAAACCCAAGAGGCCCACGGTGATGCCCAGTGGAACGATCATATAGACGATCAGCGCAATCTGAAAGCGGATGGATCTGGGAAATAGCCTGGTGTGTTTCATGAGGCCCTCCAATGACACATCGAATTTGGCACATGCGCCATATTGGCACAATTATGATTGCCGTGCAAGCGAAGCCGCATGCTATGCCGGTTGCCATAATTGAATGCCGAATCGGCTAGTTATCGTGCTTTTTCAAAAACTGCGCCTTCTGGCACAAAGTATGCGTATGGCTAACAAACACATACTCTTGGAACATGGTGTTTCAAGAATCGGAAAGAAATTCGGAAATCAACACCTCAGGAAAGGAGACCACAATGTCCTCAACCTTGCGCTTTGGATCCATTATTTTCATCATGCTGCTGGCTTTCGGCACGATGACCCCGGCTGTAGCACAGGATAGCGACCAGTCCCGCATCGGCGACGCCAAATTGGAAATGGCCGCCACCGCCTACAAGGAAATCAGCGGGATATACAACCAACTCCAGGAAAACCTGCAGCAGGTCGAAGGCCAGGAACAAAGAGCCCAGATCGAGGAACAGGCCAACCAAATGATGGTCCAAGCCGTTAAAAACAGCGGCCTGACCATCGATGACTACAACGACGTCATGGCTCAGGTGCGCGAAAATCCAGAGGAGGCCGAAAGGTTCAACGAAAAATTGACCCAAACCCAATAGAACGACGATCGAAAGGAGGGGGAAAGCCATCGTGAAAGTTTCATTGCTGTGTCACATGCAAAGGGCCGCTGTGATTCTTTTGGCAATGGTATTCGCCCTAGCGGCACTTGCCTGCAACTCCGGCGAAAACCATGGCCAAGAAGCCTTGCCGCCCCTACCGTCGGATCAGCCGGAACAAGCGGCGGATTCGGAAAGCCAGCTTAACCGGCGAGCATCGAAGGATGCGCTCGGGGTCGAAGAAGAGGACTTGGTGAAAGCCGCCAAGGCCTATATTGCCATCCAGGCACTCAACGAGGAACTCCAGGAGGCTGTCCAGCAGACCCAGGACATGGAAGAGAGGCAGCGCCTGATAATGGCCTCCAACCAGCAGATGGTATTGGCAACCGAGGAGGTGGGCTTGGATTTCGAAGCTTACGACGACATCATGCACAAGGTACGAACCAACAGGACCACCTACGAAATATTTCAGGAAAAGGTCCAAGCCATGAAATAACGATAACATGGTCGGACGGGCCCTGCCCCACTCTGCCCCACCTTTGCTAAAAATGCCCGTCTGGCCATTCTACCCATAAGCCGTAGTAGACCTACGGCGAACAACGTTGGGTTTACTATTACAAGTAATTGGGTTTCGATCGGGTTCCAGCGGCATCTCGCCCGGAATTTACACACCTCCCGGATAGGATGGATAGAGGCCCAATCGTCACCATGCGGCCTCCCGGACCCTTATGCGCCACTTCCAAGACGAAACAACACAACCGCTTTTCCGGTTGCGCTGTTTCGCAACGGTGTGTTCCGCCCTTTCGGGCGGATTCTTGCCGATTCAAAGCCTGCTAACGTTGGCGGGGCGTCGTGTAGGCGGGTTCGCGCTCCAGTTCCTTTTTGGAAATATCGTAGAAGAGGCCTTCACCGTTGTTTCTTTGAATATCCTGCAGGTCCGCCAGGATCTTTTTCCCGCCGTCCGCGATCGCATCGCTGACGGCGATCACCAGTTTCACCCGCCCCTGGCTGTCGACGATCAGATCGTCGATGCTGCCGATGGACTCGCCGGTGGCCATCGAAACATCCCGGCCGATGAGTTCCGAAGCCGTGAGGGGGCTTTCCCCGCCAGCAACGGCACCCGCATCTGCCTTTGTACGCATGCGGTCAGGTCAACGATAACATTATCAATTTCGCCGATGGCCTCATTGTCCTGGTTTCGGATTTCACGGCCCACGAGGCCTCGATATCCGGCCAAAACAGGCCCCTTCCTGACTTCCCCTGCCGCCGCCGTGTCCGCGGGGGGCGGGCTTGTCTTTTCAGCAGCCGCCTGAACCGCCTGCGGACCTGTCGACAGCAGGGCCATCAATGTGGCTATCGCCAGGGCCGTCAACCTCTTGCCGAAGCGTGGTTCAGGTCTCCCCAAAGCGCTCGTCCAAAATCCGATTGGATGCATAATCGTCTCCTTTTTAGCGATTTTTCGCCAAAAATACCGTCGAATGCATCCGGCGCCCATGGGGGAAAGCCTTTATACGAATTGAATTTGTCGGGTATTCGGGGCATTAAGTGCACATCCACTTCCGGACGGGCCCTATTTTGGAGAATGAAATGCATCCAGCATGGCTTCCGCCTTTGTTAGCCGTTGACCGGCGAGTCCGGATTGAGAGGAGGAGGATTGCGGCCCCTCCCTATATCAACAAAAAAGGTTGGCGATGAATCCGCCAACCTTTAATGATGCGATAATACCCTGGACGTATCTTATTTGCAGGCCACCTTGGTCCGGCCATCGATTGCAGCGGCCGCCATTTTGTCAACATCGGGCTTGTACATCAGGGC
>CAYMQN010000085.1:0-6487 GCA_964392545.1 uncultured Desulfobacteraceae bacterium
TCCCCATCAGCTTTTACGAGCGCAGTAACCAGGCCCACTACAATTCCGTGGCGGTGATCGACGCCGACGGCCGCGTTCTGGGCGTCTACCGCAAAACCCACATCCCCGACGGGCCCGGCTACGAGGAGAAGTACTATTTCAATCCCGGCGACAGCGGTTTCAAGGTCTGGGATACGCAGGTGGGCCGGATCGGCATCGGGATCTGCTGGGATCAGTGGTTCCCGGAAACCGCCCGCTGCATGGCTCTCATGGGAGCCGAAATGCTTCTCTTCCCCACTGCCATCGGCTCCGAGCCCCTCGATCCGGACTACGACAGCCGGGACCACTGGCAGCTGTGCATGCGAGGGCACGCCGCCGCCAACATGATGCCGGTGGTGGCGGCCAACCGCATCGGCAGCGAACGCGTCGGCGACCGCCGCCTCACCTTTTACGGCTCTTCCTTTATCACGGACCATACGGGCAGGATCCTGGCGGAAGCCGACCGTACCGAGGAGGGCTTCATCACGGCCACGCTGGATTTGGAGGCCATGCGGGCGGCGCGCTGCAGTTGGGGCGTGTTTCGCGACCGGCGGCCGAGCCGTTACGGGGTGATCTTGACCAGTGACGGGACGCTACGGCCTGACCGGACGCTTTAGCGCCGGGATCGGATGAACGCAGTTTTGCTATACGCCGTCCACCTCTGGTGGACTTGGGTGGCACCGATCCGGCGTATTGATTTTCAATGGGTTCTGGACCCCCGCATCCGCGGGGGTGACGACCTGGAGATTTTTTACGATTCCGGAAATTGCTGCAGGTTGGGATTGCCTTCGCGGGTCAGGACCAGCTGCAGGTCCCCGATCACCCGCTCGTGAAAGCCAGCTTCGCAGCTCGACAGATAATAGAGCCATTTGCGTTGGAAGCGGCGATCGAAGCCCAGGGACGCGACGGTCTCCCGGGCCGCCAGGAAGCGCCGGCGCCACTCGGCCAGGGTCAGGGCGTAGTGGTCGCCGATGTTCTCGGCGTGCTCGACCATCAGGCGGGAGTGGCGGGTCATGGTGCGCGTCAGGATGGTGAGGGACGGCAGCAGCCCGCCGGGGAAGATGTGCTTCTGGATCCAGTCGCGCTCCCGGCGGTAGCGCTCGTAGCGCTGGTCGGTGATGGAGATGGTCTGCAGCACGGCGATGCCGTCGGGTTTGAGCAGACGCTCCAGGGTGCGGAAGAAGATCTTGAAATACGTGTGCCCCACGGCTTCCAGCATCTCGATGGAGACGATCTTGTCGAAGCGCCCCGTGATGCGGCGATAATCCCGGAATTCGATCCGGATGCGGTCCTCTAGTCCGGCGGCGGCCACCCGCTCGCGGGCCAGTTGGTACTGCTCCCGGGAGACCGTGACCCCCGTGACCCGGCAGCCGCTGCGGCGCACGGCCTCGATGGCGAAGCCGCCCCACCCGCAGCCGATCTCCAGCACGTGATCCTCGGCCCTGAGGCGCGCCTTGTGGATGATGGTGTCGTACTTGTTTTTTTGGGCCTCCTCCAGGCTGGTGCCGCGTGCGGGGAAGATCGCGCAGGAATAGGCCATGGTCTCGTCCAGAAAGGTCTGGAAAAAGGCATTGGAAAGATCGTAGTGCCGGTAGATGTTGCGGCGGCTGCCCGGCAGGGTGTTGCGCCGCACCAGGTGGCGCAGCCATTCCAGGCCCCGGCTGGCTGCGGTGGTGCGGAAGCGGCCGTCCTGGACCACGTCCCGGTTGCGAATGAAAAAGCGCACCACGGCGGTGACGTCGTCGCTGTCCCATTCGTCCTCCATGAAGGCCTCGCCGAAACCGATGTCGCCGCCCAGGACCACGCGAGAAAAGAAGCGGGGATCGTTGATCTGCATGCTGGCTGGGGGCGATGCCTGCCCGCCGAAGATGCGGCGGCTTCCGTCCGGCAGGGTCAGGTGCAGGGCGCCATTCCGGGTGCGCTCGAGATAGTCGAAAACCAGCGCCTGGCAGCGCCGCTGCAAGGCCGTGGCGGGATTGCGCCGGATGGTCATGGGGCTCAGGGGGACCGGCTTGGGATGGTAGGTCAACTGCCGCTGGAACCGCAGTTTGAAGGCTTCCCGGTAGATGCGGGGGATGGTCAGGTGCGGCAGGATCGGGTGCCGCAGCACGGTTTGCAGGTGATGGAAGGGCGTCAGGGGCCTTGGCGCGCCCCACAGGCGGACTTCCAGAATCAGCCGGCCCTCGGCATAGAGGTCGATGCGGATGTCCAGCTCGCGTCGGATGTCGGCGAAGGTAAAGTGATAATGGCCTTCGACGCGGTTGAAGGGCGAGACGTGAAAGGCCTTTTGGGCCTCGTAGCGGACCGGGTAGGTGCTGGCCCCCTCTGCGGGCGCCGCCAGGACATAGACATGCCGCTCGCCGAAGGTGTTGTTGACCTCGGCCACGTTGCCCAGCAGACGCCCCTGGGCATCGTAGCAATAGTAGAGGCTGACCGGATTGAAGACATAGCCCAGATAGCGGCAGGCCGTGACCATGACGATGCGCGCGATGCGTCCGGCGGGCAGGCGGGGGGCGGCAAGGGCCAGCAGCTTCTCCCGGATGCTGCGGTCCGTACCGTCGAGGTAGTCGCGGTCGTGCAGGGATACCGGCCGCCGCCGGTTGTAGCCAAAGAGGGGCAGGCGACGGTCCAGATCGGCCAGTTCATCCAGGTCGAGGGCATAGACGTAAAGGCGATACATCAATTGATGCTGGCGCGGTTCCCGGCGGTGATGCTCCACTGAACCCTGATACACTAGCGACGTCATAGGGCGATCCCGAAGGCTTCGGCCACCTGCGCGGCGGCGCGCACGGCGTCTTCGTGAAAGCCGTAGCCGAAATAGCTGCCGCAAAAGGAGGTCCGGTTGCGGTTGATCAGCCGCGGCAGTTGCGGCTGGGTCGCCAAACTCTCGAAAGTGAACATGGGATGGGTGTAGGTCAGGTTTTCGATCACCAGGTGCTCATCGATGGTGCGGCCCGGATTGAGCGTCACGAAATAGTCGTTGCGGGTCGGCAGACGCTGCAGACGGTTCATATGGTAGGTCAGGATGACGGGCGCCCGGGGCGGGGCGCCGGCTTCCCGGGTATAGTTCCATGAGGCCCAGGCCCTGGGATTCGACGGCATGAGGCGGCGATCGGTGTGCAGGATCACCCGGTTGGTGCTGTAGCGCCAGGGGCCGAGCAGGCGTTGCTCGTCCGCGGTGGGATCCTCGAGCATCCGGTAGGCTTCGTCGGCGTGAGCGGCGATGACCACGTGATCGTATCGGGATTGATTGCCGTCCGCCAGTTTCACGGTGACGGCCTTTTCCGACCGCCGGATGCCCGCCACCGGGCTGTCCGGCCGCAAAATGCCCGCGAAGCGGGCCTTGAAGGCCTTGACATAGGCTTGGCTGCCGCCCCTGACAACGTACCACTGGGGTTGGTCGCGCACCGTCAAAAGGCCATGATTGTTGAAAAATCGGGCAAACGTGGCCATCGGAAAGGCGGCCACCTCTTCGTCCGGCGATGACCAGATGGCGGCGGCCATGGGGATGATGTACTGGTCGCGAAAGCGCGGGCTGAAACCAAAACGCTCCAGGAAGGCCCCCAGGGTAAGGGCTTCCAGGCGATTTTGGCGCAGCTCCCGGCGGGCGAGGCGGTTGAAGCGCACGATTTCCATCAGCAGGCGCAGAAAGCCCGGGTCGAAGAAGTTGCGCCGCTGGGCGAAGAGGCTGTTGACATCCCGGCTGGCATACTGGAAACCCGAGTCCTCGCTGAAATAGCTGAAGGACATGTCGCTGGGTTGAATCCCCACCTCGAGCTGGGCGAGGAGGCGGTTGAAAAGGGGATAGGTGCGGTCGTTCAGGACGATGAAGCCGGTATCCACCGGCGTGCCCGCATCGGGTCCCGCCGGAATCAAAATGGTGTGGGTGTGGCCGCCGATATAATCGTTCTGCTCGAAAAGGGTGACCTCATGGTCTCGCTGGAGGAGATGGGCGGCGGTGATGCCCGCGACCCCCCCGCCTACAACGGCGATCTTCATTGTGGGTGCTATCGACATGGGTGCGGTACGGGCTTTCAGCTTTGGCGTTTTGGACGTGAGAGGCCATGGGGCATTATTATCGAAGTTAGATATAGACCATTATTATGGGGTTTCGTCAAGCGCGGAGTCCAAGCGCAGGGCCTACACAGGGCGCACCAGCCTTGAGCAATCATACCGACCTATGGTATAGCGCGATGGGAAGAGGGAAGAACAGCGCCCCGGCCGTTGCGGCAGTCGAGCCCGGCTCGCGCACCCGCCGACAATCCGACAACAGCAAAGAGAGCATCGTGATAGCCTACAGCCGTCTCCGCCCCAGCATTCGCCTGGGGCTCGCCGTAGTTTGCTTCTGGCTCGCGGCCTGTGCCCCCCGGGGTATGGCGCCCCCCCCCGCCCGCCACCTCCGACACGGCCTTGCAGCGTCAGGCCGAAACGGCCTTCCAGAAGGGGGAACTGCATACCGCCCTGGATTACTACCAGACCCTGGCCCAGAATTTTCCGCACAGTCCCCTGGTTCCGCTGGCGCTTCTCAAAATTGGCCGCATTCAGACCGCCCTCGGGGACGATCCTGCCGCCCTGGAGAGCTATCAGCAGCTGCTGATGCAATTCCCCCAAAGCACCGAGGCCATGGATGCCCGCATCGAACTCCTGGCGGCCCTCCAGCGCCTCGACCGCAACCAGGAGATCGTGGACACGGCGCCGGCCTTTGCCGATCAGATCCGCGGCGACCTACGCCTTTTCCGCCTGTACCTCGTCCTGGGGGATGCCCATGCGGCCCTCGCGCTCTGGGATCAGGGGGTTTACTTCTATGCCCTGGCGCTGACCCATGCGCCTTCGCTTCATCGGGAGGCGGTGGAGGACAAGCTGGCGGACGCCGTGGCCCGGCTGGACAGCGACCAGATCCAGCTTCTGCTGGGCCAGTTCGACGACGAGCGCGTGGTGGGCTACCTGCTTTTCCAGCAGGCGGTCAACATGGCCGCCAAAACGGCCTACGACGACGCCGTCTGGCATCTGAACACCTTCCTGGAGCGTTTTCCGAACCACCCCTACGCGGCCCAGGCGCAGGAACTGGTGGCGCAATGGGCCGACCAGGTGGCCTTCGATCGCCAGGCCCTGGGCTGTCTGCTGCCGCTTTCCGGGCCTTACAAGCTCTTCGGCGCGCGCGCCCTGGACGGCATTCAACTGGCGTTCAGTGAGGCCGGTGGCGATCCGGGCGGCATTGCGGTCAAACTGGTGGTCAAGGATACGGGGTCGGACCCCAATCGGGCGGCACGGGCCATGCAAACCCTGGCCAATGCCAAGGTTGCCGCGGTCATCGGCCCCATCGCAACCGCCGAGGCGGCGGCCGAAGTGGCCCAAGCCAGCCGCATTCCCCTCATGGCCATTTCCCAGCGGGAGGGTTTGACGGACATCGGCGACAATGTTTTTCGGCATTTTATCACGCCGCGCATGCAGGCCGAGGCCCTGGCGGCCTACATGATCGACACGCTGGGCAAGCGTCGCCTGGCGGTGCTCTATCCGGACGAAACCTATGGACATGCTTTCCGCGACGTGTTCTGGGATGCGGTTTACCGCCGCGGCGGTGAGATCGTGGCGCTGGAGGGCTACGATCCCCAACAGACCGATTTCGAGGACACCATCCGCAAACTCGGCGGGCGCTATTACGAACCTCCGTCGGACCTTGAAGCGTTGCGCGAGCCGCTCGACCTGCTGGGGCCCTTGAGCAATCTGCCGGGCTATACGCCGCCCGAGGAAGAAGCCGAAAAAGCAAAGCCCGGCAAACGCTCGCGGCGGGATGGCGACGTACCGCCCCCGATCGTCGACTTCGAGGCGCTCCTCGTGCCGGATGCCCCCGACATGCTGGGGATGGTCGTCTCCCAATTGGCCTACCACGACATCGTCAACATAACCCTTCTGGGGACCAATCTCTGGCATTCGGAGGAATTGCTGCAGGTCGCCGGTGAATTCGTGCAGGGGGCGGTGTTTCCGGCCGATTTTTACCCGGCAAGCCAAGCCCCCCAAATCCGGCGCTTCGTGGCGGCCTTCGAAGCGGTTTACGGCCGCCAACCGGGCTTCATCGAAGCCATCGCCTACGATTCGGCCCGCCTTCTGCTGAAAATTCTGGAAAATCCGGATATCCGGCTCCGGGCCGGTATTCGGCATGCCCTGCATGCGGGAAGCGGAGCTCCGGGCATTACCGGGAAGGTCATCTTCGACGGTCGGGGAGAGCCCGCCAAGGAATTGGTCCTGCTCCAGATCGACGGCGCGGGGGTTGTCGAAATCGACCCCTCCCAGCCGCCGCCGATACGCCATGAGGCGACGAACCTGCCCCCGCCGCCCCGCTGACAGGCCGTTGTCAGACCGGGTTTTTGAGGGAGCCCTGACCGGTGGCACCCAGCACCGTGGACCATAGTTTGCCGTTGGGATTGACCTGCTTGCGCTGCCCCGCCGAGAGGGCCATGGGGACATGGAC
>CAYMQN010000085.1:6497-14562 GCA_964392545.1 uncultured Desulfobacteraceae bacterium
GATAATCCCAAAAAATTAACCGTTCAAAGAGGTGATTCTGTTTTCGATCTTTCTTTGCCCGATGAACTGGGGAAACGTTTTCTGTCTGAAAATGTCAGTCAATTTGCACGTTACAGGATCCCCTTTGTGGTTGATTCGGTTTTGCCGGACATGCCGGCATGCACCGCATCGCGGCCCAGAAAGCCGCAGAAAACGCTGTCGTTGGCATTGGCCTGCAGGCTGCGGATCATGTAGCTGGGGTCGATATACTTCAGATTGATCTCGACCCCCTTCTCCTCGAAATAGGCCTTGATGCGGTCTTTCAGGAACAGGCCCACATCGTGCAGTTTGACGTTGCCGCTGGCATCCCGCGTGGTTTCCGCATCCTCAAAACATTCCTGCAAGGCCCCCTCGGCCACGACGATCACGGCGTGGCCCCGCTGCTGCAGCCGTTCTTCGAGTTTTTGCAGCAGACCGTTGGGGCCTTCGAGATCAATGGGAATTTCCGGAATCAGAACGAAATTGACATCTTGTTTGGCCAGGGTGGCGGTGGCCGCGATGAAACCGGAGTGCCGCCCCATGAGTTTGATCAAGCCGATGCCGTTGGGGTAGCCTTCGGCTTCGTTGTGCGCCCCGCGGATGGCCTGGGTGGCGACGTCCACGGCCGTATCGAAGCCGAACGAGCGGGACACCATGTGGATGTCGTTGTCGATGGTTTTGGGGATCCCGATGACGCTGATCTTGAGGCCGTGCTCGGCGATGGCGTCGGCGAGCCGGCTGGCGGCCTTGAGCGTGCCGTCCCCGCCTACCATGAAAAGCAGACCGATGTTCATGCGGTCCAGGGTGTCCACGATTTCCTCGATGGATTGCGGCCCCCGCGATGAGCCCAGAATCGAGCCGCCCATGTCCTGGATATTGGACACCAGGTCAGGGGTCAGGTCGATCACGTCGTGACCGTAGCTGGCAATAAATCCCTGCAGACCGAACTTGATGCCGTAAATGCGGCGCACCCCGTAGCCGTAATAGAGTTCCAGAACGACGGAGCGAATGATGTCGTTCAACCCGGGGCACATGCCGCCGCAGGTCACCAGGGCGCAGCGTAGTTTGCTGGGATCGAAATAGATGCGACGGCGCGGACCGGCCATTTCGAAGGAAGGGAAGGGTTGGTTGTCGCGGCACAACTTTTCCAGGCCGCCCGGGGTGACATCCACCAGCACCCGGTCCTCGTCCGTAACGAAATGGGTTTCCTCGCCGGCCTTTTTCCAGTCTTGAATGGGTGTCGGGATTTTGGCATCACCGACGATGGGAATGTGGGTGTCGATCTTTCCAAAAATCATAGGATCCTCGTCTTCTCAATGGTCACGGCGTGCTCCCGGTGTTTGGCCAAAACCAGGCGGGGGCAGCGGGCGCGCCCGCCGGTTCATATCGGAGGGGCTCTCCGGCCCGACGGAACAAGCTGCCCCCGATCCCCCTATTGTCAATATCTGCCGTCAAAATGCAAGTCGAACCCGCTGCCCTGCCAGACCGTGGATAACGGCGCCGGCTGGCCGGCGCAAGGCATTTCGGCCAAAAATGCCTAAAGCTTGAGCGTCGGGAGTCGAAAAAAGGAAGGGCGCCGGCCAAAAAAGAGTTGACACCCAGGTTGGGATTCATTATTTTCCAACGGTTTTGCATATACCGAGACGAGGCCGGGTGAAGGTTGCCCCGGCCTTTCTGCATTCAAACTTGCCGATCGAAGGAGGTGATACCCTTGCTTTGTACTACCGTTCGCAAAGATCAGGAATGTCCTTTCATGACAGCCAATGGTTGTTCTTACAACGGCGGCATCTGCCACGAAACCGTGGAGGCCTGCGACGGCTGCGGCCGTAAAGTCGAGTTCGCTTCCGGCTGGTTTTGCAGCGCCTGCCCCCAACCGGCCACCAAGTGGAAATCCGGTCACTGCAATCTGGCCACCCATGTCAGCCGTGGCGCCGCGGCCAATCAGCAGAAGATCAATCCCCTCAAGGCGTCCAAGCGCGCCCACCGATAGCCAGCGCCCGATATGCTTGCATCCGGCAGCATTTGCCGGTTTCCAAGACCCCGCCCGCCCTGCGAGCGGGGTCTTTGGGTTTCGAAGAGACGACCGCGTTAGCCCAGCAACGGGTCGATGGCCGCGATTTGGGTGCAGATGGCGAGCACTTCCACGGCGGTGCGCACGTCTTCCACGGCCGCAAAGGTGGGGGCGATGCGTACGTTCCGGTCCCGGGGGTCTTTGCGCAGGGGAAAGGTGGCGCCGGCCGGGGTCAGTTTGACGCCGGCTTCCGCCGCCATCCGCACCACGGTGCGGGCGCAGCCGTCCGGTGTATCGAAGCTCACGAAATAGCCGCCCTCGGGCCGGGTCCATTCGGCAACCCCCTTTCCGGCCAGCTCGCGGTCGAGCACTTCCTGAACGGCGTCGAAACGCCGGCGCATGATGACGGCATGCTTTTCCATGTGGCGCTGGATGCCGGCCAGATCACCGAAAAAGCGCAGGTGGCGCAGCTGGTTGAGCTTGTCCGGCCCGATGGTCTGATGAAACAGGTGGTCGCGCACCCAGTCCATGTTGGTGCGGCTACCGGCCAGCATGGCCAGGCCGGCGCTGGGGAAGGTGATCTTGGAGGTCGAGCCGAAGAGCAAGGGCCGCTGCGGATGTCCGGCCGCCTTGCAGGCCTCCAAAATGTTGCGCACCCGGGGCGGACCGCCGCCGAGATGGTGCACGGGATAGGCATTGTCCCAGAAAATCCGGAAATCGTCGGCCCCGGTGGTCATGCGGGCCAGCCGCTCGACCGTTTCGTCCGTATAGATGGCCCCCGTGGGGTTGCTGAAGACGGGCACGCACCAGATGCCTTTTACGGCGGGGTCCGCCGCCAGGGCCTCCACGGCGTCCATGTCCGGGCCGCCCTCTTGCATGGCCACCGGGAGCATCTCGATGCCCAGGTATTCGCAGATCGAAAAATGCCGGTCATAGCCGGGACTCGGGCAAATGAATCTGAGTGTCTTCTGATGCCCCCAGGGCGGCAGCGCTTTTCCGACGCCGTGCACCATGGCCCGCATGAAGGTGTCGTACATGAGCGTGAGGCTGCTGTTGCCGCCGATGATGATTTCCTCCGGCGTCACCCCCATGTAGTCGGCAAACAGCCGGCGCGCTTCGATCAGGCCGTCGATGCCGCCGTAGTTGCGGCAATCCGTGCCGCCGGCGGAACGAAAATCATCGGCGGCCAGGTTTTCCAAAAGGGCGGCCGAGAGATCGAGCTGCTCGGGGCAGGGTTTGCCGCGGGTGATGTCCAGCGACAGGTTGCGGTCGCAAATCGCTTGATAGCGCTGCATCAACTCCGCTCGGGTGCTGCGAAGTTCTTCCGGTGATTGGGCACGGAATACACTCATGGCCTCATTCTCCTCTTCGGGGGACGTCGGTGCGTTGGCGTGCGAGAGCGGTTTGCTTTATAGCATTGCCGCCGCCGGCCATCAAGAGGGTCCATCGGGTCATGACTTGATTTTTCTTGCATTTCGGCGGTCGAGCGTTTACACATAACTGTTACGCTCCGAACGAAAGGCCGACCGCCCGAGGAAAGCCCGAATCCGCATGCACCTATTGTCTTCGATTTTCAGCCGCAATCCGCTTACCGACCCGCATTCACTTTCCGCCCGCATCAGCCGTGCCGGCAAGTGGTCTTTTTATTTCATCATTATCGGCATCATCGCCGGACTGGGATCGATCCTCTTCCATTATCTTTGTCTCCTGGGCGTGCACTGGTTCATGGATTTCATGGCCGGCTACGTTCCGCCGCAGCCGGCCGGCGAACACCACCTCTGGCCGCCCACCGGAAGACCGTTCAATCGCTACATGCTCCTGTTCCTGCCCGCCCTGGGGGGGCTTGTCAGCGGCTGGATCGTCTACACCTTTGCCCCCGAGGCCGAAGGCCATGGGACGGACGCCGCCATCGACGCCTACCATCGCCGGGGCGGGTTCATGCGGGGCCGGGTGCCCATCGTCAAAACCATCGCTTCGGCCATTACCCTGACCAGCGGGGGGTCCGGCGGGCGCGAAGGACCCATCGCCCAGATCGGAGCCGGATTCGGCTCGTTTCTGGCCACGCGGCTCAAGCTTTCCGAACGGGAGCGCCGCATCATGATGGCGGCCGGCATCAGCGCCGGCGTGGGCAGTATCTTCCGCGCCCCCCTGGCCGGGGCGCTGTTTGCGGCGGAAGTCCTCTACCGGGATCCGGAATTCGAATCCGAAGTCATCATTCCCGCCGGCATCTCCTCGGTGGTGGCGTATTGCCTTTTCTGTCTCGTTTTCGGATGGGGATCTCTGTTTCAGACGCCGCCTTTCAAATTTCAGAATCCCATGGAGCTCGGCCCGTACCTCTTTCTGTCCCTGGTGCTGGTGGCCACCGGTGTTTTCTATGTCAAATCCTTCTACGGCATTACGGCGCTTTTCAAGAAAATCAGGCTCCCCAATCACATCAAGCCTGCCATCGGGGGGCTTTGCACCGGTCTGATCGGGTTCTATTTTCCCCAATGCCTGGCCTTCGGTTACGGATTCGCCCAGCAGGCCCTGCACAACGAGCTCACCGTACCCTTTCTCCTGGCCCTGGCCATCGGCAAGGTCCTGACGACCTCGTTTTCCATCGGCTCCGGCGGCAGCGGCGGCGTATTCGGCCCGTCGGTGGTGATCGGCGGCGCCATGGGCGGGGCGGTGGGGCGGGTCTTCCATGCCATCATGCCCGGGGTGGTCACCGAGCCCGGGGCCTTCGTTGTGGTGGGCATGGCCGGCTTTTTCACGGCCGTTTCAAACACGCCCATCTCGACGATCATTTTTATCAGCGAAATGACCAATTCCTACCAGTTGCTGCTGCCCAGCCTGCTGGTCTGTTCGGTGGCCTATCTCGCCTCCCGGCGCTGGACCATTTATGAAAAACAGCCCCAGAACCGCATCAGTTCCCCGGCCCATGCCGGCGAGTTCTTCGTGGACATCCTGCAGACCTTCAAGGTCAAAGACCTGGCGGCCCGCATCCGCAAGGTCAGCCTGATTCCCCAGGACATGCACTTCGTGGATTTCAAGCGCTATTTTGCCAAGACCAAGCAGCACTATTTCCCGGTCATGGATCAGAACGGCCGACTGAACGGCATCTTTTCCAGCACGGATATCCGCAGCGTGCTTTTTTCTTCCGAAATCGAAAACCTGGTGGTGATGAAAGACATCGCCACCAGCGACATCATTCTGACCACCCAGGAAGAAGACCTCAACACGGTCATGCAGAAATTCACCCAGAAAAATATCGACAGCCTGCCGGTGGTGGAAACCGACGATCACGGCATCCTGATCGGCATGCTCAGTCGGCGCGACGTGATCGCCTTCTACAACGAGAAAATCCAGGAAATGAAGGGGCAGCGAAGCCCGGATGCGTCCTAGACGATCGAAGACCCGGCAGACGCCCCGGCCTTCCGCTTCGATGCTTGTTTGCGCAGAGTTCGGCGTCCATACCGGGTGCCGAGGGAGGCGCGGTCATGCGCCGCCGCCGCCCGAACTCACGCCGAAGGGCTCGTAACAACAGCGCCGTGCCATCATAGGGGAGACGTCGGCAGGGCGCCAACCGCATTTTTTGGAGGTTTCTACCGGCTGGGGCGCTGTTGCAACGATCCCTACGGCGTTCAAACAGCGTCCGGCGGCGGCGCATGACCGCGCCTCCCTGTCCCCATGCGCGCGTTGCGTTGCCTGCTAGGGGACTTGTGCGGGGGATGCCGCCGTATGGCTGTTAGGCGGGTAGGCCACCTCCACCAGGAAAAGCCCGTGGGCCGGGGCGGTGGCCGGCGCCCGGCGGCGGTCGGCGGCGGCGATGAGGGGCGGGATATCGGCTGCCGAAAGCTTGCCCATGCCCACCGCCACGAGGGTTCCCACGATGTTGCGGACCATGCCCCGCAGAAAGCCGTCGGCCCGGATATCGAATTCCAGATGGCCATCGGCTTTTTGCCCCCAGGAAGCTTCCATGACCTCCCGCACGGTGTGGGCGCGGGGGCTGCCGCTGGCTTCGAAGGACTTGAAATCGCGGCGGCCGATCAGGCAGCACGCGGCTTCCGTCATGGCGGCCAGATCGAGGGGCCGGTAGATCTGCCAGGCATACTGACGCCCCACCGCCCGGCGCACCGGCTGGTTGCGGATGCGGTAGCGGTAGCGTTTCCAGATGGCGTCGAAACGCGCATGAAAAGCCGACGGTACCCTGTGGCAGGCGCGGATGGCGATGTCCTCGGGCAGAAGGCTGTTCAGTCCCCTGAGCAGCGCTTCCGGCGTCAGGCGGGTATGGCAGGCGAAGTGGGCCGTCTGCCCCAGGGCATGGACACCGGCATCGGTGCGTCCGGAAGCGTGCAGGGTTGCCGCCTGTCCCGTCATCCGCTGCAGAACGGCTTCGATGGCGGCCTGGATGGTGGGCCGGTCGGGCTGGCGCTGCCAGCCGCAATAGGCGCTGCCGTCATATTCGACGACCAGCTTGAAGGCCGTCGCGGTGGTGGACGCCGAGGCGGGGTGCGTTGCGCTCATGGCGTTATCCAAACACCGTCAGCACGATCGTCAGAGAGACGAACGACAGCGCGGTGGACAATACGATGACGGCCGATGCCAGGCGGGTATCGCTCTTGAGCTGGGAGGAAAGCACATAGATGGCCGGCGAGGTGGGCAGGGCGAAGAAAATCATGCCGATTTGCAGATCCAGCCCGTCGATGCCCATCCAGCGGAAGAGCCCCCAACCGGTCGACGGGAGCAGAACGAGTTTGAAAAACGTTCCCGCCAGGGAGGGACCCCAGTAATCGCGGAGCCCGGCGAAGGTCAGGGCGCCGCCGATGGACAGCAGCGCCAGGGGCAGCGTGATGGCGGCCATCAACCCCAAGGTGTTGTTGAAGAAGGTCGGGAAGCCGCCCACCGTCCGGGAGTAGAGCAGGCCGGCCACACAGGCGATGATCAGCGGGTTGGAAACCATGGCGCGGCCGGCCTGGCGCAGGCGGGTCTTTCCGGAAAGAGGACCGCCGGCGTACCAGGTCAGGGTGGAGACCGCCAGGACGTTGATGATGGGGATCAGAAAGCCGATCAGAAGGCCGAACTGCCGCACCCCTTCCTCCCCCAGGGCATTGATGATGATGGCCATGCCGATGTAGGTGTTGAACCGGTAGCAGCTCTGGGAAAATGATCCGGCTTCATAATCGGCCACGGCGAACCGGATATACAGTGTGCTCAGAAGATAGATCACCATGACCGCGCTCAGGGCGGCCAGGCAGAAGTTCCAGTCGATGCCGCCGTCGGATTCGGCGCCGCCGATCTTCCAGAAGAGCATGGCCGGAAAGAAGATGAAATAGACCAGCCGGTCGGAGGTCTTGAGGAAACGGTCGTTGGTCAGGTTGAAATGCTTGAGGCACCTGCCCAGGATGATGAGGGCGAATACCGGGAACAGCCCGTTGAGCACCATCATCATGGCGGATTACAGCCGGTCGCACCGCACATCGGCCAGTTCCTCCTCCAGCTCATCATCCATGGCGTCTTTGAAGCGATCCAGTGGAAATCGGGCGCTGCAGGACCTGCAACGGAGATCGGTCCGCCGTCAGGATCGAAGAACCCTGAGACGCCCGCCGCAGTCGGGGCATCGCCTGTGGTTGTCTCTGTCGAAATGGAACGGATTTATCGCCATGGTTCTCCCTTGAGGATTGGCTCGTAATTCAATTCAAAGAAAAAGGCTGCCCATCGGTGTAAACCATCGAGATTCTTGAATCCTTCGAGGATTTTCCCGAGATCGGCCGCCGAACCGATTGACAAGGTCTCGGTATTCTGTCAAATGAGTCCCCCAAGGGGGTGATCGAAAAAATGTATATCGTTCAAGTGTAGGTATTATATCGCCCTCACGAAAATATGTCAAAAGATATACGGGAAACATTATATGAATCCAATCACGTGCAAAGGGTTTAAGGCCGCGGGCATCGCCTCGGGCCTGAAAAAAAACGGGGCCAAAGATCTGGGGTTGATCTACTCGGAAACCCCGGCGAACGCGGCCGGGGTATTTACTCGAAACCTGGTGCGGGCCGC
>CAYMQN010000086.1:0-14514 GCA_964392545.1 uncultured Desulfobacteraceae bacterium
CTGGCGGGGGGGCGGGGGACGCGTCGGGCGGGGCCGCCGGGGAGCCCTCGGAGGGCTCCAGGGAGTTCAAGGTGATGTAGCGGTGCACCGCATTTTGAAGTTCCCGGACATTGCCGGGCCAGTCCCGCTGCATCATGGTTTGAATGGCATGCTCGGGCATCACCGGTATCGTATCGGAATCGCTGAGCGACTGGAGAAAATGCTGAATGAGGAGCGGGATGTCCTCCCGCCGGGCGCGCAAGGGGGGCAGATGGACGGGGATGATATGGATGCGGTAGAAGAAGTCCTCCCGCAGGCGCCCCCGGCGAACCTCCTCCGTAAGATTGCGGTTGGTGGCGGCTACGATGCGGATATCGGGCGTCAGGCTTTCACTCCCCCCGATGGGCGTGTAGCCGCCGCCTTCGATGGCCCGCAGCAATTTGACCTGCAGGTTCAGGTCGATTTCGCCGATTTCGTCCAAAAAGAGGGTGCCCCCGTCGGCCTGGGCCAGGAGTCCGGGCTTGTCCTTGTGCGCGCCGGTAAAGGCCCCCTTCTTGTGACCGAAGAACTCGCTTTCGAGCAGGCTTTCAGGAATCGCGCTGCAATTGACGGGAACGAAGGGGCGCCGGCTGCGCTCGCTCAGCTCGTGGATGGTCTGGGCCACGAGTTCCTTGCCGGTGCCGCTCTCGCCGTAGATGATGACATTGGCATTGGAGGCCGCGGCTTTGAGAATGATCTGATAGACGTCGTGCATGGGCTGACTTTTGCCGATGATGCGGCCGAAACGGCCGACGCCTTTCAACGACGAGCGCAGGCGCAGGTTCTCCTGGCGCAATTGGGCCTCGCTGGCCCGCAGGGCTTCCTCGGCCTTGCGGATGGCGGTCAGGTCGAAGAGAATGCCCCGCAACCCCTTGAGGGCGCCGGAACGGATGATCGGGCTGGCATAGACCATGGCCGGGAACAAGGAACCGTCCCGGCGGCGAATGGCACCCTCGAATTCCATAGGGGCCTTGCCGGTCATGATTTGGTGCATGGTCAGCGAGACTTTGGAGCGGGTATCGGCACTGAAGATGTCCAGGGTCGACATGGCGTCGATGCGGGACTTGTCACCGCCCGCCAGGATCTCGAGCCCGTAGCGGTTGATGAACGAAAAGCGCTCGTCGGCATCCGTTTCGAAGACCGGCTGGGGCAGCAGGTCGGCCAGTTCCCGAAAGCGCTGCTCGCGGCTGCGCAGGGTCTCCTCGGCCTGCTGACGCTGGGCAATCTCGCGCTTCAGGGTTTGATTGGAGATTTCCAGTTCCCGGGTGCGCTCGAGCAGATCGGCGGTGCGGCGTTCGATTTCCGCTTCCAGGTGTTCCCGGTAGCGACGGTTTTCCTGCCGCAGGCGGGCGCGTTCGAGGGCGTTCTGGATGGCATGTTCCAGCACGGCCATGTCCAGGATCGGCTTGGTGACAAAATCCTGGGCACCGGCCCGCAAGGCCTCGATGGCATCCTGGAGCACGCCGGTGCCGGAGACCACGATGACCGGCGTTTCAGCGGCTTCCTGCTGCAAGGCCTCCAGGAAGGCCAGACCGTCCATCTCGGGCATGCGCAGATCCAACAGCACGATGTCCGGGCGCTCCTCCCGCAGCTGGGACAGGCCGGCCGCACCGTTGCCGGCCTGCAGCACGTGGAAACCGCTGTCCTCGAGGTAGGAGGCAATATTGTCGCGGATGACCGGCTCGTCGTCGATGGCCAGGATTTTTACGGGCCGGTGGGCCGAGGAAGGCATGGGGAGGCGGGGTTTACGCATGCGGTCGATTTCCTATCCCGATGCGGCCGCAACGGGGTCTGTGCCCAGGGGCAGCCGGAGGGTAAAGCGCGCGCCCTGGCCGGCGGTCGAATCCACGGTCATGGTTCCCTGGTGATGACTGGTGACGATGAAATAGGACACCGACAAACCGAGACCGGTGCCGACCCCGACATCCTTGGTGGTAAAAAAAGGTTCGAAGACCCGCTTGCGCGTTTCTTCGTCCATGCCGGGCCCATTGTCCTCCACCTCGATGCGCACGAAGGCCGTTTCACGGCGCAGCCGCAAAACGATGACGGGCTTCGGGCCGGCGGGCTGGGTGGCCTCCAAGGCCTGGGAGGCATTGCGCAGCAAATTGAGAATGACCTGCTCGATTTCGGTGGCCACGCAGGGCACCGGCGGCAGGTCGTTTTCAAAATCGCGCTGAATCTCGATGTCGCGAAAATCGTACTTCTTGCGTAAATCGTAATCGTGGGCGGCAAGGCCCACTGTTTTGTCGAGCAGGGCGTCGAGGGCGGTGGGCCGCCGGCGGGCATCGCTGGGGCGGCTGAAATGCAGCATGTCGGAGACCGTGGTCGAGGCCCGTTCGCCGGATTGGCGAATGCCCTCGATAAAGCGGATAATCCCCCGACCTTCCAGATAACGGCGAATGGCGGCCAGAGGGGTCCCCTGCGCTTCGGCCACGGCATTGTTCTTGGCCAGGGCCGGGTCGAGGCGCCGCAGAATATTCTGGGCGCTTTGCAGAATACCACTCAAGGGATTGTTGATTTCGTGGGCCATGCCGGCGGCCAGGCCCCCCACCGAGAGCATTTTTTCGGTCTGGATCATGGTGTCTTCCATGCGCACGCGGGCCGTGACGTCGTCCACCCGGATCACGGCCCCTTCCATGGCCTCGATGTCCAGGGGATAGATCATGATGTCGGCATAACGGGTGCGCTCATCGGCGGTGTAGGCGACTTTCTCGGCCTGCCGGACCGCTCTCTCCCGCATGGCCTCCCGGACCATGTCACCGAGTGGCTCGAGGAAGGGATAGACGCTCGCCAGCTGCTGGCCCCGGGCAGCGCCGCTGGCCACGCCGGTCGCCTTTTCGGCGGCGCGGTTCCATTGCGTAACGCGGCCCCAGCGATCGACCCCGACGAGCACGGAGGGCATGGAGTCGATGATGCTGGCCAGGTAGCGCTGCAGGCGCTCTCTCTCGCGCAGGCCGCTCTCCAGGCTGCTGCTGTAGTTTTCGAGCCGCTCCATGAACTGGTTGAAGTAATCGGCCAGGCGGCCAATCTCGTCCCGGGAGCGGCGCTCCATGCGCACATGATAGTCGCCGGCGGCCCCGGAGGAGAAGTGGTGCATGAGTTCCCTGAGCGGAACGGTGATGGAATTGCTGATGAGCAGCGTCAGCGGCAAAACGAGAATGAAGGCGATGACCACCGTGGCCAGGACGAGGCGGCGCATGGTTTTCAGCGGCGCGTAAAACTCGTCGAGATAGCTTGAGGAGGCCACGATCCACTCGAATTCGGGGATATGGTTGAAGATGACCAGCTTGTCGCGGAAGATGTCTTCGCCGGGGTTCACCCAGGAATAGATGGTCTTGCCGCTCTTGCGGGCGACAATTTCGCGTATGAATTCGCGGCCGTTGCGGTCCTTGGCATGCAGGTAGTTGCCGCTGACCTGGGGGTGCAAAACCATGTTGCCCTGTTCGTCGATGATGTAGGAATAGCCCGTTTCACCGAACTGCAGGGAAAGAATGCTGTCACGGAAATCGCCGACATTGACCAGTTCGCGAAATTCTTCGCGGTAGGAGGACACCGAGATGATCCAGTCCCATGGTTCGAAATAGGTCATGTAGAGGGCCTTGGGCCGGGTCCGGCTTTCCCCCGGATTTTTCCAGTCATACTCCAGATAGCCTTCCCTGCGCCGGGTCTGTTCCCGGATGAAGGCATATTCGGAGAGGTTGGCCCCGATCAAGGCCTGCTTGGGATGAACGTCGATGATCCCGTCGCTGTCCAGGCAGTAGATGTAGCCGGTGGTCCCGATGGGCTGGCTCAGAAAAATTTCGGCCGCCCGGCGCCGGGCTTCCGCTTGCGACAACTCCCCCCCCAGGGCCCGGCCGTGGAAATGGCCGGCGATATCGCGGTTTTTTTCGGCCACCGCCCGGAGGTGGTTTTTGATCGAGGTGGCCGCGGAGGTCCGCACCATGTTGAGGATCGTGGTGGTGGTATTTTGCAGCTCGCTTTCGATGTTGGCGGTCAAGGTTTGGCGCACTTCGGAATAGACCACGAGGCTGCCCAAAATGATGCACAAAACGAAGACGGCCGAATAGCCGGCCAGCAGCTTGTGCTGGATGCGCATGTCCCGCAATGACTGAAACAACCGCATGGCGGCGCCTTTCCTATCCATCTTCGCTTCGAGGCCGCTCGCCTTTCGGCAAGCAGTGTGTCGGCGGCGCTCGCGACTAGCGGAAACGCGCCATGACCCGCTTGAATCCCGGCAGGGCGTTGACGATGGTCGCATCGTCCACGCAGAACGCGATTCGGAAATGCCCCGGGCCGTTGAACCCGCTGCCCGGCACCACCAGAATCAGCTCCTCCTGCAGCGCCTGCACGAAGGTCACATCGTCGGGGATGGGCGTTCGGGGGAAGAGATAGAAGGTCCCCGGCGGGGTGGTGAAATCGTAACCGGCCTCGGCCAGGCCCCGGCACAACAGATCCCGCTTGCGCTGATAGAGCGATACATCCACGCTGGCGCCTTGCAGGCCGGCGACGACCCGCTGCATCAGGGCCGGGGCGTTGACGAAGCCCAGAATGCGGTTGGCCAGCGCCATGCCGTTGACCAGGGCGTCGTGGTCGTCCGTGGCCGGGTTCACCGCGGCGAACCCGATGCGCTCGCCCGGAATGGAAATGTCCTTGGAATAGGAGGTGCCGATGATGCTGTTGGCGTAGCAGGCGAAAATGCTGGGGACCCGGTGGCCGTCGAAAACGATTTTGCGGTAAGGTTCGTCCGAGATCAGGTAGATCGTGTGGCCGGTTGCGGCGCTTTTGCGCCGCAGGAGCTCGCCCAGGGCCGCAAGGCTTTCGCGGCGGTAGATCTGGCCGGTGGGATTGTTGGGCGAGTTGATCAATAAGACTTTGGTGCGCGCGCTGATGGCCGTGTCCAAAGCTTCCAGGTCCAGGGTAAAGTCGGGGCGGGTCGGCACGGTTTTGAGCACACCGCCATGGTTGTCGGCATAAAAGCCGTATTCCACGAAGCAGGGGATCGGTGTCAGCACCTCGTCACCGGGATCGAGGAGCGCCTTGAGGGCGATATTGAGCGCCCCGGAGGCCCCGCAGGTCATGATGATGTCGGATTCCCCCACGGCAACCCCCTGCTCCTCGGAAACAAAGCGGGCCACCGCCTGACGGACATGGGGATAGCCCGTATTGGGCATGTAGCCGTGCTCGCCGCAACTGCAGGCCGTCTCGCCGAGCGTCTTGCCGAAGCATTCCGGGGCATGCACGTTGGGGTTGCCGAGGCTGAAGTCAAAGACGTTTTCCGCGCCGTGCAGGGCCTTGAGACGGGCCCCCTCCTCGAACATCTTGCGAATCCAGGATGAGCGCTGAAGGATGGTTTCGATTTTTTTGGCGATGGTCATGGCGGCGTTCCTAAGGGCAGAGGGTGACGGTGGTCAGACGCCTTCCACGGCGACCACCTCCGGAATTTCCCGCTTGAGATATTTTTCGATACCGTTTTTGAGCGTCATCTGCGACATGGGGCACCCGGCGCAGGCGCCTTTCAGGCGCACCTTGACGACGCCCTCCTCCACCGCCACGAGTTCCACGTCCCCGCCGTCGGCCTGGAGCGAGGGGCGTATCTTGTCCAAAACTGCCTTGACGCGTTCCTGCATGATGTCCTCCACGGGGTGGCGTTGCCACCGGCTGGGAGCAGGGGGGCGCCGGACCGATCGGCGCGATCGGTTTCAGCCGGCCGCCGCCTGCCGCTGTGCATAGAAGTGCCGGCGGAAGGCGTTGAAGCGGTCTTCCGCCACGGCCTGGCGCATCTGCGCCATGAGATGCGTATAATAATAGATATTGTGGATGGAATTCAAGCGGTAAGCCAGCAACTCGCGGGCCGTGTAAAGGTGGCGCAGGTAGGCCCGGGAATAATGGCGGCAGGTATAGCAGCCGCAATCGGGATCGACAGGCGTTTCGTCGCGGCGGAAGCGAGCGTTGCTGATGTTGAGGGTGCCCCGGGAGGTGAACAACTGGCCGTTGCGGGCGTTGCGGGTGGGCAGGACGCAGTCGAACATATCGGCGCCCCGGGCCACCAGTTCCACCAGGTTTTCAGGGGTCCCGACCCCCATGATGTAGCGCGGCCGATCGGGAGGCAGGAGCGGGAGGGCCGCTTCGGCAACCTCCAGCATCACGTCGACGGGCTCCCCGACGCTCAGGCCCCCCAGGGCGTAACCGGGAAAATCGAGGGCGGCCAGCGCTTCGGCCGAGGCCTGCCGCAGATCGGCGAACATGCCGCCCTGGACGATGCCGAAAAGGGCCGCATCGGGGCGGGCTTTGGCCTGCCAGGCGGCATGGCAGCGCCGGGCCCAGCGCGTGGTGCGTTCCAGGGCCTCCCGGGCGGTCGCCCGGTCGGCCGGGTAGCCGATGCACTGGTCCAGGCACATGAGGATATCGGAGTCCAGCACGACCTGGATGTCGATGGCGGTTTCGGGGGTCAGCAGGTGCCGCGAACCGTCGATGTGGGACTGGAAGGTGGCGCCCTCCTCGCCGAGCTTCAACAGCTTGGCCAGCGAGAAAATCTGGAAACCGCCGCTGTCGGTCAGAATCGGACCGTCCCAGTGCATGAAGCGGTGCAGCCCGCCGAAGGGCGCGATGATTTCGCAGCCCGGCCGCAGGTAAAGATGATAGGTGTTGCCGAGAATGATCCGGGCGCCGACCTGACGCAGGTCCTCCGGCGTCAGGGACTTGACCGTGCCCAGGGTGCCCACCGGCATGAAGACGGGCGTTTCCACCCGTCCGTGGGCGGTTTGGAACGCGCCGCAACGGGCGGCGGTTTCGGTGGAGCGGGCCTGGATGGCAAAAGACAGTGTCATCGTCTCTCCCCCGTCATGCCGGCTTTCGAGGCTGTGTCACAATTTGTACGAAAGCAATTTGTCATAAAACGTCATCCCGGCGAAAGCCGGGATCTCTCACAAGTTCATACCGTTAGCCCTACGAGATGCCGGCTTCCGCCGGCATGACGGGCAAAAATGATTGCCTTCAGCCAATCAACATCCCGTCCCCGTAGCTGAAAAAGCGGTAGCGCCGGCGGATGGCCTCGGCGTAGGCGGCCAGAATGGCCTTGCGCCCGGCAAAGGCCGCGACAAGCATCAAGAGGGTCGACTGGGGCAGGTGGAAATTGGTGATCATGGCATCCACCATGCGGAAACGATACCCGGGGTAGATGTAAAGATCGTTGCAGCCTTCCATGGCCCGGAGGCGCCCGTCCGCGTCACAGGCAAATTCGAGGGTGCGCACGCTGGTGGTCCCCACGGCGACGATGCGCCCCCCGCCGGCCTTGTGCCGGTTGACGGCTTCGGCCACCTCCGGGGCAATGCTGAAGCGCTCGGCATGCATGCGATGCCGGCGAATATCGGAGACCCGCACCGGCAGAAAGGTGCCATAGCCCACGTGCAGGGTCAGCGCCGCCACCGGTATGCCGCGCTCCGCCAGGGCTTGCAGGAGATCGCGGCTGAAATGCAGTCCGGCCGTGGGCGCCGCCACGGCCCCCTTCTCGGCGGCATAGATGGTCTGATAATGCTCACGGTCGTCCGGCTTTTCCCCGGCTTCGCCGCGCTTGATATACGGCGGCAGCGGCATCACCCCGACCTGCTGCAGGACAGCTTCGAAAGGGCCCCGGCTCGTGAATCGAAGAAGATGGCTTTCCTCCATGGACGTCACGATTTCGGCCGCGAGCGCGTCGTCGAAGTGCAAGCGGGTGCCCGGTTTGGGTTTTTTGGAGGCCCTGACGAGGCACTCGGCGGTGAAGACCCCCTCAGCTTCGAGCCGCTGCAGGCCGCCGGCATAATCCAGGATGAGGACCTCCACCCGGCCCCCGGTGCTCTTGCGTCCAAACAGGCGGGCCGGCACGACCCGGGTGTTGTTGATCACCAGCAGGTCCCGGGGAGACAGCAGGGCCGTCAGGTCGTCGAAGCGGCTATGGCGCAGGCCGCCGCTGCGGCGGTCCATCACCATCAAACGGGCCTGGTCGCGCTGCGCGGCGGGGCTCTGGGCGATCAGCTCCGGCGGCAGGCGATAGTCATAGTCCAACAGGGCATACATGGCGGTCTCATCCTGATCTGCCGAAATAGGTCAAGGCCAGACCGACCGCCATCAAACCGAAACCGAAGCGGCGCAAGGTGTCGTCGGACATGGTCTGGATCTGAAGCATCCAGTGTTTCATCTTTTCAGGAAACGCAAAATAGGGGAGGCCTTCGATGATCATCACCATCCCCACTACACAGAGAAAAAATTTCATCGGCCACCGCTTACCATTACGGATTAAACGCTTGTTCATCAGGCTGTGGGGGAGGCACTATAAACTGCAGCTTCGGGCTTGTCAAAAAAAAACCCCGGCCGTTCATGCACTTACCCGCGACATACGGATTTACACCCGGCCCTGAATCGGATAAGGTCGACGGCATCGGGGGGTGCCTTGTCCTGCACGCCGCGGCAGGGGGATCCACAGGCTTTTCAATCAAACTTGCGGGATCCGCTTGGCCCTGGCGGGACATGATCGCTTCCTGACAATCACCCTTCCAGATCAATGCGCTGTTCATCCATCAGATGCGAGGAAAAATCGTGACCTCCGCCCCGTCCCGGCGACGCAACCGCTGGCATATCGAAACCATCGAGGACGCCGTCGGTTTTCTCACCAAGAAGGCGCGCAATGCCTTCAAGGCCTGCGGCCGTCCGCATATCCTGGTGGTGGGGCCGGCGGACGCCGTGACCCGGGCCGTCGGCGACGATCTCGCCGCACACCGGATGGTTCCGGTGGTGCTGACCCTCGACGCCTTGCAGACCGACGGCCCGCCGTCCGCCGCCTATGCCTGCGTCCTGTGCACCTATACGGACATCGGCCGCACCACCGCCACCGCCCGCGCCGTTCTGGCCGACAAACGGTTGAGCCTGCTGACCTTCGAATACGTCACCTTTCCGGCGGCAAACTACCGCACCCTTCTCGCGCATCAGAGCGAAACGGCTCTGGACAAGGTCTCGCCGCTGCCCACCTACCCCGCCGATGTCTTCGCCCTGTACGAGGCCTCTCTCACGCATTTTGAAAAAAAATGCGACATCCGGGATTTCATGGATGCCTGCCAGGTCGTTAAAAGCATCAAGGACAACGGGGTGCCCGGCGACATTGCCGAATTCGGCGCCTACCGCGGGCACAGCGGCTGGCTGCTGGCCTCCCTGATGGAGGCGCTGGAGCTGGACCGGCGCCTGTTTCTGTTCGACACCTTTGACGCCTTTCCCGAGGAGCCTCTGGGCATCGACCGTTTCTGGAGCAGCTCCCATCCCGTGGATTTCGAAGCGGTGCGCCGCAAATTCGAGCGCTTTCCCTTCGTCACGTTCGTGAAAGGCGATTTTACGCATACCCTCGAGACCGCCGGCATCCAACAACTGGCCCTGGCCTACGTGGACTGCGACGCCTACCGCTCCACCGCCTTTCTCATGCACCGCCTGTTTCCGCACGTGCTGGCCCCGGGCGGGGTGATGGTGTTCGAGGACTACGGGCATGCCCAACTGCTCGGCAGTCGGGCCGCCGTGCACGATTATTTCGAGAACCGACCGGGTTGCTTCCAGTTTTTCTCCCAGTTCAGCGGCTGCTATATCGTGGTCAAACTTGCGGGGGCCGCCGCGCCTTGATTAAGGAGGGAGGTCCCATTGAAACGTATCAGCTTGCATTACCTCTTCGCGGTCGCCGCCCTGACCCTTTACGGCGGACAGGTCTGACCGTTCCTTGAGACCCTGTCCCCCGTGACGTTGGGGACAACGTTGACCGCGGCTTTCGCGCTGGCCTTCGCCGCGCGCATCCCGCTCGAACGCCGCCTGGTGCTGACAGCGCCCATGGAAGACCGACCCCGGCGTCAATTCTTCTTCGAGCTGGCGTTGTGCCTGGCCGCGGGAAGCCTGGTGGGCCTGTTCAACCGCTACGTCCACCAGTTCTATCTGGCCAGCGCCCTGAGCTTGCTTTCCGGCTGCCTGGTGATCGGTTTTTTCCTGGGCCTCGACATGGCCCTGGCCCGTGAGCGGACCGCCATCCAGGAGGCCCTCCGCCAAAACCGCAATGTGCGTCCGCCCCGCAAATACTACCCCATGACCCGCCGCTTTTCGGTGGTGGCCTTTTGCCTGAGCTTGTTTATCTGCGTCATTCTGGCCCTGGTCATCTCCCGGGATTTCGCCTGGCTGGCCCAGGCCACCAACACGCCGGTTTCCTTGCAGCAGGCCGAGCGCATCGTCATGCTGGAAGTGGTCTTCATCATGGCCGTCCTGCTCGGCATGGTGGTCAACCTGATCATCTCCTATTCGGGCAACCTGAAACTGCTGTTCCACAACGAAACCCGGGTTCTCGAAAACGTCTCGCGCGGCGACCTTTCCCGCTTGGTGCCCGTGGCCACCCGGGATGAATTCGGGGTCATTGCCGGACACACCAACAGCATGATCGAAGGGCTGCGCCATCGTACGGAACTCCTCCAGGCGCTCAAGCTGGCCGAGGAGGTGCAAAAAAAATTGTTGCCGCGCCGCCGCGCCGGTTTCGCGGCCACCGATGTGGCCGGGGCGAGCCGCTACTGTTCCGAAACCGGCGGCGATTATTACGACTATTTCAAGTTGCCGGAGGAGCGTCTGGGTCTCGTGGTGGCGGACGTCTCCGGACACGGGATCAGCTCCGCCCTGCACATGACAACAGCCCGGGCCCACCTCATTGCGGGCGCGGCGGCCTATGCGGGGGGCCCTCCCCTGATCGGCGCCGTCAACCGCTTCCTGGCCCGGGACATCCAGGACACGGGATGGTTCATCACCCTGTTCTGGCTGGAGATCGATCCGTCCCGCCGCCGTTTGCGCTGGATCCGTGCCGGGCACGATGCCGCTTTTTTTTACGATCCCCGGCGCGATCACTTCGAGACGCTGGACGGCGAGGGGCTGGCCCTCGGGATCGATCCCGACTATGCCTACCGTGAATACGAAAAACAGGACTGGCCGTCCGGCGGCATCGTTTTGATCGGCACCGACGGGGTGCACGAAACCCGCAATCCCCAGGGACGTATGTTCGGGCCGGAACCTCTCCGCAGCCTTATACGGTCCCATCGGTCCCTGCCGGCCGCCGCCATCCGGGATGCCATTTTCCAAGCCATCGAGGATTACCGGCAAGGAGGCCCCCGGGAAGACGACGCCACCCTGCTGGTCGTGAAGCTGCCCTGATCAGCGGCTACCGGCTAGAATCCGCTTGTCAACCACGGTGCTTGTGCGGTAGCACTCTCTACGCGTGCCCATCTGGTTCGGGACGGGCACCCAAGCGCTGCGAGGGCCCGTCCGGCCGGCGCTTTCCTATTGATCCGGATCCCCTTGCGGTCGTGCCGCAGGGCGGCTGCAGGAGATTCCCATGGCCAAGCCGCCTCCGCCCATCGTCAAGCGGTCCATTTTTTCGTGGATCCTGGGCCCCAACACCAAGCTGCAGTTGGTGCTCCTGGTGCTGATTACGGTGACCGTCGCAGCCCGGGTCCTCCCCCTGGAAATGCAGAAGCGGATCGTCAACGAAGCCATCCGCCTGCGCAACGTCGACCTGTTGATCCGCTACTGCCTCATCTACCTGGTTGCCGTGGTGACCGCCAGCGGCTTGAAATACCTGATCACCGTCCTGCAGGTGACGATCAGCCAGCGCACCCTGAAACGGATGCGCAAGGGGCTTTTCGCCCACATCATTTCGCTTCCGCTAACCTATTTTCGCACGACCCAGCCCGGCCTGGTGGTTTCCTCGCTGGTGGCGGAACTGGCCCTTCCGGCCAATTTCGTGGGCATGGCCATTGCCGTGCCGGTGATCAACGTGCTGACCCTGGTCGCGTTTGCGGTCTATCTTTTTTCCCTCAATCCCTGGCTGGCCGCCCTGTCGCTGTCCATCTACCCGATCGTGGTCTTCCTGGTGCCGTTTTTACAGAAGCAGGTCAACCGCGCCAACAAGGAACGTGTGGATACCACCCGCGAGCTTTCCGATCGGATCCAGGAGACCATTTCGGGAATCCATGAAGTGCACGGCAATGCGGCCTATACGATCGAAAACCGCAGGATCGGGCACATCATCGACCGGCTCTACCGCATCCGTCTGCGTTGGGATTTCTTCCGCGCCAGCATCAAGGTTTCCAACAATTTTTTCGTCAGCCTGGGACCGTTTCTGATTTTTATCCTCGGGGGCTATTTGACCATCCAGGGCCGGCTGGAACTGGGCGCCCTGGTGGCCTTTCTTTCGGCCCAGGAAAAGCTTTACGACCCCTGGAAGGAACTGATCGAATTCTACCAGGGCTACGAGGACGGCAGCGTGACCTATGCCAAAACCATGCGCTATTTCGACAGCCCGCAGGAACACGTGCTGGTCCCGGAGGATCGCCCACCCCATGAGCTCGAGGGGCACCTGGAGGTCAAGAACCTGGCTTTCGTGACCACCGACGGCATCCGCCTGCTGGAGCGGATTTCCTTCGAGCTCAAGCCCGGCGAACACATGGCGCTGGTGGGCTTTTCCGGCAGCGGCAAGAGCACCCTGGCCCAGTGCATCGGGCAGCTCTATTCCTATACGGACGGCCAGCTCCTCCTGGGCAACGCCGAGGTCCGGGAGCTGACCAAGAAAGACATGGCCTGGAACATGGGGTTCGTCTCCCAGACACCGTTCATCTTCGACGGTACGATCGAGGAGAACCTGCTCTATTCCTGCGAGGCCGCCCTGGATGGCTCCCCGGCCGCGGCCGACCGTTTCACGCCTTCCCTGGAAGACATGATCCAGGTTTTGCATCAAACCGGGCTATTCGTGGACACCCTGCGCTTCGGCTTGAACGCCATGCTCGATGCCGACCGCGACAGCGCCCTCGTGGCGCAGCTCATCCGGGTGCGCCAAAACTTTCGCCAGCGTTTCGGCGAAAGCCTTGCCGTCCATGTGGAATTCTTCGACGAAGACCGCTACCTCTATCATTCCAGCGTGGCGGTCAACCTGCTCTTCGGCACGTCCAAACGCAAGGACTTCCAGGGCGCGGCCCTTTCCCAAAACCCCTATTTTATCGCCTTTCTGGAAAAGGCCGATCTGAAACGGCCTCTCATGGAACTGGGCGCCGAGCTGGCCCGTCAGACGGTGGACATTCTCGGCAACCTGCCGCCGGACAAGGTTTTTTTCGAGCAGAGCCCCATCGCGCCCGAAGAGCTGGAGGAATTCAAGCTGCTGGCCCAGCAGACCCGTCGCCGCAGGTTGCACGAACTAACGCCGGGCGAGCGCCACAAATTGCTGGACCTAGCCCTACGCTTCAGCCCCGGGCGTCACAAGATGGTAACCTTTCCTGAAATTCTGGAGCGCCTCATTCTGGAAGGCCGGTCCTTGTTCAAGCAACAGATCGCCGGGGATTACCCCGGAGCGTTTGCCTTTTACGACGAGGGGGAATATATTTTTTCCCAGACGATCCAGAACAACATTTTTTTCGGCAAGACCAAAACCACCAGCGCCAAGGCCCAGGACACGATCATCCAGAGCATCATCCAGCTCCTGATCGAGGAAGATCTGCTGGAAACGATCCTCGGCATCGGCATGCAGTTCCAGGTGGGCAGCAAGGGGGACAAGCTTTCCGGGGGGCAGCGCCAGAAGCTGGCGATCGCCCGCGTTTTTCTCAAATCGCCGCGGCTGCTCGTGATGGACGAGGCCACTTCGGCCCTGGACAACAATTCACAATCCCGCCTTCAGAATTTTTTGAATCGGCGCCTGAAAGGCAAGTCCACCGTCGTGGCCGTGGTGCACCGGCTGGATATTATCAAAGATTACGACAAGGTGGCCGTCATGAAAGCCGGCAAACTGATCGAGATGGGGCGTTATGAAGACCTCATGGCGCAAAAGGGAGTGCTTCATGGACTCATCCACGGAAAGCAATAGCGGCGAAGGCGGCAGCGAGTTTTCCCGCAATCTGGACATCCTGCGGCAGATCGAATTCTTTGCCGGTCTGCCCATGGAGACCCTGAAAGTGATCGCCTACCTGCTGGCGCGGGAAGGGTTTGCCGCCGGGGATTATCTCTACACCCAGAATGAAGAAGACGGCCAGGCCTTTTTCGTTCTGGAGGGCGAGCTGCAGCTGGTTTGCGACATGGACGGTCGGGAGCATTTCATACGCGGTTTCGCAGCCGGGGACTTTATCGGCGGACTTTCCCTCCTGTCCCCCATGCGCCACCTCTTTTCCTTGCGGGCCGTTCAGGACAGCGCGTGCCTCGTGCTGAGCCGGGAGCAATTCACCAAGGCGATCGCCCAATTCCCCGAGTTGATTCCGCGGGTTTTCAAGTCGGTGGCCGACAGGATTCATGCCTGGGACCGCCAGCGCCTCTTTGAAATGCAGGAAAAAGGCTTATCGTTGGAGGGTATGGTTGGCATCAGCGCCATCTAGTGTCCGCCCAGAAAGGGCATCTTTTGGTCCCCGGCGGCGTTCTCGCCTCCGGTCGGTCCTCGGCGTAGCCGGGCTACGCCTGTGGGCGCCCGTCGGCTGCGGT
>CAYMQN010000087.1:0-14505 GCA_964392545.1 uncultured Desulfobacteraceae bacterium
GTCCAATGCCGACCAGCGGCGATGCGACGGCTCAGGCGCTGCCGGTAAGAAGAGGGCATCATGTGTGGAATCGTGGCCTATTTCGGCGGTGCCGGCAATCCGCTCACGCGCATCGTGACCGGTATGTCGGCCATTATCTACCGGGCGCCGGACAGCACCGGCATCGGCCTTTTCGGCGACGACCGGGAACCGATCCGGATGCGCAAAGCGCTGGGTTCCGTGGTGCAGCTGCTGGACGCCCTGCAGACCGATGCCGTCTATGTGCGCCCCGAGTCGGTCATGGCGCGCCTGATGGCGCCCCGGGACGGCGCGCACGAGCTGGAGGGCCGGCAGCAGGCCTTGCTCGCTTTTGAAGGTTTCCCGATACCGACCGCGGACGCTTTTCCAGCAGCGCCGGATTTCGATGCCCTGGTGGATCGGGAAAGCCCGCATCCGGCGCGCCTCGTGCCGGGGACACCGGGCAAGGCCCTGTTTCAGGCTGAACATCACGTCCGCTCGCGCAAAGATCTCTCGACACTGATTCAGACGCTGATTGCCGATTATGATCTGTCGCCCCTGGCGATTCATACCCTGATTCGCCGCGCTTTGGCCGAAACCATCGACCGGCGGCGTCAAAGCGGGGAGGTGGGCGCTGCCGACGCCGACATTCTGACCGCCTTCGACGATCTCTTCGAAGCCACCCGGGTCGGGGCGCGGGTCAAGCAGCTGCGCCAGCCCGCCGTGCCCGGATTGCCCAAACCGCCCAGCGCCCGCAAGGCGCTATGGCAGAATCTGATCGAAACCGTCGTGCGGGTTCCCGCCGACTACAACCGGGACGGGGTCTGCTGTCTGTTCCGCCTGCTGGACGCGGCCCTGCTCAGCCGCATGGCCGGTGCGCCCACACTGGTGGAAGCCCTGGACCACGCCCTGGATACCATGTGGCTGCCCTCCCAGCGTCCCCAGCGCGTGGACTGGCGCACCCTGTACGCCGTTGAAAAGGGTATGAACGTTTACGGCTGGGCCGGTGCAGCCGCCTTGGCCTATCTCCAGCGGGATGTTTTTTTTCCGGCCGCTACCGGGGAGATGGCACGCAGCGCCCTCATGACGGCCGAATCCATGGTGCCTGGGCAGACCGATCCCCATCTGCTGCGTTTCCTGGCCACCCCGATCATCGCCCATGGCCGCTGGGCCATGCAGTCGGCCGTTACGGTCGAAAACGCCCATCCCTTCCCGGACGCCCGTCTGCAGCGGGCGATGGCCCTGAACGGGCAGTTCGACAGCCGCGTCGAGGCGCGCCTGCGCACCTTTCTTGAATCCGTGGCCGGCTACCGGCTGCGCAGCAAGAATTCCTCCGAATACGCCCCGCTTTTGTGGGGGCATTTCTACGATCAGTTGAAATTCGAACAACAGCGCAGCGAAGTGGTGCGGCTGCAAGTGGAAAACGATATGACCGATATCGCCTTGGGCAGCCAAGCCATCGATTATCAGGTCTTCCACCGGGTGCAGGGCCGCACACCGGCCGAATTGGATCGAATGGCCTTTGTGGCCGCCGCACGGCAAAGCGTCAAGGACGGGGGGCAGATTGCCGCCGTCGGCCTCAGCCAGGTATCGCCCCGGCACCTTTTCATAGCCAGCCACAACCGCCCCGTATTCGTGGTGCGACGTCTTGAAAACGATGATTTCATGGTCGTCTCCGATATCAATGCCGCCCTGGGCCTCTTTCCCCAGACCCTGATCGAAGCCACCGTCAACGCGCTGGATGCCCTGGAGCAGCGCCGGCGCGCGACGACGGCCCAATTGACCCGCGAGGGGGCCGATGCCGACGCCCTGCGCGCTTCACGGTCGGCCTTTGCCGACGCGCGGGAACAACTGCTGACGCCTTTTGGCGTGGAAGTCCATCCCCTCGACGGGGAAGAGATTCTGGCCCTGATCGAAACCGCCATGGAGGGGGGGCGTGTCTGCCGCGCCGTGACGATCAGTGACTTCGACGGCAATCCTTTGCCGGACCTGGAGGCCTTCGAAACCTGCCTCGATCCGGTCACCGTGCGCAAAGATGTCGACACTTCCTTTCACGAAACCCATTTGCGGGAGGTGCCGGAACGCTTCCGCTACATCCTCAATGTCTACGGTCCGGAAACCCCCGCTGGGGGGCCGACGGTCGATCTGCGGACGCGGACCCTGCGCCGCCGTTTCGGCCGCCGCCTGGAAGGGTTGCGGCGTCTGGTGCTCGTGGGTACCGGCAGCACGTTTCACATGGCCGAAATCGTGCGCCCCTTTCTGATGCAACTCATGCCCCACACCGCCATCGATGTGCGGCACCCGGGCGAGATCGAGGACCCCACCCGACATTTTCTGCCGCAGCAGGATCTGGTGCTCATGGCGAGCTGGTCCTCCACGACGGCGGAGATGGTCCAGCTGGCCCAACAACTGGCGGCTGAACGCATCCTGATGATCGGCATCACCGAAAAGCGGTTTGCCGACATGGCGCTGGCCGCCGAAAAATCGGCCGGCGTCATGCCCCTCTACAGTGGGGAAGAAGTCACTATCGCCAGTATCAAAAGCACCTTGTGCATGCTGCTCTGTCTGGATTTGCTGGGGGGCTGGATCGCTGCGCAGAAGGGACGCGTGGCGCAGCTCGAACCGGCTTTCAGCTATTTGGCCAGGCTGCCCGACCGCGTTGCAACCATCAACACCCATGCCGACGCATTGGATTTCTCGCGGCAAACCGCGGCCGCCATGACGGACGCCGCGGCCATCGTGGTGGTGACCGACCCGGAAGCCGCCGGCATCGGCAGGGAAGTGTCCCTCAAGCTCGAAGAGGCCAGCTGGTACAGCGTCGGACAACACTATTCATACGGAGACATCCTGGAAGGGGATCCCGGGCGGTGGTCCCCGGGCCGCTTCGTTCTGGTGCATGCCACCCGGCGGTCCCATGTCGCAACGGCCCTGGCGGTGATCGAGAAACTCGCGGGGGCCGGTATCGCCCTGGCTGTGGTGACGAGCGCGAACCGCCACCAGAAGCGGATCGAAACCCTCAGCCAGGGGCGCTGCCTCGTGCTGCCGCGGAACGACAACCACAGCCAGGTCTATGTCGATATCGCCTTTTACTACCGCCTGGCCCTGGACCTGGGGGCGGCCTGCGGCCATGGACGCGGCGAAGCCCCCCGCAACCGCACCAAATCCCCCACGGTGACCCGATCGCGGCCCAAGGAACATCGATCACCGGCGGCCGAACTCAAGCGGCTGGCGGCCGAGGACTCCGCGGCGGAGGCCGGCCCTGAAGATTTTCAGGAAACCACCCGGGAGTCGGCCTGGGAAAGGGTGCTGGCCTCCTCGGCAGCGCGCCGGTCGTTCACGGAAGCACGGCGCCTGGCGGGAACCCTATACCGCGGCGATTCGCCGGCCGGTCTCAATCCGCCCGACGGGGGCGCGGTCGGTGAACTGGGGCGTTTGTTGTTCGACCGGCGCTCCGAGATCAATGGTGTCGTCATGGTTTCCCTCGATCCTTCGGCGCGTGCCGTGGTGCGCGATGTCGTCGCTTTCTGGCGCCGTTTGATGTCCCTGCCGATGCGCGAGCTGCCGGCTGGAGAGTGGCCTGCCGACCTGCCGGATGACATGCTGGGCATGGTGGTTGCCACGGAGCCTCTTACCGATTTCGAGGGTTGGAAGCAGCCGTTTGCGGCGGGAGCCAAAGTCGTCTGGCTTGGAACCGCCTTTCCGGCGGAGCTGCAGGCGATAATCGCTTCCGGAGGATGCTTTGTGCTGCCCCGGGTCGATAGACGCGATGCGGCCGGCCAGCTCTACACTTACCTGCACCAGCTATTCCTGCATGCCTGGCGCGATTATCAGCCCAAGAAAGCGTCCGTCGTGCAGCGTCATGCGTCCGGGGCGGCCGCGGCGATCCGCCGGGTTCTCAATGACGAACCGCTTCTGGCCGGCCTGCAACGCGTTGCCGCGGCCAACCGGCGCTACCAAACCGGCTTTTTTATCAGCCCCTTTGCCGTCAGCGGCCGCACCTGGGAAATGCATTTCGACCGGACCGGCGGACTGACGTTGGTGCACCACCCGCCCGGCCACACCGGCCATGGTCCCATCGTGACCATCGACGGTGTGGTGGATCAAAAATATGTCGCCATGGAACGCCGGGAAGACATGATCACACGCTATGGTGAACCGGAGGTCGCCCGCTGGGAGGTGGAATTTCTGGCGGGTGATACCGTGGATAGCTTCCTGGCCCATCCGCCGGATGGGCCGCTGCCGAGACCGCGGGCGCCGTTTTACAGTGTCAACCGGTGGTATCTGCCGGTGCTCCAGCCGGGTTACGACGCGCGCCGGGACAATCTGATCGTTCTCGACATGACCGCCGCGCGCTCCCTGCCCTTCATGCTCGACGAGCTGTCGCTGGTCGGCAGCCGCGCCCCCCGGCTGGTCATCATCACCCAGGAGGCGCGTATAAAGGAGGTCGGCGCCAAGACCCTGTTCAGCTTCCCCATCAGCGATCTCCTGATCCTGCCCTCCCGCCAGGGGATGCCCATCGCCGACCTGCACCTGCCGCTGGTGCTCAACGCCGTCGGCGCGGCCCTGGCGGCGGTTTGGACGGAGGGGGAGGGCGTCTAAGATGCCCGGTCCAAGTCGATGACCTCGAAGATGGGCTCGGCCAGGTCGAAAACCAGCAGGCGGCCGCGCAGGGCCGAAGGTTTTCCCAGCAGCACTTTGACGGCTTCGCTGCATTCCAGGCTGGCCAGGAGCGTAACGGCGAAAGGCAGATTGCCCAGCGTGGTTTCGGCGCCCCGTTCAGGGGCCGTTTCCAAGTCGCCGTAGAGCGCGGCCAGGCCTTGGTCCTCGGGGAAGAAGACGGTGAGTTGACCGCTCATGCCGGCCACGGCCGCGGAGACCATGGGAATCTTTCGCCGGCGACAGGCCTCCTGCAGGGCCAGGCGCGCCGGCAGCGAGTCAAGGCAGTCCACGGCGATATCCGCGCCGCCGAGAACTTCCGGACCATTCTCCAGGGTGAGGGTTGCGCAAAGCGCCTCGGCGTCCACCGCCGGGTTGATGGCGGCAATCCGCTGCCGGGCCGTAAGGGTCTTGTGGGCGCCAAGGCTTTCGTTGTCGGCAAATCGCTGGCGGTTGAGGTTGCTGTCCTCGAAGCGATCGTTGTCCACCAGACGCAGGCCGCCGACCCCCATGCGCGCCAGGATTTCGGCCACATGCCCCCCCAAACCACCGACACCGACCACACAAACCGTGCAGTCCAACAGACGCTGCTGATCGGCTATGCCGAGAGAGGTCATGTTGCGGGCGTAGCGCTCGGGAATGATCCCCAAAGCGAGAGCGGCCTGTTCCACCCGGCGGTGGCCGACGCCCGATTCCGCGGCCAGGGTTTCGACATCGGCCGTGGAGAGGCTTCGGTAGGGCGTGCCGTCCGGCCGGCGGCGTTCCACCGCCGCCCGCGGCAGACGGTCGCTCAGGGCCGCGGCGGCCATCAGCCGCCCCCCACGGGGGGGAAGATGCCCAGCCGGTCGCCGTCCTTGAGGGGCGTTTCGTGCTCCTTGCGGATGTTGTTGACGAAGATCAGCTTGGCGTCCTTTGCGGGGATTTCCAGGGCCTGTACGACGTCCGCCACCGTGGTCCCGGGGGTGATGGGGAACCGCTCGGCGTTTTGCGGGGCATAGGACCGCAGGGTCGCGAAGAGTTTGAGGGTGATGTGCCAGGCCATGTGGGCTTTCCTTCTGGGAAGCGATAGCAGCGCAAACCGATTCGATAAGATCGGTTGTATCTATTCTAGAGTAGAGAGGCGCTAGGAGAAAGTCAAGCGGCGGCGCGGCGGATGCCCGGCGCGCAGCTTGCGCATCGGCAGGAATCGTGCTACCCGATGGATTCCTTTTTCGTTTGATGTGACTTTTTTGCGGAGAATGCCCATGACGAAGCCCATCGCCCATGCGCTGGTGACCGGTGGAGCCGGTTTTATCGGTTCCCATCTGGTGGACGCCCTGCTGCGGCAGGGGGCCCGGGTGACCGTCGTCGACAATCTGACCACCGGCAAACGGGATAATTTGAAAGATGCCGGTGACGGCGTCGCTCTGCACGAAGGCGATATTCGCGACGCCGATTTGCTGCGGCGGCTCATGAAGGGCGTGGAGGTGGTGTTTCACCAGGCCGCGGTGGTCTCGGTGCCCCTGTCCGTTGCCCAGCCCCTGGAATCGGCGGCGGTCAACGAGATGGGGACCCTGACCGTTCTGGAGACGGCCCGGCAGGCGGGCTGCCGCCGGGTGGTGCTGGCCAGTTCCAGCGCCGTCTACGGCGACGACCCGCAGTTGCCCAAGCGTGAAACCATGCCCCGGCGGCCGCTGAGCCCCTATGCCGTTCAGAAGATGACCGGTGAATATTACGCCCGCCTCTACCAGACCCTCTATGGCCTGGAGACGGTGGGCCTTCGCTATTTCAACGTTTTCGGGCCCCGCCAGGATCCGTCTTCGCCCTATTCCGGGGTGATCTCCATTTTCATGGAGCGCGCCGCCGGAGGCCGGGCGCCGCTGATCTTCGGCGACGGCGAGCAGACCCGCGACTTTGTTTTCGTACGGGATGTGGTTGACGCCAACCTGCGGGCGGCCACCGCCGCGGCCGCCGCCGGAGGCGTTTTCAACATCGGCACCGGTCGCCCGATTACCATCAATGCCCTCTGGCAACAGGTGGCCGATCTGGCCGGGGTGGGACTGTCTCCGGCCTACGAAGCGGCCCGCGAGGGCGACATCCGGCATTCCGTGGCCGCCATCGATGCGGCCCGGGAAAGTCTAAACTTTGCGCCGGCAGTGTCTTTCGCCGACGGGCTGGCCCGGACCTACGCCTGGTACCGTCAATAGGAGAAAATACGATGACCCAACCGTTCCAGGATGTTCTTGTCACCGGTGCCGCCGGATTTATCGGCTTCCATCTGGCCCGCCGTCTGCTGGACGACGGCGTCACGGTGGTGGGGCTGGACAACCTCAATCCTTACTATGACGTGAACCTCAAGCGCGATCGGCTGCAACAGCTCGAGGAGCGGCAGGGCTTTACCTTCGCCGAAATCGACCTGGCCGACCGCGACGCCCTGCAGGATCTTTTCCGCAGGCGGTCCTTCGACGTGGTCGTCAACCTGGCGGCCCAGGCCGGCGTCCGCTACTCCCTGGAAAACCCCCATGCCTACGTGGATGCCAACATCGTCGGCTTCGTGAACCTCCTGGAATGCTGCCGCCATCATACCACGGCGCACCTGGTCTTCGCCTCCTCCAGCTCGGTCTACGGGGCCAACACCAAGATGCCCTTTTCAGTTCACGACAACGTGGACCACCCCGTCTCGCTCTATGCCGCTTCCAAGAAGGCCAACGAGCTCATGGCCCACACCTACAGCCACCTCTATGGCCTCCCGTGCACGGGCTTGCGTTTTTTCACGGTTTACGGACCCTGGGGGCGTCCGGACATGGCCCTTTTTCTCTTCACCCAAGCCATTCTGGAAGACCGGCCCATCCAGGTCTTCAACCACGGCCAGATGCAGCGGGATTTCACCTATATCGATGACATCGTGGAAGGGGTGATGCGCGTCATGGCCCGACCGGCGGCGCCCAATGACGACTGGCAGGGGGACCGCCCCGACCCGGGCACCTCTTACGCCCCCTACCGGATCTACAACATCGGCAACAACAACCCGGTTCAGCTCATGGCGTTTATCGCGGCCATCGAAAAGGCCCTGGGCCGGGAGGCCCGCAAGAAGATGCTGCCCTTGCAGCAGGGGGATGTACCGGCCACCTACGCCGATATCGACGATCTGGTGCGCGACGCCGGCTTCCAGCCCAGCACGCCCATCGAGGACGGCATCGCGCGCTTCATCGCGTGGTATCGCGACTATTACGGGGTCTGATTCGCTTCAGCGGATCAGAAGATGGCAATAATAGAAGCAACTTCAAAAATAGGATTTTCGTTCGAGATCAAGGCGGGACCGAGTATTCCCGACCTGCGGGACTTCCCATCTGATTGATTTATCAACGGTGGGTGCACCCCGCAGGCATACGCCAGTATGCCGAGGACGTGAGACGAGGGCTCAACGCCGATACTTGTCCGTCTTAGGCGGGTCGGACGAAAAGGTTTTTTTGAAGTGCTTCTAATCCATGGTGGCCAAGACCTGGAACCCGGCCTTCTCCAACGCCTTGCGGATACCCTTCGTATCGCAGGCGCTCAGGCGAAAGTAATAGACCCGCCGGCCCGGCGCCTGGGCCGTCATGGCGATGTTGATGATGTCGCCGCCGGCGTCGTTGATGACCTGGATGGCCTGCTTGAGGGCGCCGGGCTTGTCCTTGAGGGAAACGTCCACCCGGGAACTGGCCGTAAGCAGCCCCATCATGTTGATGAAGGCCCCCAGAATGTCCGTCACCGTAATGATGCCCACCAGCCGCCCGTCGTCCACCACGGGCAGTCCACCGATCTTGTGCTTGTAAATCAATTGGGCCGCGATTTCGATGTCCCGGTCCGCGGCCACCGTTATCGGCTTTTTGATCATGAGGTCTTTCAGAGACAGGTCGCCCACCATGGAGGGGATCAGTCCCTGTTTGAGATCCGCCAGGGTAACGAAGCCCAACAGGGTGTCGTCCGCGGTCACCACCGGCAGGTGCCGGATCGAATTGGTTTTCATGCAGGCGATGGCTTCACTGATGGTCGTGTCCTCGGAAATGGTGATGGGATCCCGGATCATGAGGTCTTCGATTTTCATGCGGCACCTCGGACGGATGGATGTGGGTTGGATGAGCGGCGCCGGCACGGGCCGACGGCCATGGCCGGCCCGCACGATCGGAAATGACGACCTCTCAGGAGGATTTTCGACGGGAGGCCGGCTGATAGCTGCACAGCGGCTCTTCGGCCATGTAGTCGCCCGTGGCCTCGAAGGCCCGGGCCCGGCAGCCGCCGCAGACGCGTTTGTATTCACACGCGCCGCACTTCCCTTTTAAATCATCATAATTGCGCAGTGCAAGAAAAACCTTGGAGCCCCGCCAGATATCGGCGAAGGAGGTTTGGGTCACATTGCCGCTGTCCACCTGCAGAAAGCCGCAGGGCTGGACCACGCCCCGGTGGGAGATGAAACAGAAGCCGGTGCCCCCGAGGCAGCCGCGGGTGACGGCGTCCAGCCCGTGGGATTCGAAGGTGACGCTCTTGCCCTCTTCCCGGGCCCTCTGGCGCAGGATGCGGTAGTAGTGGGGGGCACAGGTGGCCTTGAGCTGCAGGGGCGTCTTGTCGCGCTGGTCGTAGAACCAGTTGAGGGTTTCCTCGTATTCCTGGGCGGTGATCTCCTGGTCGATGATATATTTGCCCCGCCCGGTGGGGACCAGCAGGAAGATATGATGGGCCACGGCGCCGAGCTCAACCGCCAGCTCTTGAATCCTGGGGATTTCCGCCAGGTTGAGCTTGGAAATGGTGGTGTTGATCTGGAACTCGAGGCCGGCGGCCTTGGCGTGTTCGATACCCCGCAAAGCCCCGTCGAAAGCGCCTTCCACGCCGCGAAAACTGTCGTGTTTCTCGCGGGTGGCGCCGTCCAGGCTGATGCTGATGCGCTGGATGCCGGATTCCACCATGCGCCGCGCGTGCTCGGCGGTCATCAGGGTGCCGTTGGGGGCCATGACCATGCGCAGGCCCTTGTCCGTGCCGTAGCGGGCGATGTCGAAGATATCCGCGCGCAGCAGGGGCTCCCCCCCGGTCAGGATCACGATGGGCCGGCCCACCTCGGCGATCTGGTCCATGAGGCGGAAGGCGGCCGGGGTGTCGAGTTCCCCTTCGTAGGGTTTGTCGATGGCCGCCGCCCGGCAGTGCTTGCAGGCCAGGTTGCAGGCCCGGGTGGTTTCCCAGGCCACCAGCCGCAGGGTGGCTTCCCGGGGGTCCTTTTGATCTTCAGACGGCGCGCCGTGGGGATGCCCCCCCGGATGGCCGCCGCGGTGTGCGTGTGTCATGATGGCTTACCCTTTGTTCAACAGGCGGGCCGCCTCGACGGCGAAATAGGTCAGGATCATGCTGGCCCCGGCCCGTTTGATGGCCGTGAGGGTTTCCATCATGACCCGCTCCTCGTCGATCCATCCGGCCCGGGCCGCCGCTTTGATCATCGAAAACTCGCCGCTCACGTTGTAGGCCGCGATGGGCAGGTCGAGCTCGTCCCTCAGGCGGCAGATAATGTCCAGGTAGGGCAGGGCCGGTTTGACCATGATGATGTCAGCCCCCTCCTCGACGTCCATGGTGGCTTCGCGGAGGGCTTCCTGGGCATTGGCCGGATCCATCTGGTAGCTGCGCCGGTCGCCGAACTGGGGGGCCGAGTCGGCGGCCTCCCGGAAGGGACCGTAGAACGCCGAGCAGTATTTGGCGGAATAGGCCATGATGGGAATCTGGCTGAACCCCTTGTCGTCCAGTGCGGCCCGGATCTCGGCCACCCGGCCGTCCATCATGTCCGAGGGGGCCACCATGTCCGCGCCGGCCTGGGCGTGGGACACCGCGGTGCGGGCCAAAAGATCGAGGGAGGCGTCGTTGTCGATCTCACCGCCGTTCAACATGCCGCAGTGGCCGTGGTCGGTGTACTGGCACAGGCAGACATCGGTGATCACGATTATGTCGGGTACACGGTCTTTGATCTCGCGCACCGCTTTCTGCACGATGCCGTCCTTGGCATAGGCCCGGGTGCCCAGGGGGTCCTTGGCATCCGGCAGTCCGAAGAGGATCACGGCCGGAATGTCGGCCGCGGCGGCCTCCCGCACGCTTTTGACCAGGTGGTCGATGGATTGCTGATAGTGCCCCGGCATGGAGGGAATGGGGTTGCGGACGTCCTTGCCCTCCACGGTAAACAAGGGCAGGATGAAGTCGCTGGCACTCAGCTCGGTCTCGCGGATCATGCGCCTCAGGGCTTCGGTGCGGCGCATGCGGCGTGGACGGTACTCCGGAAATAACATGGTTGGCTCCCTTGGGGTGAAAAGCGCTCTATAAGCTTAAATCGTGTCCATCCAGAAATGGTAGATTTTGGTTCCGGCCAAGGCCGCAGCGACGTGGAAACCGGAGGCGTAGCTGGGCTACGGCGAGGATTTCCACAAAGCGAGAACGCCGGCCGGGGCCGAAAGATGCCATTTATGGATGGACACTAAATCGTTTCGCTGATCTCCTCGTCCGTCAGGTAGCAGGCCGGGTCCGGGGCCCAGACGTCCCCGGTGGTGGCTTCGGCCCGCACCCGGAAGTTGCCCCCGCAGACATCCAGCCAGGCACAGGTGGTGCAGCGGCCCTGGACATACTGCTTTTTGTCCTTGAGCCTTTTCATCAGGGGATCGGAAAGGTCGGTCCAGATTTCGGAAAAGGGGCGATCCTTGATGTTGCCGAAGCTGTAATGGCGCCAGAACTGGTCGGCGTAGACCTCGCCGTCCCAGCTTACGCAGCCGATGCCGCGCCCCGAATTGTTGCCTTCGTTCATCTTGAGCAGCTCGAGGACCTCCTTGGCGCGTGCGGGGTCCTCCCGGCGCAACCTGAGATAGAGGTAGGGGCCGTCGGCATGATTGTCCACGGTCAGCACTTCCTTGGGTTTGCCCCGTTCATGGAGATCCTTGGTGCGGTCGATGATCAGATCCACCACGCGGCGGGTCTCCGCGTGGGTCAGGTCGTCTTCCACCAGCTTGGAGCCGCGGCCGGCATAGACCAGGTGGTAGAAGCAGACCCGCGGAATGTCCATTTCTTCCAAAAGGTCGAAGACCGCCGGAATCTCGTCCACATTGAACTTGTTGATGGTAAACCGCAGGCCGACCTTGATGCCGGCGGCCTGGGTGTTGCGGATGCCTTCCAGGGCGTCCTGGAAGCAGCCCTTGACGGCCCGAAAACGGTCGTGGATCGTTTCCATCCCGTCCAGGCTGATGCCCACGTAGGACAGGCCGATTTCCTTGAGGGTGCGGGCCATTTGCGGGGTGATCAGGGTGCCGTTGGTGGAAATCACGGCGCGCATTCCCTTGCGCACGGCGTAGTCGGCCAGCTCGGGAAGATCGGGACGCATCAGCGGCTCACCCCCTGAAAACAGCATGACCGGTGATCCGAAAGCGGCCAGGTCGTCGATCAGGTCCTTGCCCTGGGCGGTGGTCAGTTCGTTGTCGAAGGCCTGGTTCTTGGCCTGGGCGTAGCAGTGCACGCACTTGAGGTTGCAGCGCCGGGTCACGTTCCACACGATCACGGGCTTTTTATCTTCGGAAAACTGCAGCAGGTGGGAGGGCAGCTGCCCCGAATGCCGCCCATAGCGCAGGGCGTCGGACGGCTCGACCGTGCCGCAGTAGAGTTTGGAAATTCCGATCATGGGGGTCAGGACCTTTCGTCTAGAGGCAGTTCCTTCGTTGGAATAGCGTTGCGGAGCAGACCGGCAATGTAGGTGTCCGGATTTTCAAGGGCCTCCCGGTTGATAAAGAAGCGGTTCTGGCCCGTTTTTTCCATTACCAGTTTCAACCCCAGTTCCAGCCGCTCGTTGAGCTGCCGGGCCATTTCATCCAGCGTGACCGCCCTGTCTACAATCCGCGCCATGATAAAGTCAATAGCGTCTTCCTCGAACACGATGTTGATGTCGTGGCGCTTGTAAAAGTCGAGTTCGATGGTTTTAATGTCGTCGTGGCAGGCTTTGATGCGTTCGAACACCTCGCCGATGTCGAGGATGTGATTCACGTAGTAGCGGGCCAGCAGCTCGCGTCGCGGAGGGGTAAGGGCCAGGCTGTAGCGGTCCGAGAGAATCCGCTTGTTGTCCTGGATATAGGTGATGATGGCCTGCTTCTCCGCGTCGGCCAGCCGCTGGAACGCTACTTGGCGCGTCGCGCTGTCGGACGTCGTCAGACCCTCGAAAGCGGCTTGGGGGTCGCGGATGACCTCCTCCGTCACCGGGAAGTGGCGGATATCCGTGGACGGCAGGTGCGTTTCGTAGAGCAGGAGTGCCTTTTCCACGGCGCTGACCAGGCCGCGGGCCCCGGTGTTTTCGGCGGCGGCGTCCCGTGCCAGGATCCGCAGGGCCTCGTCTTCGAACTTGATATGGATGCCGTAGGCGTCGAAATCGAGCTTTTTGCCCAGGATGATCGGATTGCTGGGGTTCTTGAGGATGGTGTAAAGGTCGTTTTCGCTCAAAGGCTCAAGCACCGCCCGCACCGGCAAGCGGCCGACAAATTCGGATTCGAAGCCGAAAGCGATCAGGTCCTCGGATTTGGTCTGCTGCAGGAGCGCGGGGTCGGCGCCTCTTTGTTTAAGGGGGGCTCCGAAGCCGATGCCCTGGCGGGCCACCCGTTTGCGGACGATGTCTTCGAGCTCACTGAAGGCGCCGCTCATGATGAACAGAATGTTGCCCGTGTTGACCGTGCGCCTTTCCTTCTGCCCGGTTTTGCGGAAATTTTCGATTTCCTGGATCATGGAAACCGGATCGTGAGGCACTTTGAGGTCCACCTCGGTCTCTTCCATGGGCTTCAAAAGGGCTCTCTGGACACCGGCCCGCGAGACATCGGCACCGATGGTATTGGGCGATCCGGCGATCTTGTCGATCTCGTCGATATAGACGATGCCGTGCTGGGCCAGTTCGATGTCATCACCGGCCTCGCGCACCAGGTCGCGCACGAGGTCCTCCACGTCGCCGCCCACATAGCCGGTTTCACTGAATTTGGTGGCATCGCCCTTGACGAAGGGAACCCCGATGCGTTGGGCGATCAGTTTGACGATGTAGGTCTTGCCCACTCCGGTGGGCCCGATCAGCAGCACATTGTTCTTGATGCGGCCCACCATGTCCCGGGTGACGTCGCCGTGCGCACGCCGGCGCTTGATACGGTTGAAGTGCGTGCAGATCTTGGTGGCCAGGATGGCCTTGGCCTGGTCCTGGCGCACGATGTAGCGGTCGAGATAGGCGATCAACTCCTCGGGGCGCAGGTCGAAGTCGATGCCGACCGTGCTGTGGGGCTTTTTGCCCGTCCGGTCCACCTCGTCCGCGTCCGTTACCATCATGGGGCTGACGATCTTGACGTGATTGCCGAAGCGCTTGGAGAGGAATTCGCTGATTTCTTTTTCGATTTCTTTGGGATTGGGTATTTTTTCGTTGGTCGTTTTCATAGTCCTGTCATAGTAATCACCCGCACCCCAGGATGCAAGGACCTGAAAGAAGAGCGATAATTAACTCAGTGTCCGTCCAGAAGGGGTAGATTTTGGTTCCTGGTCCCGCCAAACGGCGCGGGATTTCACGTCTGATCCTTAAAAGCAGCGGTGTTCAACAAACCGCCGCCGACGGGCGCCCACAGGCGTAGCCCGGCTACGCCGAGGACCGAGCGGAGGCGAGAACGCCGCTTGTCCGCCAAAGGTAGGTTTTACTCACCGGCGGCGGGCCAGGGGCCAAAAGATGCCCTTTCTGGATGGACGCTTCAGGGGGCCACTATGGAGGATCGCCAATTCCGCCGTGTGCTGGAGGCCCTGGGCTATTCCTTGTGTCCGGGCTGACACCCGCAGCGGCGGCGCTGCCGTGTCTTTATCTCAAGACGGATC
>CAYMQN010000088.1:0-14411 GCA_964392545.1 uncultured Desulfobacteraceae bacterium
CCTGCGCCAGTGCGCGCAGCGACCGGCTAAACAACGTCAGGCGCGATTGATGTGGAAACAGTGTGAGTAATCCGACCCCTGCTGTGAATTCGGCACGCCCCTGCTGCAGCACCGGATCAGCGCGCAGCAGATTTTCTAACCATGTCTGATGCGCGGCATCCACACAGCAGATCGCTTGGATGCCGCCGTTCCGGGATTCGGTCGACAAAAAGGGTATGTTCATCTGACTGCCGGCCAGTAGACTGCAAAAGGCCGGCAGTAGACCGCGGTTCCGGGATTCCGCGCGCAGACGCACCAGGCAAAGCGCCCCGCTGATTTTCAAGCCGCCGATGCGGATCGTTGCCATAGCGGCGGCACTTACAGATTATCCCTGACAATTTCCATGAGATTGTCCAGGTCAATGGGTTTGGGAATATAATCATCGGCCAGGGTGCTCTTTCCATCCATATGGGTATAGGTTGTGAACGGTACCGCGTCGGCCACCGCCGTTAAAAGCAGGACCGTGATATCCTTGAACTTGTCATCCTTTTTGATCTCATTGCAAAGTTCATAGCCGTTCTTGCGCGGCATCATGACATCCAGAATCAGCATCTGCGGCCTGGCATCCTTGATCCGATCCCACGCTTCCACGCCGTCATAGGCTTTGGCGACCTGAAAACCCTCGCTTTCCAATCGCATGGAGACCGACTCCACCAGATCGGGATCGTCGTCCACCACCAGAATTAATTTATCGTTGCTCATTGCCGTTCTCCTTATTCACGGTAATTGCCGTTTTAAAGCGGATCCGCGCACCGGGCATTCCCGGCGATCATACCTGCGGCCGGGGATAGAGGCCGGCCCGCTTCACGATCTCGGGCACCTTCTCTTCCCACTCGATGGCCATGATATGAAACCCGGAAACCCCTTCGATTTGGCGAAGGCGTTCAATGGATTCAACGCAGATATCGATCCCCTCCTGGGCCTGCTTGTCTTTGGGCACGCCGGCCATCCGCTTGACCAGTTCATCCGGCACGTCCATCCCCGGCACCTTGTTTTTCATGTACCGGGCCATGCCGGCGGATTTCATCGGGGTAACGCCGGCCATGATGTAGACTTGCTCATGCAGGCCCCGGTCCCGGACTCCCTCCATCCACGTCTCAAACTTGTCGATATTGTAGATGCACTGGGTCTGTACGAAATCGACCCCGGCCTTCACCTTTTTGGCCAGGCGGGCGACCCTCAGCTCGAAGGGATCCGCAAAGGGGTTGGCCGCCGCGCCGATGAACATTTTGGGCGGATTCTTGATCTCCGCCCCGCCCTGAAACAAGCCCTCGTCCCGCATGCCCCGTACGGTCTGGATCAATTGCATGGAGTCCAGATCATGCACGTTGGCGGCCATGGCGTGGTCGCCGAACTTGGGATGGTCGCCGGAGAGACAGAGCATGGTATTGATCCCGTGCGAATAGGCCCCGATGATATCCCCTTGCATGGCGAGCCGGTTGCGGTCCCGGGTCACCATCTGGAAGACCGGATGCAGATCCATTTGCCGCAGAAAAACACTGGCGGCAAAACTGGACATCCGGACCATGGCCGTCTGGTTGTCCGTTACGTTGACCGCATCCACATAGCCCTTGAGCAGGGCGGCTTTCTCTTTGACAACGTCAGGCAGGGCCCCCCGCGGCGGGCCGCATTCTCCGGTTACCGCCAGTTCACCCGATGCCAATACTTTTTCCAGCACACTTTCTGTTTTCATTATTGCAAATCCCCCCTGACAATTTTGCGGGGGCCGCTGCCCCGGCCGGTTCGCCAATCCTTGGCTGAAATGACGTCTTCGTAACGATCCTCGATTCCCAACTCCTTCATGCGTTCCCAGATCAGATGCCAGGCACAATCCACCTCGTCACTGACTTCACATTTGCCGTTGGTCGAACCGCCACAGGGCCCGTTCATCAACCGCTTGGCACAGCGGGCGATGGGGCAGATGCCGCCGGTGAGTCCCAGCAGGCAATCGCCGCAGCCCTGGCAGCGCTCGGCCCAGATTCCCGGCCCTTCCGAAGCCCCCATGAACTTGGTGTTCACGGCCGGGTACACGTGGGTCTTTTTGAACCGCCGGGCCACCTCCTGTACCCCGCAGCCGCAGGCCATGGACACCACCGCGTCCACCTGGTCGATAAGGGGCGTGAGTTCTTCGACGTATTCCGGATCGCACTGTCGCTCCAGCGTCATTTCGCGGACATCCAGCGTCCGCCCTTTTTTCATGGAAGCCATCTGCAGCGCCGAGGCCAGCAGGGCGACTTCCTTGCGTCCGCCGGCGGCGCAGACCGTCACGCACTCATTGCAGCCCACCAGCAGAATCCGGCCGCAACCGTCGATATTATCCATGATTTCATCCAACGGTTTTCGTTCAGCTGTAATCATTGTCGTTTCATCTCCTTACGGTTGTGGGCTAGGATGCCGCCAAACGGGATGCGCCCGCTTTTGCGGGATTGGATCCCAGTTCTCTGATCTTTTCCGTGAATTCGGTGGCGATTTGGGCAAACCGGCCGCCCATGCCCGCGGACATGTTCACCATCTGTACACGCTCCGCCTCGATTCCGATCTCTTCCAGGAACGGCTGCAGCGCGGTCACCCGCTGCAACGCCTTGACGTTGCCGGTTTTGAAGTGGCAATCCCCTTCCAGGCAGCCGGCCACGAGTACCCCGTCCGCCCCGTTTTCCAGAGCCTTCATGATGTGGATGGCATCGACGCGACCGCTGCAGGGCACCCGTATGACCTTGACGTTCGGGGGATAGTCCAGGCGCATGCTGCCCGCCATATCCGCGGCCGTGTAAGCACAGTAGTGACAGCAGAAGGCCACAATCGTCGGTTCAAACTGTTCCATCAGGCACTCCTTTCAAGCAGGCCTTCAAGGCGCGCCGTGATCGGCGCATCCTCGAACCGGGTAAGCTCGATCGCCTTGGCCGGACATTCGGACGCGCAGATACCGCATCCGTGACACTTGGCCGGGTCGATCTCCGAATAGCGATCTTCGTTGATAAAGGGGACGCCGTAAGGGCAAGCCCGCACACAGGCCAGGCAGGTGGCACACTTCTCGGGAGCCACCTGAGCCACCATGGCCCCCAGGTTGATCGTATCCTTGGACAGCATGGCCAGGACCCGGCTGGCCGCCGCCTGGGCCTGGGCGATGCACTCCTTGATATTCTTCGGCGCATGGACACTGCCGGCCACGAAAAATCCGGGAACGGCAAGATCCGTGGGCCGCAGTTTGACATGTTCCTCCAGAAAGGAGCCGTCCAGGCCCCGGGTCAGATGAAAAATCCTGGCCAGGTCTTCCGTGGCCTCTTCATTGACCGCCATACCGGTGCTCAGCGCCAGGCAATCCGCGCTGACCGCAAGTTTGCGACCGATGATCGGGTCGGTGAAGGCGACCTTTAGCCGATCGCCATCCGGCGTCACTTCCGGCGGTGTATCCGTCTCATAGCGCACGAATATCACGCCACGCCGACGGGCTTCGGCATAGGCATCCTCGGAAAAGCCGTAGGTCCGCATATCCCGATACAGAACGAACACCTGCATCGCGGGGTTGAGGTCGAGCGCCCGCAGGGCATTTTTGATGGCACTCTGACAGCATATGCGCGAACAATTGGGGTTTTCCGGAACGCGGGATCCGACACACTGGATCATGACCAGTTGTTTCCAGGCCTTGACGCGCTCGGGCTGGTCCTCGATCAGGCTGTCCAGTTCGATCTGGGTCGTGACCGCGGCATGCTCCCCAAGGCGGTATACCCGGGGAACGTTGTGGGTTGCCCCGGTTGCCAGTACGGTCGCGCCGTGTTCAATCTGCCGGTAGTACATCCGGGGGCCGATCTGGAAGCCGGTTTTGCACATCCCGGGCATACCGGTGTGATCCACCACAATGGCCTGGGTGATCACTTCAATCAGCGCGTGCCCGGACACCTTTTCGACCAGGTCGGCCATATAGGTCTGGACATCGTCACCTTCCAGGGTTTTGCGCACTGCCATGGCCATTCCGCCCAGGTGTCCGGCCTGCTCGGCCAAATACACGCGGTGTCCCTGGTCGGCCAGTTCAAGGGCCGCGTTCATGCCGGATACGCCTCCGCCAAGAACCAGGACATCCTTGTTCATGGGCAGCGTGTGGTCATACAGGGCCTGGGCCCGGGCCACACCGGCAACCGCCATGCGAATCAGGTCCTTGGCCTTGGTCACCGCCATTTCCGGATAGTTCTTGTGGACCCACGTGTCCTGGTCACGGATATTGGCCATTTCCATCAAGTACTTGTTGAGCCCGGCGTCGCGCAGGGTGTTCTGGAAAAGGTTTTCATGGGTCCGCGGTGAACAGCCGCCGATGACGACCCGGTTGAGCTTCTGTTCGACGATGGCGGCTTTTATCGTTTCAAGCGCTTCCAGGCTGCAGCCGTGGCCGACGTTCCGGGACAGGGCCACACCGGGCAGTTTGCCGGCGTAGGCGGCCATTGCATCCACATCCACGGCACCGCCGATATTCTGCCCGCAGTCACAGACGAACACACCGATGCGCGGTTCTTCACCGCTGACATCCCGCTCCGGCGGCAGCTCGGCGTCCCCGTTGCCGGATGTCGAGAGCGGCACCAGGTTCTTGGCGGCGAGACAGGCCGCCGCACTGGCTTGCATCATGGTTTCGGGGATGTCCTTGGGGCTCTCGAAAACACCGCACACATAAACCCCCGGCCGTGAAGTGGCCACCGGGCTGAAATTCTGCGAGCGGGCAAAATTGTGTTCGTTGAGTTCGATGCCCAGAACCCTGGCCAGCTGGCAGGCGGATTGCGGGACACGGAAGCCCGTGGAGAGAACCACCATGTCAAACTGCTCGGTCGCCAGGGCGGAGGAGGCCTCCGTGGCGTAGGAAATGGCCAGTGTCCCGGAGGCGGCATCCGCTATGACCGAATGGGGCCGGCAACGCACCAGGCGCACGCCGTATGTCTTTCGGGCGCGGTCATAGTAAAGCTCGTAGTCCTTGCCATAGGTGCGCATGTCCATGAAGAAAATCGTTGTTTCAATATCATTTTGGAAGCGCTCCTTGGTAACGATGGCCTCCTTGAGGGCATACATGCAGCAAACCCCGGAACAGTAGGAGACATCCTCCCGGTTGATGCCGCGGGAGCCCACGCACTGGATCCAAGCCACCCGTTGCGGCGCCTTGCCGTCGCTGGGGCGGACCAATTCTCCGCCGGTGGGGCCGGAAGCCGACATGATCCGCTCGTATTCGAGCCCCGTGACCACATCGGGGTAACGCCCGTAGCCGAAGTTCTCGAGCCGGCCGGGATCGAAGAGTTCGGCCCCGATGGCCAGCACCACGGCTCCTACCTGTCGTTCTTCGGTCCGCGCGCCATCGTCCGGATCGATGGCGCCGGCCGGGCAGACGTCGACCAGGGCGGCCACGTCTTCACATTTTTGCATGTCGATGGAAAAGGCCTGGGGGGTTGCCTGGGGGTAGCGCATGCAGGTCGGTGCCCGGTGGTCCAGCCCGGGTTCGAAGCGCACACATTCCGGGAACGCCTTGTGGCAGTCGCCGCAAGCGGTACATTTTTCCATGTCGATGTATCGCGGCGCCCGGGTCAGGGTGGCGGTAAAGTCGCCGGCCTGGCCCTTCAGTCCGCTCACCTGGGTCAGCGGCAGCACTTCAATATGTTTTTCCCGGGCATTTTCGGACAGGTTGGGAGAAATGGTGCATAAATCGCAATTGTTGGTGGGGAAGGTGCGGTCCAGGCGGGTCATCAAACCGCCGATGGCGGCCGCCTGGTCGATCAGGACAACATCCCGGCCGGCTTCGGACAAATCCATGGCCGCCTTCATCCCGCCGACACCGCCTCCGATTACCAGAACTGAATTGTTTTGATTTGGCATATCGATATCCTAGCTGTCTGCTTGAAGGGTAATTTGGTTAAAGCCCCGCAATTTCCAGAATCGTGGGTAGTTTATGCTCCCAGCCCTGGGTTTCGATCTTGACCCCCTGTACGCGTTTTTTGAGTTGGGCGATGGTTTCACCGGCGATTTGCAGGCATTCCATTTCCCGGTCCGGGGCCTTGCGTATTCTTTGGATCATCGCTTCGGAAATATGCGCACCCGGCTCGTTCAGGGCCATATAGCGGGCAATGCCCACCGACTTGAGCAAAAAGACCGAGGCGATGACCGGTACCTTCAAGGCTGAGATCTTCTCCAGGGCTGCGGCAAAACGCTCCACGTCGAATACGGGCGGGGTGACCACGAAGCCGGCACCGGCCGCAATCTTCTTTTCAAGCTCGGCCAATCCGGCATCCAGGGCCTGTTCGTCCGCAAAAGCGCCCAGCGTGCAGCCGGTGATGAACTCCGGTACGCCGTTCAGCGCAAAGCCCGCCATGTCCACCCCGTTTTGGAGAGACCGGATAGCGCCGATAAGCGCCAGTTCATCCAGGTCATTCACCACGGCCGCATCGCGATGGTCGCCATTGGCCATTGCTTCACCGGGCACGACGAGCAGGTTGCTGATACCGAGCAAGTGGGCGGCGAGGACATCGCCCTGCAGGGCCATCCGGTTGCGATCCCGGCAATAGAGATGGATCATCGCCTCCATGCCCTGCTGGTGGATCAGGGCCCCGCCGGCAAGGGCGCTCATTCGCATTACGCCGTTGTCCATATCCGGTATGATGACCCCGTCAACGCGCCCTTTGATTTTGCGGGCATTGGCGACCAACTCCGATACGTCGACGCCCTTGGGGGTGTTCATTTCCGCCAGAACTACAAATTCGCCTGATGCCAGTCGTCTTTGAAAGCTCATAAATTCACTCTTCCTTTTGGCAATTGTTCCGGGTTACATTGCCGTTTCGGGGTGAAACACGGCGACTTCCTTGAGATCATCCCCCAGGTATTCACGTTCGTTGGGTCCCAGGACGCCGAGTGACAGCGCAAGCAGGGTCCACAGATGAACCACCGGGTAATTGCCGCCGTAATGTTCGCTGAGCTCATGAATCTGGGCGTGGCAGTTGTGGCAGGCTGCAATGCAGTAGTCCGCCCCGGTCGCCTTGATCTGGTCGTCTTTCAGCTTCCCATACGCCAGCCGCTCATCTTTGAAACCGGACTGGAGAAACCCTCCTCCGCCGCCGCAACAATAGTTGTTCGACTTATTGGGCGTCATGTCGATGAAGTTTTCTTCGCCCACGACGGATTTGACCACGAAGCGCAGGTCGTCGGCGATGGGATCGCCGTAGGCCTTGCGCACGATCTGGCAGGGATCCTGGACGGTGAACTTGAGCTTCAGGTCCTTGTTCCAGTCGGAACTGGGCTTGAGCCTGCCCTCCCGGATCCACTTGGCATAATATTCGTAGATGTTTTTGACTTGGAACTTGTGCGCGACGTCGAACTTTTTCAGTCCTGCCAGGACCGAGAAGGTGACGTGCCCTCACTCGGTGTTGAGAAACGTCTTGCACCCCAGGGCATCCGCCTGGCCGGCGGACTGCCGCACCAGGTGCTCCCAAGCTTCGTCATCGGCCAGGAACATGCAGTAGTTTTCACCGCCCCATCCCTTGCTGCCGTAAGTCCAGTCGACACCGGCGAGGTGCAGGATTTTCCACAGCGGTACCAGCTCATCCGGCTCGGTCACCGGCTCGCGCGAATTCTGGTTGAGAAAAAATTCGGCCCCCTCTTTGTCGATGGGGGCCTGCATTTCGGCGAATTCGGGTTGGGCCTCCCGGTATTCCTCGAGGACGTCCTCAACCACGAAGGCAAAATCATCGGGGGAGGTTCCCATGGCACTGCCACTCTCGTTGCGCAGGGCCATGTCGCAGGACCCCAGGATGCCCTTGGGCCGCTCTTCGCGCGGAACCTGGGCCCGGGCGTTGTAGACCAGCTGCGGGATGTCGATCTTCATGGGGCAGACATAGATGCACCGCTGGCACATGGAACACATCCATATCCAGGGGCTGCTCAAAATCTCCTCGTCCAATCCCAGGGCGGCCATGCGCAGGAATTTGCGTGGGTCCATTCCCTCCAGACCCGTGGCGGGGCAGCCCGACGCACAAGCACCACAGGTCAGGCACAGGTTGAGATTTCCGCCCTCCGGGAGGATCTCTTTAACCTTGTCGATAAACAGGCTCTGCTTTCCTTCTTTCAGTTCGATTACCGCTTCGGGCATGGGCTACTCCTTTTCATAAAGATACGGATGTGATTTGCTATCTCTCTTTTTGAGATGGATGCTGCAAAATTCACCGTCAGGCTCTTCCTCCAAGACAAATTCAAAGGATAACGCCGGCAGGACTTTAAAAAGATCCTTGCGCGTGTCCGGATCCAGCCCCACGATTGTCACCACCTCGTCACATTTCATTCCTCTGAACACATGGGTCAGTTTTAGCAAGGCCAGGGATTTGATGGCCCCTCTGAAATCCACGATATAATTCGCTGCTTTTTCCAAAATCCGTACGTCCCTTCAATGTTCCGGCTGCCTCTAAGAGCAACTAAGGTGCCAAACGCCGCCGGTATCTCTGGCCGCACATGATTTTCATAATAATTCAAAGGATTGAATCGACCGCAGGAATTATTTTTCAAATTGCATTGCGCCCTTCCTGTTAAAGTGTTAAATTGATCACATTTAACAGGTGCTAAAATTTAACAGGTAACCTGAATGTTTGAACACGAGCTTGACCGATACTGGCGTACGGTGGCCAACACCATCAGCGACGGCATCATGGTCGTGGATGAGCAGGGCATCATCATCTATGTCAACGAGGCTTTCGAAGGCATCACCGGGTTTTCCAAAGATGAAATGATCGGCAAGGACTGCACGGTTTTGAACTGCGACATCTGCCAGGAAGTGCGCGATAACCGGGGTTGTCACTGGTGTGCCCTTTTCCAGGACGGCAGTATGCGGCGGCGGCGCTGCATTTTTCGACACAAAGACGGCCGCTCAATCCATGCCCTCAAGAACGCTTCTGTTTTTCATGACGACCATGGCAATGTCATTGGAGCGGTCGAAACGGTCACGGACATCACGGACCTTATCGAAAAGGACAACCGTATCGCCGAATACCAGCGCGAGCTGCGGTCCGCGGACAAATTTCAGGGCATCATCGGCACATCGTCGCACATGCAGAAAGTCTTCGATCTGATCACCAACGCCTCCCGCTCGGATGCGCCGGTCATTATTTATGGCGAAAGCGGGACCGGCAAAGAACTCGTGGCCCGGGCAATCCACCGGCTGAGTGAAAGATTTCGGGGACCTTATGTCAAAGTCAATTGTGCCGCCCTGACCGAATCCTTACTGGAAAGTGAGCTGTTCGGTCATGTGAAGGGGGCCTATACGGGAGCGGTTAAGGATCGGTCCGGACGATTTGAAACAGCACACGGGGGAAATATCTTTCTGGATGAAATCGGGGACCTGCCGTTGACCACCCAGGTGAAACTGCTGCGGGTTCTCGAAGAGAAAATCGTCGAACGGGTGGGTGCCAACACATCAATCCCGGTGGACGTAAGGATCATCTCGGCCACCAACCGGGACCTCATGAAACTTATTGGCGCCGGCGTTTTCCGGGAAGATCTATATTTCCGTATTAATGTCATCCCGGTCCACCTCCCGCCGTTGCGCGAAAGGATCGAAGATATCCCGCTGTTGGCCGATGCTTTTTTTCAAAAAATCCGTCTTAAAACCAACAAGGAATTCACCGCCATTTCCAGAGAAACCATGGCGGTTTTGATGAATTACAGTTGGCCCGGCAACGTGCGCGAGCTGAAAAGCGCGTTCGAGTACGCCTGCGTCACCTGCCAGGGGGGAACGATTCAACCCGAGCACCTGCCGACCGATATCCTCACCGGAAAAAAGATTTCCGGATCAGCTAACCGCGCGCCTATCAACCGGGAACAAATTAAAAAAATAGAACTCATCGAAACCTTGGAAAATACGGGTGGAAACCAGTCTGCTGCCGCTAAACTGCTGGGGGTCACCCGGGTTACGATCTGGAACAGAATGAAGCGTTACGGGATCAGTTCCAAGAAGAACATCACCGCGAATTAAAATCCCAGCAACGGCCTTTTCCCCGAAAAAATCGGCAAACCAACCTTGTCCGACCCAAAAAGCCGCCAGGAAAAACCCCTGGCGGCTTTTTGCACAACGGAATGCTCCCCATAGGAGACGGATTACTTTTTCCCCTCCTCGGCCTTGTACCCCATGGGCAGCTTCTTGAAGCGGCCGCCGTGGAGGATGGGGTCGCCCTTGTAGCCCAGGGCCTTGAAGTCGATGTAGTCCGTGGTGCCCACGAGATGGCTCACGTCGCGCCCCCTGGAGGCCATGTAGCTGAAGTCGGTCCCCTTGTGGGCGATCTTCTTGAAGTTCACCTCGCGGCTGTCCTGGTGGCAGCGGTCGCAGGTGCGCGCGCCTTGCAGGCTGGCGTGGCACTGGACGCAGGAGAGGGCCGATTCGGCGGGCATGACCTCGTGCTCCACCCGCCAGTACATCTGGGAGGTAACCCATTCGTACTTGCCGCTGTACTTCAGGTCGGCGGCTTCCATCCCATCCGCGAAGGACTTCTGCCAGTCGCGGTGCTTCCAATAGGCGGTGGTGTCCTCCTTGTCCCGGGGGAACAGATGGGGCACCAGCAGGTAGTCGTATTCGGCGTCCACGGCCTGGATCCCCGCCATGATCTTGAAGGGGGCGATTTTGGAGTTGGGATCGTTGATGGAACCGACGGGTTCCGTGATCTTGACCGGCCCCGATCGCCAGTCCACCGGATCCCCCAGAAAGACACGCTTGGTGAAACGGCTGTCCCAGGCATAGATCGGCTTGGCGGATTCCTTCCAGCGGAACGCGCCCTTCTTCCAGTTGTAGTCCGGCATGCCGTATTTGTCTTTCTTCGGTTTGCGCTCCGTGTCGCCGGCCTGGGACCAGTCCCAGAAGATCTTGGTGGGCTTGCACTTGGCATAGACCGGCGAATGGCAGGTGTTGCAGGCGATGGTCTGGCAGTGCTTGTTCAGGTGATGATCCAGCAGATCGTCCCCATGATGGGGTTTTTCGGTGTGGCAGTTTTCGCAGGAGAAACTGCCTTCCACCACGGGCACGGATGAACTGCGGCCGGCGATCTTGTGGTTGCGGGTGCGGTGGCATTCGGTGCACTGGAAATCATAGCCGCCCATGTGCACGTCGCAATTGCGGTCCGGCGTCAAAAGCTGGCGGGAGAGGTCGGCGTGCTTGACCGCTTCGCCGCCGCCGCCGTTGAAATGGCAATCGCCGCAGGTTTTTCGTGAGGTGGGCCCCACGTTTTGGGCCACCTTCACCAGATCCACTTTGGGATCGGGCATGCCCGCTTCGGTGGGAACTTTTTTGTAGGTGCCGGTGGTGTCGTGGCACACCAGGCAGTCGATCCTGGTCATATCCGTGTGGTCGAAGGTTTCGTCTCTCCATCCATAGCCTGCGTGACAACTGGTGCAACGAGCCTCGTTGCTGGCCATGCTCATTCAGAAGTTGTTGGTGGCGATGGTGGCCTTGCCGAGTTCAACCTCCTTTCGGTGGCCCAGGGTGAAGGGGGAAGGGCCCTTCAAAAGCCAATGGGCGGTTTCGAGCATGTCCCGGCCGGCCGCCTCGTGACAGCGCAGACACTCCGCGGTGACCTGGAAGGGGGTCGGATTGGCGGCCAATTGGATCTTGTCCTTGTGGTCGGGGACGTTCTTGGCGTGGCAGCCGATGCAGTCCACCGGGCCCTGGTTCATGTCCCGATGGCAGTCCATGCACTGCTGGTGGTAGGCGGCCTTCAGACCGATCCGCTCGGGGTGGTCCGGGCGGAACGCCTCCTGGTGGCAGGCCGAACAGCGCGTGGTTTCCTTGGCGTCGGCATCCAGGGGCCGGAAATGATGGCACATGGCGCAGTCCTGGATCTGGGCGGCATGCTTGCTGTGCATGAAGCGCACCGGCCCGTAGTGGTCTTCCACCTTGTTGATGATCGGGCTGTTGAGGACGAAATAACTGTGTTGGATATCCTTGGTGTTCAGCCCCATTTCACGCAGGCGCATCTGGCGGCAGAGCTTGCACTCGTCCATGACGGCCTCCACGAAGGGCACCGTCTCGGCGGCGCGCGCCAGGGCGGCCTCCTGGTCGGGCGCCGACCAGGTTGCGGCTTCCGGCTCCGACGAAGGTTTTTCCGTGGCGGTCTCGGCCAGGGCCGTGGCGCTTCCCGGCGGGAGGGCGGCCGGGCCGCCGTTGAGCCCCACCAGGAGTATGAATCCCAAAACGATAGACGACTTGTTGATCATGCCGACACCTCCTGTTTCGGTCGGTTCAACACCGGCAGATAGGTCACCAGAAAACGGTATAGGAACATCAGGGCCGCAACGAGCCCGACGGTGATCAGGATTTCGCCGAAGGCCGGGGCGTAGTTGGCCTCGCTGATGGGCGGACGGTAGCCCACCACGAAGACGTTCACCCGGTTCAGGAGCACACCCCCCACGATCAGGCTGCAGGCGATGAAGAGGCCCCGGCGGGATTGACGCACCCCGGGCAGCACGAGCATGCCCCAGGGCACGATCACACCCAGGATGAGCTCCACCAGGAAGGCGTTGGTCTGGGCCGTGCCGTCGAGCAGGTAGACATAGGTGCCGCGCACCCCCATGTCGCCGATCTTCAGGGCCAAATAGAGCCCCAGCAGGAAGACGGTGAAGCGTGTCAGCGGCGCCAGCACGTGCATCTCGGAGTCCAGCTTCAGGGAAGAGGAGACCAGGGTGGTCTCGAACACCACCATGGGATAGCCCACCGCAATGGCCGAGGTCAGAAAGAGCAGCGGCAGGATCGGCGTGTACCAGAGGGGATGCAGCTTGGTGGGGGCGATCAGCATGAGCGAGCCCAGGCTCGACTGGTGCATGCAGGAGAGCACCACGCCGGCGATGATGAAAACCCACATCAATTTGCCGGTGACGGCATCGAGTACCTTGAGGAGCCCCTCCAGGGGGGCGTTCAAGGCCGCCAGGGGTCCGGGCAGATCGACGCGCCCCTTGTACTGCTCCACCACGATGGGTACGAACTCCAGGTAGAGCACGTTGAGGTAGAACATGACGCACATGGCCACCTCGAAGAGCACCGAATTGAAGTTCCAGTAGATCATGGGTTTCCAGATGGCCCAGGAGCGGCCGATGTCCACCAGGAGGCCCAGGACGACGAAGGTGTAGCCCAGCATGGCGGTCAAGAGCGCCGGGCGCACCACGGGTTCGTAATAGTGGCGGCTCAGGATGTGGGCCAGAAAGGCCGTGGTGAAGCCGCCGGCGGCCAGGGCCACGCCGGAGGCCACGTCCACCCCGATCCACAGGCCCCAGGGCCGGGCGTTGGTCAGGTTGCTGACATAGCCGATGCCGCCGACGTAGCGGGCAACGACGGCCACGGCCCCGGCGGCCATCAGAAAGGCCAGGGCCACCACGCCGGGGGTCCAGAACTTGGCCCTTGTCGGGCTTGCGGAAAGGCTCATGGGTTGCCTCCTTCATCCTTGTTGCGGCGCTCGCCCTTGTCCCGGAAACCCCACATGATCCCGGCCAGCATGCCGAACAGGACGATGGGCGACCAGAGATAGCTGAACAGGGAGTGCTGAATGGTTTCCGCGAGCTGCGGCAGGGGTTTATCGGGCACCTGGATAAACCCGAGCTCCTCGAAGGGCTGGTCGGAGAGATACATCCAGCTCGTGCCGCCAACCTCTTTTTCACCGTAGATGTGGTCGAGATAGCGTCCGGGATTCTCCTCGATGCGCTTGTGGCCGAGTTCGAGCAGGGTGGAGCGTTTGCCGAAGGTGATGGCCTCCACCGGGCAGATCTGAGCGCAGCCGGGCAGCTTGCCCGCCTCGGCCACGCGCTCGTAGCAGAAGGTGCACTTCATGACCCGGGGGGTGAGGGGGTCGTGGTATTCGTATGCCGGGATTTCGAAGGGACAGGCCACCATGCAGTAGCGGCAGCCGATGCACTTGTCGACATCGTAGCGCACGGCGCCGTTTTCCATCTTGGTCAGCGCCCCCACGATGCAGGCCGAGGCGCAGGCCGCGTCCTGGCAGTGCATGCACTGGATTTTGACGAAGGTGGGGATCAGCTGGTCGCGCTCGTCGATCTTCCCCGAATAGTAGCGGTTGACCACGGTGTAGTTCTTGTCGTCGGGCCGGCGCTTGCGGTCCAGAACGGTCAAATCGTCGAAAGGTACGGCGGGTTCCGGCAACCCGTTGACCGTCTGGCAGGCCTGTTCGCATTTGCGGCAGCCGATGCAGCGGGTCAGATCCACCAGGCAGCCGTAGGGGTCCTCGGGCGCCCGCGACTGCCAGGCCTCGGCCGGCGCGCCGGAAGCGGCCAGACCGGCGCCGGCGGCCCCCGCGACTTTGAAAAAACCTCTTCGGCTCAGCTCCATTGATGACCTCCCGTGTCTTTCATCCCCTGCTGTCAGGTGCAGTTTA
>CAYMQN010000089.1:0-14288 GCA_964392545.1 uncultured Desulfobacteraceae bacterium
AGCCGGGAACCGCAACGGTCGCGTCATGCACGGGTTTCGATGGGGTCACATACATAATGAATTGTTTATACTCTTTCCCGTTAAATCAAAGATGGAATCGTTAAAAGTCCCCAAGCCGTCACTCCTTAGCTTTTGCGCTGGCAGAAGTCCAGAACCGATTGAAAAGACTGGATCCCCGCCTGCGCGGGGATGACAAAAGCTTTATTTTGCGACTTTTTACGCACTCACCCAAAAAACAAATCAAGAGGACGAAAGTATATAAGATAGCTTCCCTCCGCGGCACTGCCCGAGGCCTCTTGCGCCTCCGGAAGGCGAACCAAGGTATGAAGGCCCATTCGGCTTCTTTAGGTCATTCCGGCACCGCCGGAATGACCCCCCTTAAAAAAAGCCGCAGGCTTTTTTTGTCAAGACAAATTTTCCGCATCCCATGCCGAGCAGGTCGCGCCAGAAGGCGATGGTGGCGTCGATAGCGCCGGTGGCCATGGCCAGGTGGCTGATGCCGGCATAGTGGAGTTTTACCTTGCCCGCTTCCTTCCCGATCGAAGTGTCCCATGTCAGGCGCAGGGCGTCGGCACGCCGGCCTTGTAGCATACGGCGCGCCCGGCAAGGCGATAGGCGCCGGCGGCGGCGGGAATCAGAACGCTCTCGCCGCGCTTGACCTGCAACGGCCTTTGGCGGGGACCCTCCAGGGTCGCCTCCCCATCGGTCACCAGCAGGATTTCGACCGTGCGGTCCTGCTGCGCGTCATGGGTTTCCTCCGGGGTCAGGTCAATCCTGGCCAGCACGAATTCATCCGCGGGGGTCGGGAAAAGCGTTTCGGTCGCCGATCGGGGCTTTGCAGCCACGATGCCGGGGGCTGCGGGCGCAAACTGCAGCACCTGCATCAGCTCCGCGCGATCGATGTGTTTGGGGGTCAGTCCGCCGCGCAGCACATTGTCGGAATTGGCCATCAATTCGATCCCGACCCCTTTGAGGTAGGCGTGCAGCTGACGGGCAGGCAGGTACATGGCCTGCCCGGGTTTCAAGTGTACCAGGTTGAGGACGATCGGCGCCAGGACGCCGATATCCCCTGGATAGGCCTCCTGGAGCGCCGCAATCCAGCGCCCGATGGGATCGGCGGCGGAACATCCCCGCGCCTGGCCGACAGCTTCATCGATGATCGTGTCCTTTTCGCGGCCTTCCATGCCGAGCAGGCGGTCGAACAGGCGCTCGAGGTCCTGCCCGGGAGCAGCGGATGACCCGCCGGAAAGCAGGGCGCCCGCTGCATCGGGACAGAACCGCTTCAGTTGGCGGCGCAGGTCGTCCATGGCGCGAAAGCCGTTCAGGCCCCAGAAGTCCGTCAAGGCGCAGATGATCTCGGGCTTGTGGTTTGCGTCGCGGTAATTGCGGTGCCCGGCATCCAGCGGGATGCCGGCCCGGTTTTCCCGTTCGAACCCCCGGCGGGCCTGATCCCGATCGGGGTGGGCCTGAATCGAAAGGGGTTCGGCCGCGGCCAGGACCTTGAAAAGGAAAGGCAGGCGTCCCCCGAAGCGCCGCGCCACCCGGGGCCCCAGAACCGCATCCGGATCGCCGGCGATCACCGCGTCGAGGGGGACCGCTTCACCGTTGCCGGTTACCCGGGAGGGCGCTTTGGGGTGGGCGCCCATCCAGAGTTCCGCCTCGGGCTCCGGCGAGGGAACGGGCCGGTTGCACAATTCGGCAATGGCGCTGCGTGATCCCCAGGCATAGTGTTGGATCGGGTTTTGCAGCCGGAGTACCGTATCGACGCGAAGGGTCATAAGAAGGGCTCCAAGGGTTATTAAAAGATTGTGCGAACAATAGATCTCATGCCATAATTCTGTCAAATTATCTGCGACCGAGGGCCGCAGATTGGCGGTGGAGGCCTGATACTTTTTTGAACGGCTTGACCAAACCTTTTGCCCAATCGCTGCTGCTCACGCTGGTCTTCGCGGCATGCCTGTGCCTTCTGGGGCCGGTGGGCGCTTTGCAGGAAGACCCCTTCTCCCGCTGGCTGTTGACCCATTCGCCACTCGGCAACGGCGGTTTGCAGGGCCTTTCCGGGGCGGCCACCCTGCCGTACAGGGCCGGCCTGCATCCCTTTCTGGTCACCCTTGTGGAATGGACCGCCGCCCTGCTGGCCGGCGGTCTCGCCGTGGCGGCCATGTCCCGGTTGCCGCCACCGACAGCCCTGATGGCCTGCGGCCTGTTGGCGATCCTCACGGTGTCCTTGCCGTTTTTGTTTTTTCTGGCCACCGGCACGCTGGTGGCCGCCAGCGTGCCGCTTTTGGCCCTCGCCTTCGGGGTACTGTGCGCCTGGACCCTCCTGCCGCCCCATGGTATCCACCGCGGGGCACCGCACGCCGGCAACGCCAACCCGGTCCGCAGCGGCGCAGGCGCAGGCGTCCTATCGAATCCCCCACCGCAGACTGCGGCGGCGCTCCAATTCCCTTCCATCGACGATGCCCCGCCGCATGGTTTTTCATCCGCTAACGGCTCCCCTCCAGGGCCGACGGACCCCGCGCCGGCTTCAAGCCAGGCCGTCGGCCGCTACGAAATCATCCGCCCCATCGGCAAAGGCGCCATGGGAGAGGTCTTACTGGGCCGCGACCCCCATATCAACCGCCTCACCGCCATCAAAACCGTGCATTTCGCGGAGGCCTTCGCCGACGAAGACATCGCCCAGATCAAAACCAAATTTTTCCGGGAAGCCGAAAGCGCGGGGGCCCTGTCCCATCCCCACATCGTCACCATCTACGATGCCGGCGAGGACGGGGCCTCGGCCTATATCGCCATGGAATTTCTGGAGGGCTCGACCTTGCTGCGGTTTGCCCGGCGGAAGCACCTGCTGCCGCTCCGCAGACTGATCCGCTACATGATTCAGGTAGCCGAGGCCTTGGACTACGCCCACACCCAAGGGGTCGTCCATCGCGACATCAAGCCCGCCAACATCATCCTGGCCACCACCGGCCATATCAAAATCACCGATTTCGGCATCGCCCATATCGCCACGAGTTCCCAGACCAAGACCGGCGTGGTCAAGGGCACCCCCTATTACATGTCCCCGGAGCAGTTTTCAGGTCGCAGGGTCGACGGCCGCTCCGACCTTTTTTCCCTGGGCACCACTCTCTTCCAGCTTCTCACCGGCACCCTTCCCTTCTATGCGGAAAGCCCGGCCCTGCTCATGAACCAGATCATGAATTTTCCCCATCCCAATCCGCGGGCCATCAATCCGCGCGTCATTCCGGCGATGGTGGCCATCGTGGACAAGGCGCTGCAAAAAGACCGCCGCGATCGCTACCAGAGCGCCGGGGAGCTAGCGGGGGCCCTTCGCCGGCTCGACAAGCGCATCAAGGCGGCCCTTGCAGCGCGCGGCTAAACGGCGCCCCAGGACCGAAGGCGGCGGTGTTCCGCGTGGCGGGTGTTTGCGTCCGTGCCGCAATCTTGACTTGTGAACGTCATCTGCTATAGTTCCATTGCTGGTTTCCCTACTAAACCAATTGAGTTTATTGTAAAAAAATGAGCATGCGCGCCATCTCCTCCGCCGGCCTTTCCGATATCGGCCGGAAACGCTCCACCAATCAGGATTACTTCCTGCTGGAGGACACTTGCGGCCTTTACGTGGTGGCGGACGGCATGGGCGGGCATCAGGCCGGCGAAGTCGCCGCCAAGCTTGTGGTGGATTCGATGCACCGGTATTTATCAACCGATCCCACCGCCGGCGATGGGCCTGGCAACGCGAAACGCGATCCCTCCCTCTCGGCGCATGCCAATCGCCTGCTGAGTGCCATTCATTACGCCAATCAGCAGGTATACCAGGCCGCGGCCACCCACAGCGCTTACCAAGGCATGGGATCGACCCTGGCCGCGGTTCAATTTGCCGACCGCACCTTCGTCGCCGCAAATGTGGGCGATAGCCCCATCTACCTGATTCACGAAGGGGCCATCGAACTGCTGTCCGTGCCGCATACCCTGGTGGCGGAACGGGCGGAATACGTCGACGACGAAGACGTGTTCGCACCCGAGCTGCAGCACGTCCTGACCAGGGGGATGGGGGCCGAGGAGCGTGTCCGGCCCGACATCTGCGAGTCGCCCTGTTTCGGCGGCGACCGCCTGATCCTGTGCTCCGACGGTTTGAGCGGCAAGGTCGCGCCGGATGAAATGCTTGCGATGGTGGCCTCCCACAGCGCTCCGGAGGCCTGCCGGGCCCTGGTCGATGCGGCCAATCGCCGGGGCGGTGACGACAACATCACCGTCATCGTGCTGGATGTGAACCAGCCAAATTCCTTAGGGAGGCGTCTGAGACGCTGGATATCCCGGTTTTTCCACGGTGGTCTATCGGGGACCTGAACGTGGAACGCGTACCCACTTGACGATTCCGCTCTCCGGGAGCCTGTCCCGCAGGCGGGCAAGACCTATGACGAGGAAACCCCATGCCGACCCTGACCCTCAAATTCAAAAACAACGTCATCGGAACCCATGACCTGCAGCCCGCCCGGTCGGTGACCATCGGGCGCCTGGACGACAATGACATCGTCATCGAAAACCTTGCCGTTTCCGGGCGCCATGCCAAAATCGACGCCGTAGGGGAAGGCTATCTGCTGACGGATCTGCAAAGCAAAAACGGCTGCTTCGTCAACGAGCAACTGGTCGCATCCCACTGGCTCGACCACGGCGATGTCATCAGCATCGGCAAACACCTCCTGCACTTCGCCTTCAAGGAGGGCGAGCCGCGCCCCCCGGCGTCCGGGGCGGGTCAACGCGACCAGACCATGGTCATGGATACCGGGCGTCATCGCGACATGCTCTCCAAAAGCGGTGAAGCCAAACCGGTGGGGGTGCTCTCCTACCTTGCCGGCGGCGAGGGTGAGTTCGAATTGTTCCGCAAACTTGTCAAAATCGGCAAGGATGCCGGCTGCGACATCCAGGTCGGCGGGCTGACCGTCGGCCAGACCGCGGCCACCATCAGCAAGCGCCCGGCCGGCTACGTGCTCAGTTACGTCAGCGGGCTTTCCAAACCGCGCGTCAACGGGAAAGTGGTCAAACAGTCGACGACCTTGAAGGAATTCGACGTGATCGAGGTGGGGGCGCTTAAGCTTCAGTTCTTCACCAAAGAATGACGGATGCGTAAAATGGCCAATCTCGGCGTTGCGCGGCGCCCTTCGTTGCTGCGGCGTACTGGCGTACGCCTCACGCCTCGGGACTTGCGCGCCTTGACCTTGGCCATTTTACGCATCCGTCTGAATTGATATGGCCAATCTCGGCGTTTTATTTGCTTGCAAAACGGGCCGGGTGAGCTATAATTTGTTTCAGTAGCCTTTTTTTGGTGTAAGGCGCCTGTTTTTCAGCCCATTGCATGTCACGGGCACCATGTCAACCGAACCGTATCGCAGACAGAAGGATGACTGACGAACCCCCATCGCCGCACGACGTCCTTAGGCCCCCTACTTATCACGGCCATTCCCTGAACAGACCCTCGCGCCGCTTGCCCGGGCCTCGTTTCGAACCCCCATCCTCCATAGAATAAATGTCCGATCAAATTGTTATCCTGATCATTTTACTGTTTCTCTCGGGTTTTTTCTCTTCCTCGGAAACCGCACTTTTTTCCATCAGCCAGATCAAGGCACGGCACCTTGCCAAAGACGGGGGGCGCACGGGCGCTTTGATTTGTGCGATGAAGCAAGACCCCCACCGCCTGCTCAGCACCATTCTGATCGGCAACAATGTGGTCAATGTGGGGGCCGCCTCCTTGGCCACAGCGGTGACCCTCGGCCTTTTTCCCGGCTATGCCGTCGGAATCGCCACCGGGGCCATGACGTTGCTGATTCTGGTGTTCGGCGAAGTGTTCCCCAAGTCGCTGGCCACCCGCAACAACGTTCTCATCGCCCGCATGGCCATTTATCCGATCTACTGGCTGTCGATCCTCTTCTACCCCCTCGTACTGTTGCTCAACTTCATTCCCTACCTGACCGGGAAAATCAAAAAATCACCCCGGGTGACCGAGGAGGAACTGATGACCATCGTGGAGGCGGTGGAGGAGGAAGGTCAGATCAAAGAGGAAGAGATGGAGTTGATCCACAACATCTTCGAGTTTGACGACACCAACGCCTCGGAGATCATGACGCCCCGCGGCGATATGTTTGTCGTCGATGCCGACCAGTCGCCGGATCTGCCGGCCATCCTGTCCTCGGGCTATACCCGCCTGCCGGTGATCGAGGGCGATATCGACCACGTCATCGGTATTGTCAATATCAAGGATCTCTTCTACCACTCGGTGACGTCCGACGCCCCCGTGGACGTGCGCGCCATTATGCGGCCGCCTTATTTCGTACCGGAGCACAAAAAGCTCGACAAGCTCCTGCAGCAATTCAAAAAACGACGCAACCACATGGCCGTGGTGGTCGACGAGCACGGCGGCGTATCCGGATTGATCACCCTTGAAGACGCCTTGGAAGAGCTGGTCGGGGACATTTCCGATGAAACCGACAAGGATGAGCCGCATATCGTTAGCATCAAACCCAAGCAATGGGAGGTGCTGGGGAAAGCCGACATCGACGAGGTCAATCAGGAAATCCCCATGGCGATCTCGGATTCCAAGGAATACGACACCTTCTCCGGCTACGTGCTCTACAAGATCGGCCGAATCCCCAAGGAAAACGAAGAACTCGAGCTGGACGGCTTTCGCATCACCGTCAAGGAGGTCGAGGGGGTGCGCATCAAACGCTATGTCGTGCGGCAGGTATGAGGAAGCTCAAAGCTCAAAGCTCAAAGCTCAAAGAAAAAACGCCTGTTTGTTCGGCCGCGTCAACCCTATTCCAACCATTGTGCTTTTAGCCCATTCAAGGTGGTCTTGCCTGGATTCCCGGGTCACGCCCGGGAATGACGCTCATGGGGTTTTTTCGTGGTCGTTGTCGTACTCGTCGTCGTAATCCAGGCCCGGAGGGCCGGTAATCCCGGGCCGCAGGCCCGTAATCCTGAAGCCGAAGGCCCCTAATTCTGCGCCCCGGGCGCTATTCCTTGACCCGCTCCACATACTGTCCGGTGCGGGTGTCGATGCGGATTTTCTCACCCTCTTCCACGAAGGGCGGCACCTGCAGTACATAGCCGGTTTCGAGGGTCGCCGGTTTCGTATCGCCCGAGGCGGTATCCCCCTTGACCCAGGGATCGGCCTGGACGATGCGCAGCTCGATGAAAATGGGCAGGGTCAATCCAATGGGGCGCCCGTTGAACAGCAGCACGCTGCAGACGGTATTCTCCTTCAGCAGCTCCCGGGCATCGCCGACCTGCTCGGCCGATAAAAATTCCTGGTCGTAGGTCGCGGTATTCATGAAACAATAGTTTTCGCCATCCTGGTAGAGATACTCCATCTCCACTTCTTCCAGGCTGGCCGGCTGAATCTTTTCCCCCGAGCGCCAGGTTTTGTCGAACTGAACGCCGGTCACCATGTTCTTGAGCTTGCACTTGTAGAGGGCCTGGCCCTTGCCGGGTTTCACGAATTCAAACTGGGTAATGACGTAGGGCTCTCCGTCAATTTCAATCTTCAGGCCTTTTTTAAGGGATCCCGCATCGATCATATCATTCCTCCGTTGTACCAGTGTCCGTCCAGAAAGGGCATCTTTTGGCCCCTGGCGGCGTTCTCGCTCTTCTGAAATCCTCGCCGTAGCACGGCTACGCCTCCGGTTTCAGAATCGCTGCGGCCTTGCCACCGGTGCCAAAGCATTCGTCCGCCGCCCGCCGGGCTTCCGCTAGGAAGCGGCGCACCCGCTCCAGGTCTTTTTGAAAACGAATGGGGCGACCCCGGTGGTCCAGGCGATTGGTTCGGGTGCAACTGTCCACGCCGGCCGGCCGCACCCCGCGTATGGCGGCGGCCACATTTTCAGGGGACAGACCGCCCGCCAGAATGACGGGCACGTCCGAGGCGGCCACCAGGCGCCGTGCGGTTTCCCACCGGCAGGTCTGCCCGGTAATGCCCACAAACCCCTCGACAGGCTGGGCGGCCGGTCCGGCGCGGGAGGTCAGCACCGTATCGGTGAGGAAATAATCGCTGACCGGCGCGAAAAGCGCCGCCAGGGCCAGGGTTTCCGCCTCGGAAGGATCGCCGCCGGCGCGGGCGATGGGAATCGAACGCATGATGGCAAGGTCGGGATAGCGACGGCGGATCGTTTCCTGCAGCACGCCGAGACGTCCACAGCGCCGCCCGCCATCCGCCCCGGTGGACAGCATGTCGCAAAAATGGACCAGATCGGGGCGGTAATAATCCAGCGCGCGGTAGACGCTTGCGGGATCGTTGAAAAGCGGGATCAGGGCACTCTTTTTGCCGCACCGCTGCACCGCCCGCACCGTCTCGCGTACGGCGGGGCGGCGCCACTCCGCGGCGCTCAGGAGGACACTGCCGACATGATCGACCCCCATGGCGCAAAGGGCTTCGACCTCATCCGGCGTTTGTATTTCATAAATCTGAGTAATCAAAGGCGACGTACATTCTGGCAGATGAACCGGGCCGTGCCCCTATTTTTTTAGAAAACGCGCCAGCGTTTTCTAAAACCTGTAAGCCTATAATTCAGTTGACTTTTGAGCCGGTCTCTAACATATTCCCCCTGATTTCGCAATCGATTCGGACGCTGGGCGCAGCCCGTTGCATATACCCCTGAGAAGATTTGGCGATACCTTTCGGCGCCTCTCCGAAGCGCCTTTTATCGAGGCTGACATGATCCTCATCATTGACTTTGGTTCCCAGTTCAATCAGTTGATTGCGCGCCGTGTACGCGAATCCCACGTCTATTGCCAGATTGAACCGCCTTCGATCACCTGCGACCAGGTCCGAACCCTGGCGCCGGAAGGGATCATCCTGTCCGGCGGCCCTTCCAGCATCTACGAACCCCAAAGCCCCAAGATCGATCCGGCCATTCTCGAACTCGGCATCCCGGTGTTGGGCATCTGCTATGGTCTGCAGTACATGGTGCATGCCTTGGGGGGGGCGGTGGCGCGTTCGCGCAAGCGTGAGTACGGATTCGCCGAATTCCGTGTCGTCGAAGACGATGTCCTTTTCAAAGGCGTCGAAGGGCACACGCCCTGCTGGATGAGCCATGGGGATGCCATTACGCAACTGCCTGCGGGCTGGCGCATCACCGGAACGACCGAAAACACACCGGTGGCCGCGGCCAGCGATCCGCGCCGCAGGCTCTACGGCCTGCAGTTTCACCCGGAAGTCGAGCACACGCCCCGGGGCAAGACCATGCTGCGCAATTTTCTGAACGATGTCTGCGGCTGCCGGAAGTCCTGGACCATGCGCTCCTTTGCCAAGCAGACCATCGAAGAAATTCGCACCCATGTCGGGAACAAAAAAGTCATCCTGGGCCTGAGCGGCGGGGTCGATTCGTCGGTGGCCGCCCTTCTGATCCATCAGGCCGTCGGCGCCAGCCTGACCTGCATCTTTGTGGACAACGGCCTTTTGCGCAAAGACGAAGCCAAGAAGCTCAAAACGGTCTTCGAGGAACACCTGCACATCGACATCCGCTTCGTTCGCGCGGCCGGCCGCTTTCACGCGGCCCTCAAAGGGGTCCGGGATCCCGAGCGCAAACGCAAGATCATCGGCAAGGTTTTCATGGATGTTTTCGAGGCCGAAGCCAAGAAAATCAAAGACGCCGAATTCCTGGCCCAGGGCACCCTGTATCCGGACATCATCGAATCCCAAAGTGCCTTCGGGGGTCCCACATCGGTCATCAAATCCCACCACAATGTCGGGGGGCTCCCCAAGAAAATGCGGCTCAAGCTGGTGGAACCGCTCAAATTTCTGTTCAAGGACGAGGTCCGCAAACTCGGCAAGACCCTCGGCCTGCCCGACGACATGACCTGGCGGCAGCCCTTCCCCGGTCCCGGCCTCGCGATTCGCGTCATTGGCAGCGTTACGCCGCGGCGGCTGAAAATCCTGCGCGAGGCCGATGACATTCTCATGGGCGAAGTCAAGGCGGCGGGCTACTACAAAAAGCTCTGGCAGTCCTTTACGGTACTGTTGCCCCTGAAAAGTGTCGGCGTCATGGGGGACAAACGCACCTACGAGCATATTGTGGCCGTTCGCGCCGTTACGAGCAAGGACGCCATGACGGCGGACTGGGCGCGGCTGCCGCACAAGCTGCTCAACCGCATTTCAAACCGCATCATCAACGAAGTCGATGGTGTCAATCGTGTGGTCTACGATATCAGCTCCAAACCGCCGAGCACCATCGAGTGGGAATAGGACCATGAGTGAAAAAGACACGGGCAGTTTTCGGTTTGGAACCCTGGATGAAGCCGAGCCGATCCCGCTTTCCGAGGACAGCGCACTGACCGAGCTGCAAATCCGGAAAATCGGGCGGCGCTTCTGGTGGCTGCTGGTAATCATGATTTTTCTGGTGGGCGGGTTGTTCACCGCCGGCTATGTGGACCTCAAAAATCGCTTTTCAACCCAGCAAACCACCGGTATTCGGGAAATCGAGAACATTTCGGCCGTGTTTCAGGACCGTCTGGACGAGTTTCAAGAGCGTTTGGAGGGCATGGAGTCCTCCATGAGCGAAGAGATGGCCGCCCTCGATCAAAAGACCGTGGTCTGGCAGAAAGATCTCGCGGCCCTGCGCAAAACCGTCGAACAGCTCGATGTGTCCGGCGTGGTGGCCGAAAAGCAGAAAGCGATTCTGGCGCAAGTGCGCCAGGAGGTCGCCCCGCTGGAGCAAAAAATCCAGGCGCTCCAATCCGAGCTCACCGCCCTGGACAAAAAGATGGCCGCCCGGATCGAACCGCTCAACCAGTCTTTGGCCCAAAACACCCAGGCCATCAACAGCCTTCAGGGGCGCCTCGGTTCCGTCACCGGCCAAATCGTCGATAAGGATCAGATGGATCTGGAACTGCTCAAAATCAAAAAAGCCTATCAACAGAATCTGTCCGACGAAATTGCGGACCTGCAAAAGAAGATCGGTCTGCTGACCGAACGCCTTCAGCGGCTGGAAAGCCGCCTGGCTTCCGGACCCCCGGCGGCGGTCGAAGAAGGCGCCATAAGGGAGCAACCCCTTCCCTGAGCCGAAACACCGATTTTGCCCGCAGGACGCGTTTCTATCCGGGTTTACCACATCATGTCATTGTTGAAAAAACGTTTGTAACTATTTGTTTTATATGTCTTCGTGATCTTCGTGGTAGGATCTTTAGACGCTTATGGACCGAAAACACCTATTCGCCCTGCTGGAAAGCGTGGCCGGGGGCAAGCTGACCGTCGACCAGGCGGCCGACCGATTGTCCCACCTCGGCTACGAAGATATCGCCTTCGCCCACATCGATCACCACCGCAGCCTGCGCAAGGGTTTTCCGGAGGTCATTTACGGCGAAGGCAAGTCCGCTTCCCAGATTGCCGCCATTTTGGCGCGGATGGTGGGCCAGGAATCCGTTGTGTTGGCCACGCGCATTACCGCCGCGACGGCGACGGAGGTCCTGGAGGCCGTGCCCGGATGCCGCTATGACGCCGAAGCCCGCATGATCGTCTGGGGCCGGCCCCTCGCCCCCGAAAACGTCCGCGGGCCGATTCTGGTTGTTTCGGCGGGTACTTCCGACATTCCCGTGGCCCGCGAGGCCGTTCTGACGGCCGAGGCCATGGGCAACCCCGTGGAGTCCCTGTTCGATGTCGGGGTGGCCGGGCTGCACCGCCTGCTGGCCCATCGCGAAAAGATCAATGGGGCGGCCGTACTGATCGTGGTGGCGGGGATGGAGGGGGCCCTGCCGAGCGTCGTCGCCGGCATGGTCGATCGGCCGGTGATCGCCGTGCCGACCAGCGTGGGCTACGGCACCAGCCTGGGCGGGGTGACCGCCCTGCTCTCGATGCTGAACAGCTGCAGTTCCAACGTGGCCGTCGTCAACATCGACAACGGCTTCGGCGCCGGCTACATGGCGGCGATGATCAATCGCCTTTGAAAGCGCCAAGCTGAAAGCTCAAAGCTCAAAGGAAATGCGAAAGACCACAATTGTTTTCCTATTTCCATTTTTCCGAACCTGTTTATCTACAAAACAAAAGCTTTTGATCCACAGATGACGCAGATTAACGCAGATTAAAAAGATCGTTCATTGACCGTGTTTATGCGGTTATGCCGTTATCGGCGTTCATCTGCGTCATCTGCGGATAGAATTGTTTTGCACCTTCACGGTGGTAGCTCACCCATCGGAAAAGCTACTTTCCCTTTATGGATAACCAGGTTTCCGAATTTCAGTAGTTTCTTTCAGCTTTCAGCTTTGAGCTTTGAGCCTTCAGCTTTTCTACCCCACCAGCCGTCCCACCCGCTCGGCGGCCCCTACTATTTCACGAATCCGGATCCCGTATTTGTCGTTCTCCACCAGCACTTCCCCCTTGGCAATCAGGCGGTTGTTGGCGAGAATATCCAGGGGTTCCCCTTCCAGGTTGGCGAGGATCACCGCCGCCCCCCGGCCAAGTCCCAGGATGTCCTTGATGCTCATTTTGGTACGTCCCAGCTCGACGCTGATATGCACCGGGATATCCCGTATGAACGCCACATTGGGCAGCATATCCGGGTCCGCCGGGTTGGGCGCTGGCGAACCGCCGGCAGGTGCCGGATCGGCGGCGGCTGCGGGAGGGGAATCGGAAGGGGCCGGATCCTCGGGGGCCGGCGTTTGTTCCGACGGGGCGCTTTCACCCAAGGGGGGCGCGGCACCTGCCGTGTCGGTGTTGGCGGAGGCCAGCAGGGCCTGGATGGCGTTGTCGTCGAGTTTCCGGTTGTCGGGGCCGCCGTGGGCGGTTTCGGGTACCGCGGTCTCCTGGGCCGGAGCGTCATCACTGTTGGCGGAGGCCAGCATGGCCTGGATGGCGGCATCGTCCAGCGGCTGCGCATCCTGCGACGCCGGTTGGGCGGCCGGCGCTTCGGCCGCGGCAGGTTCCGGTTCATCGATTTTGACGCACACTTCGACCAGAATGTCGTGATCGTTGAGCTTGAAGGCAAAGCGCTCGTAGCGGTCCATATTGAGGATTTCGATGTTGAAATCCAATCCCACGGTCAGCGACGGCGTTGAAATCTGACAGTTGATCCCGGTATCGCAAAACGCCGCTTTGAGGTTTCCGCCGAGGATGTTGGTCATTTCCCCGATGACGTCCTTCACCGTGTCCATGTCCTGCACCTCGTCGAGGTCCTGCCCCAGCATACCGGCCGTAATCATCCGGCCGAAGGTCTTGGAAACCTGGAATTGAATGCTGCCGTGCACGCCGCCTGCAAAATCCACCGCGCCCATGACGCGGAAATCTTCAGAATCCTGAAAAGGTTCCCGGTCGGAAAGGTCCACTTCCAAAGACAGCATGGTATCGAAGAGTTCGATAATCGAGTCCCCCACCGAGGAGATGATATCCAGGCGCTGGAATTTGGAAATGTCGATTTTTTTAAGCTTCAGGATCGAATGGAGGTCGGATTCGTCCTCCATCAGGAACTTTACGGCGATTTCGACGTGCAGGGTCTCTTCCCCGGCACGGAAGATAAATTTGTCGTAGCGCTCCATGTTGAGCGTTTGGATTTCGAAGCGGTTTCCGGTGGTGATCGACGGCGTCGAGATTTCGCAGGTCAAACCCGTATCGCAGAAATTGGATTTGAGCCCCCCGGCGACGATGTTGCAAACTTCCCGCAAGACATCCTTGACTTCCTCGTCGCCCTCGATCTCTTCGATGTCCATGCCCAGCATGCCGGCCGACATCCTGCGGGCCATGGTCTGGGATACGCGGATACTGACACTGCCGTTGACCTTCCCCGCCAGACTGACAAAGCCCACCAGAACGACCCCTTCGTCGTCGGCAGGCCCCGCCTCCGCCTCGACGGGCGTTATCTCCATGGAAAGCATGGTGTCGAACAGGTCGACAACCGATTCGCGGACGGCCAGGATAATGTCATGGTTGGGGTCGTTGGACATGGGCAAGCGCTTTCGGTTCGGGTTGCGGAGAGCCTCGACGGAAGACAATGCAAAACAAATGCCATCACGTATAAAGGCGCCTTCGTGTCGCTGATGCGGCAAAGGATACGCACGATCCGCTGCCAGACGGCGATGGGGTCTCCCCTTTTCGGCGACGGAGGGGCGGTCGGTGACGGAATTTTGACACTTTCGTTTTCTTTCTGGGGAAAGAAAACGAAATAAAACTTAAAAATCTGCCTATCGGATCGGTTTTGTGTTTTTGGGTTTCATCCCCTTTGTCCCGCGCCGAGCATCGGCGATGCGGCCGGATCATAGCCCGCGGACCTGTCTGAACCCCGCTGAAAGCGGGGTGAGTTTCCGCGGGCTCC
>CAYMQN010000090.1:0-14099 GCA_964392545.1 uncultured Desulfobacteraceae bacterium
CTTCGCGCTCGATCCTCTCTTTGAGCGCCTCGAGTTCCTTTTTATCCTTTTCGAGCTCGGCTTCCATGCGCTCGCCTTCCTGCTTCAATTCGGCTTCGACCTTCTGACCCGGTTGGGATTGTTCGACGACCTGCTGGAAGTCGACAATACCGATCTTGAATTCGGCCGCGGATACGCCAACCACCATTGCCATGCCAACAATCATGCTTGTTAACAGGCAGACTTTAAATCCTCTCATGGTTCCCCCTCATGTTCGTTGAGTTCCCGAAATGGATGTTATATTTTTTAATATTGTCTAGTTGATTCTCTCAGTGTCAGGCCCATGCATTTAAAGTTAAAACGTCGTCCCCATCGTAAATTCTAGTTTTCCGCCGGAAGCATCCGTATCGCCAGCATCGATGACAAAGCCGTACTCCAAACGCAGAGCGCCAAAAGGTGACTGCCAACGCAGGCCACCGCCGGCCGTGCTCACTAGCGTGCCGAAGTCCGGGTTTTCCCCTTCCTCCCAGACGTTGCCGGTATCGTAAAAGGTAACGCCGTACAAGCCCATTTCCTTGCCGATGGGAAAAATCAACTCAAGGTTCAGGACACCATAGGACTCCCCCCCGATCAGCGGCGGGTCCGGATCGTTGGGGTTCGTGTCGTCCGTAGGGCTGACATCGTCTCGATCCACCCCTCGAATGGTATTGATCCCGCCGACAAAAAACCTTTCATAGTCGGGAACGTTGCTGCCGGTGATATAGCCGCCCTGGGCCCGGGTCATGCCCACCAGTTCCCAGAACAGGGGCCAGTACCAGGCGGTATCGGCCCGATATTTGGTGTACTCGAAATCGCCGCCGAGGCCGGCGAATTCGACCTCGATCAAATGGGTCGCCCCCCGCGTGGCATTGAAGGCCCGGTCGCGGGAATCGTATCGCAGCCCCGTGGTCACGCTGCTGGTGGTGTTCTCGCCCTTCAGGCGCTTTATGTTGGTGGACGCCTCGTTCGGGTCCGTGATGGTGATATCCGAGACATCGAAAAGATAACTCAAGGACAAGCGCGTGCGGCGGAAGACCGGATAACTCACCCCGAACCGAATGCCGTAACTTTCCTTGTCGTAACCGTAATCGTCCCACTCGCGGTCCCACTTGTAGACATTGATCCAGCCGGCCAGGGGAATGTCGAAAAGCCAGGGGTCTGCATACGTAACATCGAAGCGAGTTGACTCCCCGCCCAAACTTATCGATGCACTGAGGGTATGGCCAAGTCCCCAAAGGTTTTTTTCGTTCACAGACAACACCCCAAAAAGGCCATCTTGACTACCAAACCCGCCGCCAAATGTTATTTCGCCGGTAGGTTTCTCGGTGACATCGATCTTGACGATCATCTGATCTTCGGCATCGCCTTCCAAGGTATTGACTTTGACATCCTCGAAATAGTCCAATGCTTGAATCCGCTGGATGCCATTTTTTAGGGCGGACCGGTTGTAGAGTTCCTGTTCGATGAGCTTCAGTTGACGCCGGATCACCTTGTCACGGGTGGTGGTGTTGCCGCCGATGACAATCTCGTCGATGTAGACCAGTTGGCGCTTTTCGATGGTGTAGGTGATGTCCACGGTAAGTGCCTGGGGGTTAGGCGAGGTGCGCGGAATCACGCCGGCATAAGCGTAGCCTTCGTCACCGTAGATGTCTGTAAGGCGCAAGACATCCTTTTCAAGCAGGCTCCGGTTGAAGTACTCCTCGGACGTGATCTCCAGCTCGCCCATGAGTGTTTCCTTGGGCTTGATCAGATCACCGTCAAGGTCGACGGCGCCCAGCTTGTAGCGTTCCCCTTCGGAGATTTTGATCGTGATCGCGATTTCATCCTCTTTGAAGACCACCTCCGGATCGGAGACTTTGACATTGATGAACCCGTTGTTCTGATAAAACGCCATAATGGCGATGGCATCCTGGTTGAGCTTCTCGAGATCGAGTTCGCCGGATCCGGTTATCCAGGAAAACCAGCCTTTCTCCTTGGTCCGCATAATATCTTTGAGCTCGTCCTCCTCGAACGCCTTGTTGCCTTCGAAGCGGACTGTTTCGACACTGATTTCCTCGCCTTCCGAGATAAGGAACTCGACGTTGGCCTGGTTGTTGGCCGTGGTGTTGATTTCGTAGGTAACCTTGGCGTTGTGGTAGTTTTTCCCCTTGTACAAGTCCCCGAGAATTTTGGCATCGGTCTGCACCCGCGCCAGGTTGAGAACGGAACCCGCCTTCAGGGTGATATTCTCGCGCAACGCCTCGTCTTCGAAAACCGAATTGCCGCTGAACCCGATGGCGGCAATGGTCGGCTTTTCCTTGACCTCGAAAACAACGACCTTGCCGGCCTGTTCATCGATGGTTCGCACCCGCACATCGTCGAAATACCCCAATTCGTGAACCGACTTGAGGTCCTTGGAAATCATCTCGGGAATGAACGTGTCGCCCACCTGGGTGCTGATGCGGGGAAGGATGGCCGCGCTCTCGATGCGCTCGTTGCCCTCGATGCGGATTTCCGTCACCGGCTCCAGATCGAAAAGCCGGATGCCAAGCTCGCGCGACAACTCACCGATTTTGGTCGACAAGGTTTCGACCCCCTGCCCCTGCACCGTCAGGGTTTCGATCCCGATATCCTCATAGGGCGACATGACCCTGGCATCGATACTGAATTGCTCGCCGATCCATGTCAAACTGCCCCAAATGAGGTGATCGACGGCATTGTTCACCCCGATCTCGCGAATCTGCGCGGGATCCGTCAGGACCGACTGGATCGGCGCCTCGACGATCACGGCACCTTCAGCGGCAAGGTTCTTCTTGATAATGTTGGGGACTTCCGCTTGCAGATACGAAAGATCCTGCAGGGCGTTGATCTCGAAGGGCAGCACCATCACACGGGTTTGGGCATGGAGCGCCGCGGGGCCGGCAACCGCCAGCGAAAGGATGAAGACAAGCCAGGCTAGAGATCTTACCATTCGAACGCCTCACTCCATTTCTATCAGTTGGCCGTCCAGGATGGTCACCTTGCGGGCCATCAATTCCGCCAGATCGGGATTGTGGGTCACCACCACCAAGGTCATGCGCATTTCGTGATTGAGCTCGATCAAAAGCTTGTGGATCTGTCTGCTGGTCTGCTTGTCAAGGTTGCCGGTGGGTTCATCCGCCAAGAGCAGGGAAGGGCGCAGGACCAGGGCCCGCGCCAGAGCGACACGTTGCTGCTCGCCACCGGACAAATCGGTGACACGGTGCAGCAGGCGATGGCCAAGTCCCACGCGCTCCAAAATCTGAACCGCCATTTCACGGGCCGGCGGTCCATGCTGCCCGCGAATCAAGACCGGCATCATGACATTTTCGACGGCCGTAAATTCCGGCAGAAGGTGATGAAACTGGAATACGAAACCCACGGACTGGTTGCGAAAAGCAGCCATACGGTCATTGTTCAGCGCAAAAACATCGACCCCTTCGAAAAACATACGGCCGCTGTCCGGGCGGTCGAGGGTGCCGAGGATTTGAAGCAGCGTCGATTTGCCAATGCCCGAGGCACCCATGACGGCCAGGGCGTCCCCCCGGTTGAGTTCGAGAGCAGCGCCCTTGAGGATCTCTATCCGGCCGCCGGCGCTGTCGGGATAGCTTTTATAAAGGCTTTCGATCACCAGCATGGGAGAATCGGTCACATTGGCTGCGCGCTTATCCATAGCGAATCGCATCGACGGGATTGAGCCGGGCCGCCTGCCGGGCCGGATACAGGGTCGCCAGGAAGCAAATGCCCAGCGCCGCCAGGGCAATCGTGAGGACATCGACGGTCTGCAATTGAACCGGCAGGGTGGTAAAATAATAGATGTTGCCGGGCAGCTCGATGAAGGGATAGTGCTTGAGCAGGAAGCAAATGGCAATCCCCAGCAGGACGCCCAGCAGCGTGCCGATCCCACCGATCACCATCCCTTTGATCACGAAGATGCGCATGATGCTGCTGTCGGTGGCCCCCATCGCCTTTAAAATTGCAATGTCTTTGGTTTTTTTCATAACCATCATAATCAGGGTGCTGGCGATGTTGAAGGCCGCCACGAGGACGATGAGCGTGAGAATGACGAACATGGCCGTCTTTTCAAGCTTGAGGGCAAAGAAAAGATTGGCATTCATCTGCATCCAGTCCTTGGTCCAATAGGGAAACCCCAACTTCTGCTTGATGCGTTCGGCCACCTGGTCGGCTTTATAGATATCGTTGACCCTGATTTCAATACCGCTGACCTTGTCGCCGAGCTTTAGAATTCGCTGGGCATCCGCCAGACGCACGAAAGCATAGGCTTCATCGAACTGGTACATGCCGGAGGCAAAAAAGCCGACCACCCGAAACCGTTTCATGGATGGAACGTGGCCGATGGGCGAAACCATTCCCCGGAAGGAAATCATATAGACCGTATCCCCTTCCACCACGCTCAATTTGCGCCCGAGTTCCTTGCCAATCACGATGGGCGCCCCCTGGCCCGCGGCCGGTTGCTGCGGCGCATCGCGATAGAGTTTCTGAAAGGCCTCGCCCATGCCGTCGATGGCGGCCTCAGTGGCGGATGGGGGATCGATGCCCTTTAGCACCGCCCCCGAAGCTCCCGCCGCCGAGCGGAGCATGGATTGGGTATAGATGAAAGGCCGGGCGGACACCACCGCTTCCTCACGCGCAACCTGGTCCATCAGGCTCCGATAATCTTCGATTTCGCCGCCGTGGCGCATCAGGATGGCGTGGGCATCGACGCCCAGAATGCGCGACCGGAATTCCGACTGGGCCCCGGCCATGACCGCAATCACAACGATCAAGGCCATCACCCCGACGGTCACGCCGGCGGTGGATAGAATGCTGATCAGCGAAATGAAGGCTTGGGTGCGGCGTGCCCGAAGGTAGCGCCGGCCTATGAAAAACTCGAATCCCATGCGGATCCCATCACTTAAAAAAATCCCATTCTTACAGGGAGTTATCCCCCGACATAAGAATGGGGTCAAAGCTGGGGCAGGTTAGACTATTTTCCACCAAGAGTCAAGTCGCTGGGGGGGTGCGCAACCGTTCGAGCTTTATGGTAAATGTGGTCCCCTGCCCGGCCTGGCTCTCGACCTCCAACCAGCCCTCGTGAGATTCCAGAATCGTGTGCACGATGGATAACCCCAATCCGGTTCCGTCCGGTTTGCTGGTGAAAAAAGGATCGAAAATGTGGCTAAGATCCTTGGCCGGGATGCCGTCTCCGCTGTCGGCGATCTGAATGCTCACCAGATTGGGTTTAAGCGTTGCGACCCGAATGTCGATGGTCCCCTGACCTTCGATGGCTTCCACCGCGTTTAAGAGCAGATTCCACAAAACCTGCCGGAAATGATCCGGATCCATAGTGATCCATAAGCGTTTCTGACCGCTGAGATGAATGGCAATCCGATCCCGGCAGCGCTTGTCCTGTTCTACGAGGCTGATGGTCTCCGGAATGGCCTGATCGAGGCAGATGGGCTGGGCATTCCCCGAAGGAGGCCGCGCAAATAACAGAAAATTGCCCACCAAGGCGCTCAGGCGGTCCGCTTCCCGGAGGATGATGCGCATGAGCTTGTCGCGTCCGGCGTCGTAAGGTATCTCGTCACGCAGCAACTGAATACAGCCGGTAATGGAGGCCAAGGGGTTTTTGATTTCGTGGGCGAGGCCCGCCCCCATCTCCCCTACGGCCGCCATTTTTTCCACCCGCTGTACCCGGGCACGCATGGCATAGAGTTCCTTGCGGCTCCGTCGGGCCTGCTCCGACAGAAGGCTGCTCAAAAAGGCGACCGCGAAACAGGCCAGGATAATCATGGCCACTTTGTAAAAGACATATTGCCAGTCGTAATGAGAGGCATTCAGGGTGTTGCTGAAATCAAAGGGGTGGATCCAGCCCAGATACTCGGCCATCACGAGGGAAAAATACAAAAAGCCGCAGAAGCCGGCCACGAGCATGCTGCCTCTTCGGTAAAGAAGCATGCTCGTGTAAGTGATCACCACCAGATAGAGGAAGGAAAAAACACTGTCAAAACTGCCGGTCACAAAAATGACAAGCGTCACCGCAACGCTGTCGACCGCCACCTGGGCATAGGCGAACCATTGATGGCGGCGAATACGCGGACGAAGCACGGTGTAAATAAAGGATAGAACGAACAATGCGGCAATGATGCCGTATAGAAAGAAAAAGGGCGGCTCGAGAGACGGGTCGGAACGATTGAGATGGATAAAAACGGTGGAACCCAGCAGGAGCAACGTGAAGATGACTCTTGAAAAAATCAGCCATCGCAGACGCTGACCGAGCTCGCTTTGTGGCGGAAGGGATGGGTTCATGGGCCCCGGCGGCGACTTACATCGGCCAAGCGGTCATACCTGATGCAGGCTCGCATGGGTGGTTTCAATGGCGGCGAAGCCAAGGCAAAATGAGTGTTCCTGCCAACCGTAAAGGGGCAACGCGGCAGCAAGCCCCGCCCTGCCGGCATTGACGATATACGCAGATCGAAAGTCTGCTGGGAAAAGGGCCGCCGGACCCACCGGTTAAGGTTAAGAAATAGCACCGGCCATCTTGAAGATCGGCAGGTACATGGCCACGACCAGGCCGCCGATGGTCACCCCCAGAAATACCAGCATGAAAGGCTCGATCAGGGCGGTCAGGTTTTCGACGGATTGATCGACTTCTTCGTCATAGAAATCGGCAATCTTGCCCAGCATGGCATCCAGGGCGCCGGTGGCCTCCCCCACGGAAATCATTTGACACACCATGGAAGGGAACACGCCGCTTTCCGTCAAGGGATCCGCCATGGTGCGGCCTTCGGAAATCCCGGTGCGGGTCTTCATGATGGCATCTTCGATGGTCTTGTTCCCCGCGGTCTTGCCGACGATATCCAGGGCTTCGAGGATGGCCACGCCGCTGGCCAGCATGGTCCCCATGGTGCGGGTAAATTTGGCCACGGCCACCTTGCGCAGCAGGTCGCCGAATACGGGCAGGCGCAAAACGGTCCGGTCGACGACGGCGCGCCCCTTTTCGGTACGGTAGAACCTTCGGAAGGCAAACCCGAAAAGCACGAGGGCCACGATGACATAGAGGAAATTGGCCTTGGCGAAGTCGCTCATGGCCACCACGATTTGGGTGGGCACCGGCAGCTCGGAACCGAAATCGGCGAACATCTCCTCGAAAACAGGGATCACGAAAATCAAAATGACCGCCAGCACCACCACGGCGATCAGCAGGGTGACGATGGGGTAGGTCATGGCGCCCTTGACCTTGCGTTTCAAATTGGCCGCTTTTTCCATGTAGGACGATAGACGCCTCAGAATGGTGTCCAGAATGCCGCCCATTTCGCCGGCATGCACCATGTTGACGAAAAGGTCGTCGAACTGCTTGGGATAGGCTTTGAGGGCTTCGGCAAGGGTGCTGCCGCTTTCCACATTTTCCTTGATGCTCTTCAACATCTTTTTGAACGTGGGGTTTTCCTGCTGGCTGTGGAGAATATCGAGGCATTGGATGATCGGCAGCCCGGCGTCGATCATGGTCGAAAACTGCCGGCAAAACAAAATGACATCGTTTTGTTTGACTTTAGGTTGCAGAAAGGAAACGTTCTCCAAAAGGTCCTTGGGTTTTTTCTTGACCCGGACGGGCGTTATCTTCATCCGCGTCAAATTGGTCCTCACCGCATTTTCGCTGGCAACGTCCATCTCCCCCTTCTGGGTCTCACCTTTACGGTTCTTTCCTGTCCAAATATAGACCGGCATACCTAGTATCCTCCTGGTGACATTGGCGAATCGTCGATCGTGTGCATTCGTTTGTGGTCAAGCTGGATGGCTGTGGCTTCCCCGGTATATGGGTACCGGGAAGTCACCGACCATTCCGCGATGCAACGCCGGCCCGGCGGGACCCTGTCGGTTCTAGGGGATGTACCGAGCGATGTGTACGCAGTCCTATAAAGTTCTAAAATAGTAAAATTTTATGGGGGTTGTCAATTCTTCAGACAAATTTGTCGCCCAAGCCCTCCCGCCCATACGCGCCTTGCAAAACCGAAGCCAGGCCAATCTGGGACAGCGATACCATCGGAGAAATTCGGCCGCCCGTCGTGTTGCCCGGTCCCGCCTTGATTCAGGCCCTTTTATGTGTCACATTCCACGGCACGACGTCGCGCACCGTTCAGTGCCCATCCAGCCCCGCCGAAGACCGACGGGGCTGGATTATGCATAAAACAAAGCAAATCGGACATCTCCGTGATCGAAGAGACCCGTCAACCCAACCGCGACCTTACGGTCATCACCACCCACATCAATGCGGATTTCGACGCCATGGCCTCGCTCCTGGCCGCTCAGAAACTGTATCCGCAAGCGTTGGTCGTATTCCCGGGTTCGCAGGAGTCCAATCTGCGTAATTTTTTCGTAAAATCGATGGTCTACCTTTTCAACATGGCCGATATCAAGGACATCGATTTTACCCGGGTCAAACGCCTCGTTCTGGTCGACACACGCCAGGCCAGGCGCATCGGCAAAATGGCCGCCCTTTTGAAGGAGCCGGGCCTGGAAATCCATATTTTCGATCACCATCCACCGGCTTCCAACGATATCGAGGGACATGCGGTGGTGCACGAACTCACCGGCGCAAACGTCACCCTGCTGGTGGAGCGCCTCCGCCGGGAGGGCTTGAACGTGTCGGCCGACGAAGCCACCATCATGGGGCTCGGCGTCTATGAAGACACGGGCTCCTTCACCTTCCCGTCGACCACCGAACGCGACCTCAACGCTGCGGCCTGGCTGCTGTCCAAGGGCGCCAACCTCAACGTCATTACCAACCTGATCACACGGGAGATCACTCCCGAGCAGGTCGGGCTCCTGAACGATCTTTTCCAGCGTGCCATCCGGCATCACATTCACGGCATCGACGTGTTCGTGACCAGTGTCAGCACCCAGCACTACGTGCCCGATTTTGCCTTCCTCGTTCACAAGATGATGCGCATCGAGAATATCGATGCCATTTTCGCCATCGCCCGCATGGACAACAAAGTCCATATCGTTGCGCGCAGCCGTGTTCCGGAAGTCAATGCCGGACTGGTACTGGCCGATTTCGGCGGCGGCGGCCACGCCTATGCCGCGGCGGCCTCCATCAAGAACAAAACCCTGGCCCAGACCGAGCACGAGTTGGTCGACATGCTGTATGCCAAGGTTCAACCCCGGCGCAACGCTTCGGACATCATGTCCTCGCCGCCCATTTCCATCGAAGCCGGCCTGACCTGTGGTGAAGCGGCTGAGATGCTGCATCGCTATAACATCAATGCCCTGCTTGTCGTCCGGATGATCGGGTCTGAAAAAAAGCTGGTCGGCTACATTACGCGGCAGGTCATTGAAAAGGCCCTCTACCACCAGCTTGAAGCAGTGAACGTCGGCGAGTACATGACCACCGATATCGCTCAGGTCGGCCCCGATGCGGAACTGGACGAAATTCAGGAAAAGATCATCGAAACCAAGCAGCGCATCCTGCCGGTGGTGGATGCCGCGGGGGTCATCGGGGTCATCACCCGAACCGACCTGCTCAACCTCCTGGTCCGCAGCCATCAACGCCAGAACCACCGCAACGACACCCTGGGACCGCACAATGTTCACGCCCGTACCCGGGTGATCCAGAAATTCATGCGCGAGCGCCTGGACGAACGCCTTTTCCGTCTCTTGCAGGATATCGGCCAAACCGCCGATTCCCTTGAATACAAAGCCTACGCCATCGGTGGTTTCGTGCGCGACCTGTTTTTATACCGTCGCAACGAGGACGTGGACATCGTGATCGAGGGCGACGGGATCGCCTTTGCCCGCCGGTTCGCCGAGGAAAAACAAGGGCGGGTGCATGCCCATGCCAAGTTCGGAACGGCGGTGGTGATTTTGCCGGACGAATTCAAGATCGACGTGGCTTCGGCCCGCATGGAATACTACAAATTCCCGGCCGCACTCCCCACGGTGGAAATGAGTTCGCTCAAACTCGACCTGTTTCGCCGGGATTTTACGATCAACACCCTTTGTATCCAGCTCAATCCGGGCAAGTTCGGAACCCTGATCGATTTTTTCACCGCCCAGAAGGACCTCAAGGAAAAGACCATCCGGGTTCTGCACAATTTGAGCTTTGTCGAAGATCCCACCCGCGCCTTTCGGGCCATTCGCTTCGAGCAGCGCTTTGGTTTCACCATCGGCAAACTCACCGTCAATCTGATCCACAACGCCGTGCGCATGGATTTTTTCCAACGGTTGAGCGGCAAACGGGTTTTCGCCGAGCTGCGGCTGATTCTCTCCGAGGAAAACCCCACGCCGGCCATTGTGCGCCTCCAGGATTTCGACCTGCTGAAGGTGATCCACCCCTCCATCGAGGTGACCGACAGCCTCATCGATCTGTTCACCTCCATCAAGAAGGTGGTTGCCTGGTATGATTTGCTTTTTCTGGGGGAATCCTATAAGAAGTGGGCCGTTTATTTCACGGGCCTGATCCAGTCCTGCAATGCTGAAACCACCGCCGACATCTGCCGGCGGTTCGAACTGGCGCCGCGCTTGCAGGCCCTTTTCGGCAAGGAGCGCTTCGCCGCCGAAAAGCGCCTGGCCGCCCTGGAACGCAGCCCCAAGGCCGACAACCGCTTTGTCTATCGGGAGCTGTCCGCCTTTCGCATCGAACTGGTGCTCTATATGATGGCCGCGGCGCGAAGCGAGCGTGTCCGCAAGGCGATTTCGCACTTTTGCGTCCACCTGCGATTTGTCCAACCCATTCTTAAAGGGCGCGACCTCCGTAACATGGGATTACCCCCGGGTCCCCGCTACCGGGAAATTCTGGAAGCCATACTGGACCGGAAATTGAACGGGCACCTGGAAACACGGGAAGAGGAGCTGAATTTCGCTCGGCAGTTGATCGATTCGCATGGGACATGAACCCTCTTGGGAAAGAACGGAACGCAGTTTATGAGCCACAATATCGTCTTGACGGGCATCACCACCACCGGCACACCCCACATCGGCAATTACGTCGGTGCCATCCGTCCGGCCATCGAAGCCAGCCGCAATCCCGATGCCCTTTCCTTCTACTTTCTGGCGGATTATCATGCCCTGGTCAAATGCCACGATCCGGCCACCCTGCGGCAATCGACCCTGGAGGTGGCCGCCACCTGGCTGGCGCTTGGACTGGACACGGATAGCTGCATTTTTTACCGCCAGACCGATATCCCCGAAATCCCGGAGCTGACCTGGATCCTGACCTGCATGACCGCCAAGGGCCTCATGAACCGCGCCCACGCCTATAAGGCGGCCGTCCAGGAAAATGAGACCCTCAAAACCAAGGATCCGGATAAAGGCATCAACATGGGACTCTTCTGCTATCCCATCCTGATGGCCGCCGATATCCTCATGTTCAAGGCCTCCCGGGTGCCGGTGGGCAAGGATCAAATTCAACATTTGGAAATGGCCCGGGACATTGCCATGCGCTTCAACCACCTCTATGGGACGACCTTCGTCCTGCCTGAAGCGGTCACCGACGACAAGACCGCGGTGCTGCAGGGGATGGACGGCCGCAAGATGAGCAAGAGCTACAACAACACCATCCCGCTTTTCGCTCCCGAGAAGCGGCTGCGCAAACTGATCATGAAGATCAAGACCAATTCCCAACCGCCGGAGGAGCCCAAGGATCCGGAAAGCTGCACCCTCTTCCAAATCTTCCAGGCCTTTGCCGAACCCGAGGAAATCCAGGCCATGCGTCAACGCTATGCCCGGGGGATTGCCTGGGGGGAGATGAAACAGGTTTTGTTCGAATACCTTAACGAGCATCTCAAAGACGCCCGCGAGCGCTACGCGGCGCTGCTCGAGAACCCGGAGCGGATCGAAGCGGTGCTGCGGGAAGGCGCCCGCAAAGCCCGTGACTACAGCCGGCCTTTGCTTGAGGAAATTCGCCGCCGGGTCGGGGTGGCACCGTTGGGATAGTGCCCATCCATAAATGGCATCTTTCGGCCCCGGCCCCGCCGCCGGTGACCACCTTTGGCGGACAAGCCGGCGTTCTCGCTCTTTGGAAATCCTCGCCGTAGCCCGGCTACGCCTCCGGTTTCCAAATCGCTGCGGCCTTGGCCGAAACCAAAATCTACCATCTCTGGATGGACCCTAGGCTGGGAAGCGGAAAAGGATTCGAGGGGCCCGGGGGTCGCGGGTCCAAGAATCCTCAAACCCCTTGTTTGAACGGGCAAGCCCATGAGCGAAGCTTATCAGATCCAATTGGAGGATGTCTTTGAAGGTCCCATGGACCTCCTGCTGCACCTCATCAAAAAGAACGAGGTGGATATCTACGACATCCCCATCGCCATGATCACCCGGCAATATCTGGCGTACCTCGAATGGATGAAGGCCATGAACATCGAGTTCGCCGGGGACTTCATCGTCATGGCGGCGACCCTGGCGCAGATCAAATCCCGCATGCTGCTGCCCGCTTATGAAGACCAGGAGGACGAGGAGGAAGACCCCCGCAGCGCGATTGCCCGCCCGCTGATCGAATACCTGCAAATGAAGGAGGCGGCCGAACAGCTGGCGAACCGCGATCTCCTCGGCGATCGGACCTTCATCCGTTCGACGTCGCCCCGGGCCGCCGCCTTTGCGGTGGAAGAGAAGGAAATCCAGGTCGGCCTGTTCGAGTTGATCGATGCGTTCCGTAAAATACTGGACGGCGTACCGGGGGAACACAAAGTCGATCTCTACACCGAACGCATCTCCGTCAAGGAGCGTATCAATCAAATTGTCGATATCCTGGAGCAGAAGGGTTCCGTGGCGTTTGACGAACTCTTTGCCGGAAGCCGGACGCGCGCGGACGTCATCGTAACCTTTCTGGCCATCCTGGAAATGGTCAAACTAAGCCTGTTGCGGATCACCCAGCATGTCCAAACCGGCGTGATCCGGTTGTTTTATCAATGACACAGCCGCTAAAATACATTGTGGAGAGCCTTCTTTTCGTCTCCGAGGAGCCCGTCAGTCTCCAGCAGCTCAAGACGGTTCTGGAAGTGGAGGAGATCACTGCCGTGCGGGAGGCCCTGGCCGAACTGTCCGCCGAGTATGACCAACGCGGGGGGGCCTTCGAACTGCGGGAGGTGGCCGGCGGCTATCAACTGCGCACCCGCTCGGAATACAGTGAGTGGGTCAAGAAATTGCTCAAGCCCTCGCCCACCCGCTTGAGTCGGGCGGCCTTGGAAACGCTGGCGATCATCGCCTACAAGCAGCCCATCATCCGTGCCGATGTCGAGCACATCCGCGGCGTCGACTGCGGCGGGGTTCTGCGCATGCTGCTCGAAAAAAAGCTCATCCGGGTCCTGGGACGCAAGGACATCCCCGGACGCCCCATGATCTACGGGACGACCCGCCAATTTCTGGAGGTTTTCAACCTGAAGGACCTGCGTGACCTGCCCTCCCCCAAGGAAATCGAAGCCCTGGGATTGGAAGGTGAAGAAGACTACGGAACGGATGAAGACGATGAGACGGCAGCCGCCGCGCGCATGGACGGGGAGAAGGAAGAGGCCAGCCCACCGCCCCCCGAAGCACGGGTGACGGAAAGCAGCGCCACCGTTTTGGAGGAGCCGACTGCGCCGGCGGAACAGGCCGATCCCGCAAGCGCGGACGAGGCAGCCGGGCAGCCGCCCGCAGATGGAAAAAATTCTTGACTTGGATCCGGCCCCACGATTATAGGTTACCTTTCTTTTCGTCTTCGCAAGCGCATGGGCCGGATAGGTAAAGGAGTCTCAATGAACAAATCAGACCTGATGATGGCTCTGAAGGACACCATCAACCTAAACCGCCAAGAAGCCGAAAAAATTGTCAATATCTTCTTTGACGCCATTGAGGACTCCTTGGGCCGGGGGGATCGGGTCGAAATCCGGGGCTTCGGCAGTTTCACCGTCAACGGCTACAAGTCCTACGTGGGCCGCAATCCCAAGACCGGCGAAAAGATACGCGTCCCCTCCAAGAGGCTGCCGTTCTTCAAGGTCGGCAAGGAACTCAAGGAGATGGTCGACAGCCAGGATTGACGGGCGGTTAACTCAGCGGGAGAGTGCTACCTTCACACGGTAGAAGTCACTGGTTCAAATCCAGTACCGCCT